>DHKM01000035.1:266-32595 GCA_002404835.1 Caryophanales bacterium UBA4694 | reverse complement strand
CCCTTGCTCTGGATGCCTTTGACTTCGCTGGCAGCGATCATGCCGGCAAGGAAACCATCCTCGGAATAGTATTCGAAGTTACGTCCGCCATACGGAGTACGGTGCGTATTCATGGCCGGACCATAAAGGCCGGAATAGCCAAGGGCAAGTCCGTCCTCTCCGATGTGTTTTCCGACCTCTTCCATGAATTGGGTATTCCAGGTGGCACCCATGATGTTCTCATCAGTATAGGCCATCATCGTCTTTGAGGTTCCCAAAATATCGGTAAGGTTTCCGGAGAATCCCTGAGGACCGTTCTCGTCCTTGGTGACCGGCTTGCTGACACTGGTCACAAGCTTGGTTCCATGATATCCAAGTCCGATAAGCTCGCACATTTCCTTGTAGGTAAGCTGATCAAGAAGCGGTTCCCACTCCGGATCATCGTAGTCCTTACCCATCAGGTCGATGAGCTTCTTGTTGTTGGTGGCACCCATCGAAGGAAGAGCACGGCTGGATTCAACCGGAACATACTGCTTGATACCGGTCATCTCGTCATGCATCTTCTGGTTGAGTTCGAGCTTGATGACAGTCGGCCAGGTTCCTTCCCAATCGTTTCTGGAAAGATACTTCATATCCTCTTCGCCATAATAGCTTAAGGAAGCCTCCTGGAAATGATTGGTGATCTTTTCACCGTCTGCACCGGTAGAATAGGCATCCTTGTCGGAATCATTCACGGTAAGCTTATAGACCTTGGTGGAATCTCCGCCCTTCTTGTCTGTGGAAAGAGAATAGACTCTGTCCTCTCTTACGCTGCCCTTCTTGCTCAAAATGTTGTTCAGAGCGTCATGGGCATTGTTTCCGACAGTCAGGTAATAATCGCCGCTTTCCAGGATATAGCTCTTGGCATTCTTGGAATCATAGGTGGCAAGCTCTTCACGGTCGACGGAAATCGTGACTTCCTGAGACTCGTTCGGAGCAAGTTCCTTGGTCTTGGTAAATCCGCAGAGTTCGACAGAAGCCTTCTCGATACCATTGGCGATATCATAATCGGTATACGGACTCTGGAAATAGACCTCGACGACATCCTTGGCCTTATGGCTTCCTGTGTTTTTCACCATAAGGGTGACGTCGATGGTATCGTCTTTCGTGTTCTCGACAAAGGAAGGAGTGCTGTATTCGAACGTGGAATAGGAAAGACCATAGCCGAAAGGATAGGCTACGATGCTGGAATAGTCGTAGTTTCCGACACCCTGACGATTGTAGACAAAGTCCTCGTATCTGGTCTCATAGTAGCGGTATCCGACATAGATACCTTCCTGATAGGCATTGTAGTACTTGTTTCCGTCAAGGCCGTTAGCCACCATGTCCTTACCCCACTTGGAGGAATTGGTCCACTCTGCGGAATACATGTTGACCATGCTCGGACTCGTGGTATTGTCGTTGCAATAGGTATCGACAAGCCTTCCGGACGGAGACGTATTGCCCACAAGAAGATCGGCAACGCCGTTAAGACCCATCTTACCGGTATAGCCAACCCAAAGGCAGGCATCGACCTTGGAAGATCCGGAAGTCAGAAAATCGCATTCCAAAGGATTGGCGGAATTGAGGAGGACGATGACCTTACCGAACTGGCTCTTGGCCTGATCGATGAGTTCGATTTCGTTCTTGGTGAGTTCAAGGGAGTTTCCGCTTCCGTTCACGGTCTCGTTTCCGTCGCCCTGATGCTCGACATTGTTCGGAATATCGTACATTTCGCCGCCGATTCTGGAGATGACGACGATGGCAGCATCATTGTACTGAGAAAAAGAGGAAGTGACGCCGTCGGACTGAAGCTTGCTATAAGGGATTTCGTTGACAAGATAGGTCGTAAGACCGGAATCCGAGTTACGGATGGAATTGGAATCCTTGTCCGGATTGCTCTTGTACTTGTCCTTGTTGGTCTCGTAGAAATTCCAGGCACTCGGATTGACGCTGACTCCGCGGCTCTCCAGAGCCTCCTTCAGAGTCGGTGCATCGTCGGCATTGATCTTGGCACTGCCGGTTCCGCAGACGATGAAATTGTCACAGGAATGACCAAGAAGCGTGACCTTGCTGGTCTTGGAAAGCGGAAGAGCGGAATTGCCGTTCTTGAGAAGAACGCTTCCTTCCTCCGTCAGTCTCTCTGCCACATCGGCGTCGCTTTTCAAAAGCTCATCGTCGTTTTTGTACTCGCTTTTGAAATACTTGGTGTCTTCCTTGGAAGCATCACCGACTTCGATGTTCTTCGACCCTTCTACGTTGAGTGCCTTGTTGATGACATCCACGAACTGCAGGGTTACGACATATCCGACGCTGAATGCCGCAACCAGAGCTGCGCTGATGCCAGTAAGTGTCCATAAAGCTATAGGCTTTTTGACCTTTTTCTTTGCTTGACTCATTTTACTACCCCCTAATGAATCTTTTTTTGGCTAGAAAATTATATCTATCTTTTTGTCTATCACCAAATATTACAAGCTATTTGTATAAGAATTGCAATTAAAACACAAAAAAGGAAATGTGAGCGTTATCAATATTGTAAAAAAAACAAAAGATATCTACTGAATAGTATGGTCAATATAAGGGCTTACATTCTTATGGATGACGATATTGCATTCCTGGATCCATAGATCATCCCCATCGATTCCAAGATGCAGGATTCTGTCCTTGTATTGCTGAGACAGAACCTGAGGATGATTCAAATAATCTCTCTTGGAATGTGTACCCGAAAAGACGAATTCATGACAGAATGTCATATCGAATTCGGTTCTGACGTGGTTTCCGCCATCGAAATGCATATTGAAATCCATATCCACGACAAAAGCTATCCCATCAGGAGTATTCCTAATGGATACCACATCCATCTGAGTCAGATCATAGTTCTTGAAAAATGTCTCTACCGTCATATCCATAATTATAAACGTACGGATGTCAAGAATCATCAGAAAAATGCATGCGGTATCACGATAATTGCTATTGTACAAAAACGAAAAACATAGTAAAATTTGGTTCTAAGCAGTTGCAGAAACTACTTAGCAAACTTGAAAATAGCAAAATCAAAGCGATTTGATGACGCAAAGCTACAGGGTCTAAGTATAGACAGCCAGCTGCCAAAACCATTTATATAATAGATATATGGAAAAAAAGCGTCTCCTGAATCTCAAAATCATCGCAATGACAAGTATGACCCTGTTTTCTCTGTTTGCAGTATTCATGGCAACAGCAGCATGGTTCAATGTCATCAGACAGGTCGGATCCTCCGGCAATGGTTTTGTGACCGCAAAAATGAGTCCGGTGATAAAGCAAGTGGAGATCTTCGAAAAATACAACCAGACAACCACTACCCAAGATACCGAAAACAAAAATCCATATATCTATAACCTTACTCCAAGTCTAGTCTACAAGTTCGATAACGGAAAAATGGTTCCTTCGGAAGAAAAACAAATTTCCATCGGAACATACTCCATCCTCGAGGATACCCGTTCCCTCTTCTTCCTCTTCACTATCGATCAGACAAGAACGTCGGAACTACCGGGAGCAAGCCTGAAAGTAAGCACATCCACAAACGATGAAACATCCTTGTTTGCCACAGAAACCACGACAGACGAAAGCACAAAAGCAAGTACAACAAAACTTAAAAACAAATTAAATAGCTATGGTAATACACTCTCAGCCATCGTAAACTTCTCAACCTTCCTGATACCGACAGAAGGAACCCAAGACATATTAAGCCAAGATAGCGAAAAGCAGACCATAGATAAAACAAAAATACAAAGTCACAAAGACCAGTCCCTAGTCGATAACAGCACATACAAATATTCCTCCTCCATATCCCTTACCGAAACAGATCTAACCATTTATAAACAAATCGGAGTCATCCTCGAATACAACGAAAATGCAATCGAACGACTCTACAGTCTCAATATCGGAAACGAAGTCCTGGACAACATCAAAGAAAACGATGAAATCAAATTCGAGACCATCGACTTTTCCTATATTATCTAATTATGAAAACAAGCAAAAAAACAAAAATGATCCTAGGAATCAGCCTCGGAGCTGCATTCCTGGCGACAATCACCGCATCATTGACCTGGTTTGATAACCGCGTCAATCTCAGTCCGTCCATCAACGGAGGCTCTGCCGCCGCCTATTTTGCCTATGGAAGAGGAACAAAAGACGAGCCCTATGGAATCACAAATCCAAGACACCTCTATAACCTTGCCTGGCTTCAGTATCTAGGAAAATTCGATAGTACTACCATCTACTTCGAACTTGCAGCCGACATCAACATGGACGATGAAAAACATTCCACCATCAAAGCATTGCCACCAATCGGAAATTCAGAACACCCATTCATCGGTCAGTTCACAAGCAAAACAGATGATAATGGCAAATACCATACCATCTCCAATCTCAAAATCAGTAACTCCTATAACGATTTTGGTATCACTCCCTACTCCGTCACAAACACCTCTTATACATCCGACAATATCGTCGGTATGTTTGGTGTAGTCGGAGATCCTACAAAAAAAACAAACCCAGATACAAAAATCGACAATTTCTATCTTGAATCCCCAACCATCACATCCACAAACAGCCAAGCTCTAGCTGGTATCGTTGCCGGATACGTAAACGCCGAAATCTCCTCCGTCGGAGTCATCACTCCGACAATGAGTTTTCCGACCACTGATCAGGCAACCTCTCCATTACAACAAGTAACTTTCAAAAACGAAACCACAAAGGAATTCAAAAACGTATCCGACTACTCCGTCGTCGGATACTGCGAAGATGCATATAAATCCTCCATCAGTTCCTCAGTGACAAAACTGAAGAACTCCATTTCATACAACACTGTCTCAAAACCAAATGATCATGGTGGAAGCCAAAAGGGATGGGGTGGAAGTGTCGATATGCAAAAAATGTATGATGGTTTACTTACACAAGTTTATAACAATGTTAAGAGCAATGATCAAGGTGCTATAACCTATACTGCTTCAACAGAAATTGATAATAATGGAACCATTAAAACAACCCCAGCAAAAAACAGTCTTTTTGCCTGGGAAAATAACACTTCTGATCCAAACTTAAATTACAATTACCCCAATTTCCGCTATCCAAATACCAACCCCTCAACTTATGACTCTTTTTCATTTTATGAAGACAAAGCAGTAAATACTGAAGGCAAGCAAACCGCTTCTTACTCCATAATCTCAAAAACCAAAACTACTACAGGTTCAATTATAGATGACTCAGCTTATCTATCCTTTACAGGTTATGCCAAACGTTCCATCATAGACGGAAACACAATTAAAAACAGCAATGGTACTGGCATCAACAAAAAAAAAGCAACGCGATTTTATGAAGACGGAGCAAGCATACAATATTATTTCAGTGTCGTAAACACAAGTTCAGGAATTACACCATCTGTTACTCAAGATTCTTCTCTTTCCACTCCTATAATTATGGAAAATCTATCCCAATCAAATTCAAAGGAAGGGCCTTACCTCATCTCCTTCTACTATGGAGGAACTGAATATTATTTCTCTACAAGGTTTGACGCCAACAATGAAGTAGCATCTTTGATTTTTTCGACTGAAACACCAGCCGATGATAATGGAAAATGGAAATTTAATAGCTTGGCTTCTGCTTTTTCTCCACTTTCTTATCCTGATTGGTATTTTGCTTTAGACACAAATTTTGAAAACTGGGGTTTGCAAAAAGTCGGATCAACATACACAATAAAAGATGAAAACAAAAATCAGTTTTATGTTGTGAAAAAAACTACAAAAAGCGATTATTCATTTACTAATGAAATTCAAGACGGTTGGACCAATTTCCCAATCTTCATGAATAACGGCTACATTTATATCAATGAAAATACAGAAGGTTCCGGAAACGCAATCAGATACATTAAGATTACAGATTCGCAAATAGACATTGGAAATAGTGGCACTAACAAAACAGGTTGTTTTACTTATACAGAAGATGCTAATGGAACGAAAATATATGTTGAAAAATCTACTTATTATTATCCGTATTTCGATTCAAATAGTAATTCTTGGATTACCAAAACTTCAAAAACGATTGCTGATGTGCCATATTTCACAGTTACCAAAACACCAGACGCTTCATTCCCATTCCATTATGGTGGACCAAACCAAGAAATCCCAACAAGTTTTACAGTAGACAGTCCTTTCACTACTCCTGACACCTATTTTCCTCTTCAAGGCACTGATGAAAATATAGGAATACCTAAATCAAACAATACAGGATATGTAGTAGGTGGAACGGATTATTACGATGATTTCAGTGGGGATATCAGAATCTCAAAATATGAAAACAGTAATCTTTCAGTATCCTACTCTGGCAACCAATTAAACACCATCCTCTCAATTGATACTAAAGGAAAATTCAAAAAATCCACTGAATCAGCCGATTATTTTGATTCCTTTGTAAAATACAATTCTTCCAAGCAACAACTAACAGACATTCTAAATAAAGACTCAAATATATATGGTATTCATTTCATGAATGGTACCATCGGGAAAAGATCAGATAATACATACGTAAAAATACCTTCAGCAACTATAAATGGAATTGATTATTCTGATTATGAAGTGCCAGATGATTGCATTGACTTCAAACTAGATGAAGAAGGTTATATCAATTTCTTTGCCGGAACCTATTTCCCCAATAACAATTGTTTTTTCTCACTGTACAAGGTTGAAAGAGATTCCGATAATAAAATAACTGCTCTAAAGAAAATCAAAGCTGTGTATTCTGGACTTGGGGATTTTGCCAAAAAGGCTATTGCAGGACCAGGAACACCCTACTATTCGTCTGATGGATGGCAGAAAAACGAAGGTGAACCACGTTTCAAATTGCAATGCTATAACGAAAATGAAAACCATGAACTTGTGCTAGAAACGGAGCCTACGTGGACGATATGTAAAAAAGATGAAAATGATAAAATAAAAAAAACAGTTAAAAATTGCATTGGCACTCTTGCCTTCGATATCGATACACAATTAGGTAATCAGGGCAACCAATTCAGTTACGGTTATTCTAGTTGTGCATTCTATTTCGAAATCCCTGTCCCAGCAGGTGAATATGCATTAGGTTCAGTTGATGGTGGAATCGGTGCCTACCTCATGTATCTGGATATCGGAACCAATGCCAAACTCGAAGTATCAAGAACCACCATCATAGATTCCATGACAACTACCATCGAAACCACCAAAACATTCATGGGAGTATCCATTGTCTCAGCTGCCACAACATCAGCAAGCTATAACTCTTATTGCATCGTACTCAAAAACGGAATCAATGGAGATATAAAATACGAAAGAGACACTACAACCAGTTCCGGTTCTGTAACAATAAATTCCTCCGTATACAAAGACTCTGATACATTAATACAGGTCAGTTTCAAGAAGAGTGATTTTACCGTTCAATTATCTACAACATCCGGAACAACAACCAGTACTAAACCTGCAACAATCGATTCAACGATCAACCCCATCAGTAAAAAAACAGTCACAAAAGAAAGAGTCAGTCTCTACGATTACTATTCCTCATCAATTGTAACAAACATTCTTGAAGTCACAAGGACAACAACTACAGAAGGTGATCCAACTACTGAATACAAGAAAACCCAAAAAGACAAGGATTGGAAAGATACTTCAAATACCAATTTCAACTTTAGAGATAAGAACAACGGAAATGATATTGATACAACAAACGAAAAAGGCATAACTACCTTCTTTGAAGCCTATAGTTCAGAATTATCAGCCGTTGAAGCTCAAACAACCCCGGCATTCAGCTATTCCATGCAATCCGAAATACTGGGAAACATCCAAATCGATTTCACTCCGATTTTGACCTTGAACAAGCAAAACCAGTATGAAATCAGTGGATATTCCATCACCATCACTCCGCTTGATTCAACGACTCAAGGAACAATCATCGTATCCTCTGTCACCAGAAACAATAATACATACACCATCAAAATCAACAACGTCGATACAGGAGAACAAGAAACCATCACGATCACTGTTCCTGCTCCTCAGTCCTAAAAAGAAAATCCCGTTTCCAAGCCAATACGGAAACGGGATTTTCGTTATTCTTCCTTTTCAAGCATCTTAGGATAAAGAAGATTCATGAAAATAGAAGCCAGTGGTGCCGTAAGAAGAATGGCAACCACCGAGACAGAAAGAACAATCGTACCGGCCTGAACGACACTCTCGGCATTGCTGGCTCCGCTTTGAAGAAGAGAATTGCCAAGATCAAGAAGTCCACCACCGATAGCAGCCTGAACCGTAGCCTTGGGAAGATAACTCAGTACCGTATAGGCTCTCTCCCTGACATTGAGTCTTGTCTTGATAAGACAGGTAGATACCGCAAGACTTCTGAAAGACAAGGAAACAAGAAGAAGCAGGAAGGCAGGAAGGAAATATTTACCTGCATACTCGATCTTGATGCTGGCTCCGACAAGGACAAAAAGGAAAATCTCAGCCAAATACCAGATCTTGTTGAGCTTGTTCTTCAGATCAAGGGATATCTCACTATCTTTCTTATGGACAATCAAGGCAGCTGTGATAATAGCTAGAAGAGAAGAGAAACCAAAATAAGAAGAGACGAGATCCTCAACAAACGTAAGGCCGAAGGATACAGCAAGAAGAAGGATAAGCTTCAAGATGGAATCCATGCTGGATTTTCTGAAGACAAAGGAAAGAGCAAAGCCAACCAGGATTCCGACAAGAACACCGCTGACAATCGAAAGAGGAATATTCAGAAACGTCAGGAAAGAAATCTTTCCACCCTTCTCCATCGTAAGGAAGGACTGATAGAAGACAATCATCACGATATCGTCGATACTGCTACCTGCTATGATCAGCTGCGGGATTCCTTTCTTGGTCCCGTATCTCTCCTCCATCAGTTTGGACATCATCGGAATCACGACAGCCGGGGAAACAGCCCCCAGGACAGAACCGAGAAGGAAACTCTCCGTATAACTAAGAGGAAGAAACATCGGAGCAAAAACACCGACAGCCACCATCTCGATACAGGCAGGAACAAAAGACATCAGTATAGCAGGCCTACCCACCTTCTTAAGGTCGGACAGATCCAGCGATAAGCCGGCTTTAAGAAGAATGATGATCAAGGCTATCTTCCGGATGTAGGAAGAGATATCCATCAATCCAGGATCAAGAATCTTGAAACTCTCATTGGACAAATACGTATCCAGAACACTGAGAAGGATACCGAAAATCAGATAGAAGACAAGAGGAGGAAGATGAAGGAGCCTACTTAGACGATTGAGAAGAACACCGAAGAAGACGATCAGAAACAGCGTAAAGAAAAAGGACATAGAACAAACCTCCGATAGAAAAAAGCTGATTTCCCCTATGCTGAAAAACCAGCATAGACGTCATCAGCTTCATAATCCAAAGCGGTTTGATACAAAGTATCCGGAAGACATCATTTCCAGAAAACTATTATAGTAACCAAAAACAAAAATACAAGCCATATTCAAAAAGAAAAAGAACAAAGAAAAAATAAAAGTAGAAGATACCAAAGCAAAAAGAGGAAAGCTTAGATAAAATATAGACCTACCAACTTATCCTATCGAAAAAGAACATACAATTTAAAAACATCTTCAGACCCACATTCCATCCCATCCATCCTATAATAAAGAAGAAAAGAAAGGAACAAAAATACATGGAACAAAAAACACTTACCGTACTAGGAAAAGGAGAAGCATCCTGTAAAGCAGATACCATCCTTCTATCCATCCACATCCAGAAGAAGAATACAGAGTACAATTCCTTGATGGATGAAACAAGCAAGGTAACACAAGAACTGAAAAAGGGAGTCTCTATCTCTGGACTGGACAATGAAAGCCTGAAGACAGAGAACTATAAGATCCAGACCATGACAAGACAGGAAAAAGACAATAAGAACAACTACCACACCGTCTTCGACGGCTATCAGTCCGACCTTGTCTGTCACATCCGTTTCCCGTTTGAAAACAAACTCCTGTCCAAAGTACTCTCTAACCTGCAGTCCTTCCAGAGCAACCTCTCCATCAAGTACGAGTCAAGCCAAAGAAAAGAATGCCAAGACAAAGCACTGGAAGAAGCAACCAAAGACGCCATCCACAAAGCAGAACTCATTGCCAAGACAAGCAACCTAAGAATCAAAGGCATCCTCTCCATCCAATATCAGAACAACATGGATATGACAGATTGTTGCTCCATCAACCAGCCAAGAGCCTTAAGCATGACTAGCATCGACATCACACCCGAAGAAAAGACAATCCAGGATACCATCCAGATCACCTTCGAAATCGAGTAACAAAATAGCCCAGGAAGAAATCCAAGGTTTCTTCCTGGGCTATTGTTTTAGATTGTCACCAATGCCAATTTACAATGTCATCGGCCTCATCTCCGAAAGTTCCAGACGCACAGATGACATCCTCCGGAATATAGAGAATATCCATTTTCGGTTTCAGATACTCTTTCATAGGTTAGTTCCTTTCAAAGAATCGTAAAGAGAATCGATGATCTTCTCTGTTTCACCGGAGATGAATTCGGAATCATGATACTCATCGACCAAGGAGACCACGGAAGTCTCCTGGGAAGGAGAAGAGAAATAATACATCCCGTCAACAACGACATATCCGGCAGCCTTGAAGGAAAGAGAATACTGATTCTCGCTCAGATTGATTCCAAGGACATATTCCGGTTTCCTGTTCTGGTTGATGGACGCATATCCGTGTTTCCCATCCTTGAGACCGGAACGCAAGGTAGAAGAATTGTAGACGCCATCTGAGAAGGTAAAAGAAGTGTCATCCGTAACAAAGATACCCGTCTCATCAATATCCGCGTGATTTTTCGAATCGAAGGTATATTTGAACTGAAGCTGCATGGAATCAAAGGAAGAATACGTATATGCATCATCCTCTTTTGTCTTCAAATAACGGAAACGGAGGCTTCTTTTTATCTTGTCCTCTCCAAAGAAAGAATAGGAAGACAGAATCTTAACCGATACACCCTGATCATGAAGGGAAATCTTGTCGATATTCTTATTGCGGGTGCCACTGGATTTGACATCGACGTATGTCGTAACATCCTTCTCCACTTCCTTACTGTCGAACTCCATCGAAGCAATATCGATGGCATCCACAAGATCAGCCTGATAGAGCCAGCTGATATGGAGATTTCCTTCCTTGACTTTGGTTTCGTTGAATCCGACTATCGGTTCTATGGAACCGATGGGTCCTGAAACCAGATTCTTGGACGAAACATAAGTCAGATAACTATTATCAAACGAAACATCGATATCCGCCGCAGACAAATGACTGTCCTTTTCCAAAGACAAGGTAACATAAACTTTTCCATTGGACTGCTTGCTTTTCAGATACAAAGAAGGAAGAAGAGAAACATCCTGCTTATAGACGACATTGACATTATTTGTTACATCCGAAGCTTTGTATTTCGTCTTTCCATCAACTCCGGAAAGGCCGGAGCTTTTGAGGGTGAAACCAAAACTTCTGTTTACATTAGCCTTTGTCTTGAACTTCACCTTGAACAGGGAATAATTGTACGAAGTATCCGTATCCTGATAGGCAAAATCCACGCGGACACTACCGCTGAGATTGGAATTTACCATCACGGTCATTCCAGACTTACTGAGGAAATCACCCTTTTCAAAGGAAAAGAACTCAAAGGCATCCTTATCATAACTAAGAACAAAAGAACCAGCACCGATAGAATAAAAGTCATAGCTGGAATAAGAAAGCTCGACAATATCATTCTGAGTCAAGGAAGTCTTATCGATAGAGGAGTAAATGTAACAATAAGATTCACTCGGACCTGTATTCTCCTTCAAAGAAAAATAGGAGAAATCACCGGATACAGAAACCTCTTCCTTTTTCTCATCCGCAGCAGAAGTAACAGCCAAGGAAAAATAAGAATTCTTCTTCGCCGTATCCAGAACATGGAAGTTGAAGTAGAACAAATTCTCATCTTCGAATTTCTTATCGGAATCGAAAATATAAGTAGCATGAACAACACCATTGTCGTTGTCGATCTTATAATCGAACATCGAAGAAGAATCCGAAGAAAGATACGTAGAGACAGAATCACCGGATATCACATCCTTCTCATAAAGGATATCCATTCCCAGAGAAGAAATACCGGAGATTCCCTTTGCCCTAATGGTAAAACTGCCATACCCACCTTTTGTATAGGAACTCTGATCATCGGAGAAATAAATACAGGAAGCCGTCTCATCGTTTGCTCTTCTTGCTCTTGTCCCTGTACTAGGACTAGCCGAATAGGCTAGTCCTGATACAACAGACAAAGAGATAAGACTCTGGAAAATACGTTTCCAGACCATAGCTAGGCCTCGATATCCAGATTAGTACGACTGCCGTTGATATACTGAAGAATGGCAAGAGCCTCAAACGTCTCAAGCTTCTTGTTTCCATCCAGATCTGCTCTGGAAAATTCCTCATTGACAAGGACTCTCTTACCATTGATATGCTGCAAGACAAGCATGGCATCCACAGCCTCGATGACTCCGTTTCCATCTACATCACCAAGATAAGAAACAGCCGAAGATTCCTTGATTACGACAGTATAAGGAGAATCCTTGCTACCCACTGTCACAACATTGGTTCCGTCGGAAGTCTCGATATAATACTGCATGCCATCCAAAGACAGATCCGCAGCAGGAATGAACCCGGAATACTTGTTGTTGGAATGTGTCATCGAAACAACCTTGTATTCTTCTTCCCCTTTGACACGGTAATAGAGATTGGCATAAGTCACTCTCACGTTATCCGTAATCGTACAGTTGATATTGAGATTCGATCCCAGATACCCCTGATTGACCGGTGTATGGGCAATGATCGGATTGATCGTATCCAAAGCCGTCGCACTGGTCCTACCGGAAGCCTTGGATTCACTGAAGTCCGTCATAACGGCAGTATAGGAATAATAGTAGGTCTTTCCAGGTTCAACCGTTTTATCAAGATAAGAAGCTGTCTGCTCATCATCGCTGTCAGGTCTAATGACAGCAGTGTTGATTCTTGCGTATTCTCCATCAGCCTGCTCACTACGATAGACGTTATATCCCATGATGGTGGAATAATCATCCTGATTCATCCTAAGAAGGATACCATCCTCGGAAGGAGTGGCATTCATATTCATTGACATAGCACTTGTGGTATCGATATCAAAGGTAATACGATACCCATTGTCTTCGTTCGTAAGGAAATGATCCGAATCTGCTCTGCCACCTGTGATTCTCAAATGCTGGGTTCCGTTTTCAATCGCAGTCGGAATCTCACACTTACCAACCCAAGTAGAAGAATCCGTCCAACTTCCGTTGATCTTATAATCCCCATAAGGTTCCACAGAGCCAAACGTCACAGATAGATCCTGAGTCGTATCCATGGCACGATTGAAGATCAGCTTCAGATTCATATTCTCCTTAGAGAACTTCGTCGTCTCCTCACCCTTATCATTCGTAAACTGATATCCAGAAACAAACGGCCAAGCATCCTCGATACTGGCAGTACCCGTCATTTCATTCTTAAATTTACTACTATCAACAAATTTTTCAGATAAAACATTCGGATATCCATAGAAGGTATTGTTTTGAATTCTTATACCATCTTGGTAATCATTCTCATCATAATTCAAAGAAATCATAGGGCATTCATAAAGGGTTTGCAATCGATTTCCACTATTAATAAAAAAATTTCCAGAAATCAAATATTGAACATTTGTTGAATATAAATTAATACGTGACTTATGAAGTGTATCGATAAAAAAAGTATTATTTAAAAGTTTTTCTGGACAGCCTATATCTAAGTCAAATCCAACATAACACATATTCTTTACTTCATCCGCAGTTCTAAAAAAAGGACTATAAAACAAACATGAATTCACACTTGATAGAGGAAAATCATAATATTTATTTCCTAAAAAGGAGTCTTCCTCACCTTTAATTATGTAATTATTGTTATAATTTTTACGATATATACAATGATTTAAGAAATATGAATTCTTTGTACTTTGAGTTGTTAGGACATCTATTCCAAATATATCACAATATGAAAATTCAATATTTGCAAGAGATGACAATTCGAAAAATGCACGATACTTTTTTTGATAAACATCCAAAACAATCATTTCCTCCGTTGTTCCCTTACAAATAAAGCTAGAATTATCTGTCAACTGAATTTTTGGTGTTGCGTATTTAAAAACGCTCTGATTTTGAGTACAGAACTGAATCGTAGTCCCAGGATCAACATTGACCGTAACGCCCTCTCCGATTCTCACCGTATCGGCAACAATCCAAAGCTTATCGGCAGTCAGTGTCGTATCCTCATCAATACGACTAGGAAGATATACGCCTCTATGGAAATCAAGAGTCATGACACTATCATAGGAATAAGTATTTGTATCATTCGGATCTAAGCCATTCTTCCACGTAATATGGATATTGATATCACACTTATAGTTATTCGGAGTATTCTCAGCCACTTTGATTACGAACGGTTTCTTCACATCCACAATCGTATCGCTGTTCATCACCTTCTCCGCATCACGGATAGAATACGTTCCGATATCACTGTAATTGACCGTATCGGTAACAATCGTAACATACGGATCCACAATATCACTGGATAAACGACTCACATCAATCTTACCGACAACATCCTTGGCCATACCACCGCGGTTAAGAAGTTCCGTTCCGATATGAATCGTCTCTCCGGCATCGATATTGTCGTTCCCATTATTATGTGTCGGATCAATGTCAACATTATCAAACGTATACCAGTCATACAAGGATACATCCGGTTTTGGAACCACATTAAACATATTATAGGCATCCACAACCTTGGCTTTCTTATTTCCTTTTGGTCCCCTCAACGAATCAAAATCAATAGGACTCGTCTCAGAAGTATTGATGATCTGAGACATCAGATACTTGGTAGAAAATTCAGTCTTATCCGTGCAGACCGAACGAAGAAGAGCTGCACAATACCCGAAACCACCGGCGCAGCCATGGAAGTACCGGAAAGACTGGCATAGCGGTTTCCAGGGAACGTAGATTGAATTGCCTCACCAGGAGCCAAGCATTCGTATTCGATTTTGTCTTCTTTATACGGATCCCAGTTGGTAAACGAAGACATCACATTATTGGCATTCACACTCATGACACCATCAACATAAGGAAGAGAAGCCGGATAAACGGTCTCATAGTCCAAAGAATATGGATAAGGTTCATTCGGTACCCCATCATTTCCGGCTGCAGCCACAAGGAAGCTTGTGGTATAAGCCTGTTCCAAAGCATCCTGAACCGCCATCGTCATACTTGTACCACCAAAAGACATGTTGATGACATCCGCACCGTTCATATAGGCATAAGTGATAGCAGAGGCAATATCGGAATTGTTGAAATAACCGGAGCTATTGCCAGCCTTGACCGGCATGATCTTACAGTTATAGGCAACACCGGTCACACCGATATCGTTGTTGGCTGCTCCGATGATACCAGCGACATGGGTACCATGTCCGTTATCATCCATCGGATCATTGTTGTTTCCGACAAAATTCCATCCGTAATAGTCATCCACATATCCGTTTTGGTCATCATCGATTCCATTGTTCGGAATCTCATCCGTATTGATCCAGATGTTCTGTTTCAGATCGATATGATCATAATCCACGCCGGTATCGATAACCGCAACCACGACAGAGGAATCTCCGCCAGGAGTATGATTGTTGTCTTCCATCCATTTCCAGGCCTTGTCGATTTTTGTCTGGGTCTGATATTCAGCAACAGTGGTAGGAACATTTGAATCCACAGTAGCCGTTCCTTCATCCTGATTCTCGTAGATGTAATCAAAATCAACCATCTCGAAAAGACCAGATGCACGGAATTTGGAAATACTGTTTCTGGCATCATGACCAGAATCCAAAGTCACAACCTTCCAATTGCTTCTAGGAGCAATTTCCCTGACAGAGACAGCACCAAGATCCTCAAGATCTTTCGGAAGAGAATCGGAACAATACGTTTCCGAATTCTTTACCAAGAGAACCTTATCGTCAAATTTGACACAGGGATCAGAAAGAACATCACTCACCTCATCCATCGGCTGAGAAATCTTACCTTCCTCGTCAAGCACAGACTCCATCGGCTTGGAAGCTTTGCTTTCCTTTTTCGGATTACTGCATCCAGAAAGAAGGAAAAGAGAACATAGAGCAACAACAAACTTTTTCATATGGTTTTACCTTCCTTGAATTTCGATACGAAACTCCTTTCTTCACTTCAAATTATAAGGAAGCGGAAACCAAAATGCCTTAAACAAAAGAAAAAATCCCGTTCAGTCATAAGTTTTCATTCATAAATAGATAAACATCCATTCAGTATCTCAAGAAAAATAGGCTCAATTTGTCACTATCTATACTCATTATCTTATTTTGATAAATATAACGATTATTACATTACAGCACCCATTCGATCTGCATACACTATCTTTGCCACTAGATCAAAAAAATAACGAATTTCAAATCATATTCCATTTTTCCAACTTCTATCTACCCATTCGATGTCAACTATCCAAAACATACCTCGGACTGAAATCACAATCCGAGGTTTGTCAAAGCATCAGCCAATCCTACTTCTGAACCGGTTCATCCTTCTTTCTGAAAAGGAAGAACATCCAGACACCGAATCCAGCAAAGACAACGACATTCAAAGCGGCAAGGACGACAATCCACCAGGCAAACGGCTTCTTGGTGACGACCGTTCCGACATTGGCCTTGTTCTCATCCTCCGCCGGAACATAATGCTTGTTATAGGAAATCGTATTGCAATAAGTATAGATGATGTTCTTGCAGGCAATCTGGGCTGCATTCATCTGCGAGGCATTGTTCTTGTTCAGATGGGAGCTCAGGTTTCCGGCACCGTTGAGCCACAGATCGTTTCCGCCGAAGATTCCGGAAACAACATCCATATCGGCTCCGCCGTTTGTCCAGTCAGTGATGACACTGCCACGGAATCCCCATTCCTCTCTGAGGATACTGACATTCTGGGCATAGCAGGCTCCGGCCCAGACGGCACCGATGCCGTTGAAGGCAGACATCATGGCATTGGCTTTGCCCTTCTTTACGGCAATCTCAAACGGTTTGAGGTAGATTTCACGATACGTCTGCTCCGTCAGCCAGACATTGAGCTGTCTGGCATTCTGACCCGGTTCGCTGAGGGTGAAATGCTTGACATAGCAGTATACGCCGTTAGCCTTGGCACCCAATACCGTATTGGCAGCCATCATTCCGCTCAGGACAGGATCTTCCGAATAGTATTCGTAGTTTCTTCCGTTGAAGGCACTTCTGTGGATGTTGCATCCAGGAGCATACCAGCCCTGGACACCGGTCTGTTGACCTTCCTTTCCGACAGCCATACCCATCATCTTGGCCATTCTCTTGGAGAAGGTCTGTCCGATCAAAGTCTCGTTGGGGAAGGCCGTCCATTTGCCTTTCAAAGAATCATTGATGACCTGGGTCTTGTTGTTGAAACCGGCAGGACCATCGAAGTCATTGACCTGCGGTTTGCCGATGGAGAGGACACTTGCCGTCTTGAAGCCTCCGTTTTCGACAAGATTTATAACCTCATCCATACTCATCTGCTCGACAAGCTTCTGAAGCTCATCGCAATCATAGTTTTCGGAGATCTTGTCGATAAGTTCGTAATTGAACTTGCCTGAGGCAAGATCATCCGCTTTGTTGATCTTGCTTCCGTCCTCGTTGGTCTTCAGCAGAAGTCCGCTGTCCTGGTTGAAAACCGGCATGGTATCGCTAGTATATTCGTTAGCAATGTATTTGTCGGCAGCACTTACACTAGAGCTCTTGTATCCGGAATTGTAGTTGACAGCAGAAGGAACCCCACCGCCGAAATGGTTTTCCCTGGAGAAATACTTGATTCCGCTTCCACTCTTGAAGATCGACGAGCCGTCGATCGGACAACCAGCATACGCCTCCTCACCGGTGAACAGGTTTGTGACTTCCTTTCCGGTCGTCGTATCCGTCTCGAATCTCACTCCGGAAGAACCGACCGTGTAATTGATCTTGTTCTTGATGCTTTCCCCGTCGATGCTCTTCACCTCTTTGAGGGTATGAGACGTATCCCGGAAGGAAACCTTATACTCTCCCGGATCAAGCTCATATCCGGAAAAGCCGTTTTCATTCTGATCATAGCAGTCATAGCTAGCCATATCGTAGCTATCGAACTCCAGTGTGATGTCCGTCTGCGTCTTCCCCGGTTCAAGCTCGACAGTCTTGGCAAAATCAGCCAGATTGACGGCACTCTTTTCGATACCTCCGTCATAATACGGAGCCGAATAATACACCTGGATGACATCCTTTCCTGCCACCTTCCCAGTATTGGTGCAGGAGAACGTATACTTGAAATGGGTGCTTTTCTCGATCTGGGTTCCTTCCGTTACATTCATATCCTCAAGCTTCCATTCGAAGGTAGTATAGCTAAGCCCGTATCCAAACGGATAGGTGACTGCCGCATCATAGCCTTTAAGATCCTCATAGCAGAGGTCATCGAAATAGCCTTCCTGATCGGCCGTCTCATAGAAGCGGTATCCGAAATAGCAGTTCTCGACATAGGCTAGATTGTTTCCGCTTCTTTCCCGGTTGTTGAAGCTAGGTTCGATGGTGTAGTCGTTTGACCAGGTATCGGTAAGCCTTCCGCTGGGATTCACTTCCCCGCTCAGGATCTTCGGTATCGCTCTTGTTCCCGACTGCCCTAAAAGTCCGACATTGAGGACAGCATCGATATCGACGTCGTTTTTGAGTCTTGGCATCTGAAGCTGGTTGGAGGAATTGAGAATGACGATGACTTTTCCGAAATTGGCTTCGACCATGTCAAGAAGGTCCTCTTCTCTCTGTGAAAGTTCAAGATAGGAGCGTGTCTTATCCGTCTCACCGTCGGAATAGGTCTGGCTCTGCGTAATCTCTCCGACATTTTCTCCCCAGACCCTGGAAATGACGACAATGGCGGTATCGGAAAACGCCTTGCAGTCGGAAATCAGGTCATCGGAATAGCTTCCGATCTTGGGTTCGACCATCTTGGTCCTGGAACTGTCTCCGGTGGAATAGACGCGGTCCTTGTTGTCATAGGCAGTATAGAAGTCGGTCAGACTGTCGTTTGTCTCATATCCGCCATCCTTCAATGCCGCAAGAAGGGAGACCTTCTTGTTCTCGTCGATGGTCGAAGATCCAGACCCGATTCCGGAGAGGTTGAATCCGTTGTCTATGCTCGACCATCCGAAGACATTGACCTTTCCCTTGGAAAGAGGAAGAACATCCTTCTCGTTCTTCAAAAGGGCGATTCCGTCCTCGGAAATCTTCTGGCAGAGTTCGTCGGATTCGGCACTGGCTTCTTTGAAGCCTTCCGAATCGAAATCCTGACCCGTACCGCAAAGTCCCTTCGTGATGAAGTCGCTGAAGATAGAGGCAACGACATCACCGGCGACAAGAGCACACGAGAGAAGAGAGATGACAGCTAGCGACACAATCTTTTTCTTTTTCATTTTTCTGATCCTTTCTTTGATCCTTCGCTTTGTTTCGACCCGTCCCATCCCTGATTCAGCCTCCAGAAGAGAAGAACATCGACGACAAGAACGGCAAGATTCAGAAAGGCAAGGAGAAACGGATAGCAAAAGTAGATTTCCTTGACATGTCCCACAGAATCCTGTCCCTTGGAGAAGTTGATATATTCTCTTTCCCTGGCCTTGGCATTGAACATCATATAAAGCGTCTCCTTGGTCGCATTTCTTAGACACTTCCTGAATGTATTTGAGGAATCATCGAAGAGATACTGACCTTTAGGCGTCTTTCCGTCCATATAGAGGCTTGTTCCTGCCCGGATTGCCTGATCCATGCTCATATAGCCCATATGATCGACATAATCGGTGATGATGCATCCCTCAAACCCCCATTCCTTCCTCAATACCCCGTCAAGAAGGGCCTTGTTTCCACCTGACCAGGTGGCACCAAGCCGGTTGTATCCGGTCATGATTCCCGTACATCCTAAATCCTTGACGGCCATCTTGAAGGGCTTGAGATAGATTTCACGCAAGGTCTGTTCGCTCATCCAGACATAGATGCCATCCCGACAGGTCTCACTGTCATAGCCGACAAGATGCTTGAGGAAACAGTAGATTCCCTGCGTATAGAGTCCCTTTATCTCATTGGACACCATACATCCGGTAAGATAAGGATCCTCAGAGAAATATTCCCAGTTCCTGCCACCGAAGGCGGTCCTATGAAGATTTCCTCCCGGAGCATAGATTCCGGAAAATCCGTTCAGCTTTGCTTCCTTTCCAAGCTGTTTCCCGTAAAGATAGGCAAGTTCCTTGTTGAACGTCTGACCAAGGACAGTGATGGAGGAAAATCCCGTACCGGCATCCTTTCCTTTGTTGTTGGATGAAATCTGGCAGGGGCCATCTGCCTCATAGGTCACCGGCTTATGGATGCTTTCGATTGCTTCGGTATGCTTATAGGCATGAAGAGTCAGATTCTCCATCTCCTTAGCCTCCAACTGATCGAGAAGCCCTTCCCATCTTCCGTCCTGAGGATTCTTCCCCAGTTCCAGAGCAAGCTCTGTCACATTGCCGTCTTTGTCATAGACCTCGATTCCGTTCTTCCTATCCGTGGTGATGCTCTCATCGAGAAGGCTGTTTGCTTTCTCCACATCATCCTGGCTATAACAGGATGACGTCCTGAGAACGCCGGGAAATGTCCTAGAAAGAGAGCCTTCTTTATCAAAGGATGCTTCAAAGTCGCTTCGGGTTAGAAAGGGGATGTTCTGTCCGGAATTGGATCCATCGATGGAAATCTGCGTCTTGGAAGAACCGGAGAACAGATTCTCGACGATACTGCCTGTCTTGGGATCATTCCTCAGAAGAATATCCTCATCCACATGGTAGGAAAGGACATTCCTCTTCTCTGCATCCTGGTGGGCATTCTCCTTTACGGAAAGAAGATAGTCCCCTTTCTCGATCTCATATCCAAAGAACCCGTTTTTGTTCCTGTCGTAATCATCATAGGAGGCAAAGTCATAGACTTTCGAAGAAAGCGTGACGATCTCGCTTTGACCAGGCTCTAGCTCGACCGTCTTTCCGAAATCCAGAAGCACGACATTGCTCTTTTCGATTCCATAAGGCGTATAAGGACAGGTGAGATAAAGCTCGACCACCTCCTTTCCGCTTCTTGTTCCGGTATTGGTCACTTTGACCTTGATGGAAAGGACATCGTCTATATCGATTCTCGATCCATCCGGAAGACTGGAAGAGACGATCTCCTTTCTGAAGCTGGTGTAGCTGAGCCCATATCCAAACGGATACTGGACAATCCCGTCATACCCGCTTCCGAAAGCGGTCTTCACCTCATCGTAATAACCCATGAAAAAAGCAGTCTCATAGAACCGGTACCCGACATAGATTCCTTCGGTATAGTCTATAAAGGAAGCATAGTCATAGAACTGTTTCTTTCTCAAGGAGACATTCACATTCTCCTCCTTGGAAGGATAGACTCCTTCCGAATAAAGATAGCGGTTGTGTTTCCGATCGGTGTTGAACAAAGAGGATGACTCGGTTATCGTATCTTCCGGACCGGAATGAAGATAGGAAGGAGAAAAGGAGAAGTCATAGACATAAGTATCCGTAAGCCTTCCGCTTGGACTTACCTCCCCATAAAGGATCCTGACGATGGAAGATGTAGTATCCTCGCCGGTAGCCGAAACGACAAGACAGGCCTTGATGTCATAGTATCTGAGAAAGGAAAGGTTCATCTGGTTGGTGGAATTGACGATGCAGATGGTGTTCCTGTAGTGGGAAGAGACATAGCCAAGAAGAGCATCCTCGTCTTCCGTGGTATCCAGATACGTCCTCGACATATCGTATCGGTATTCCATCGAAGAAGGATCCGAGACCATCCTCTGGATTTTGGGACAGTCGTTGCTCTCTCCGGAGACCCTGGACAAAACGACGATTGCCGTAGAGGAGAAGTCCTCGCATTCTTCGAGGAGCTCATCGCTATAATACCTTTCATCATAGATGCTAGGCTCATAGAGCGTGGAATAGTCAAGCGGATAGGAATGGAGGCTGTCTCCATTACCTTCCTCGTCTAAATCGAAATAAGGACGATAGGAAAGAAATTCCCGGTACATCCTGGTAAGAGACTGGTTCACCTTTATCCCATAGGAGTCAAGAGAGGAAAGAAGGTCGCTTGTCCTGTGGGAAAGTTTGCTCGACCCACCTCCCGAATAGACCCATTGGGTCGATGACCAGCCGAAGACATTGACCTTTTTTGCGGATTCATCCAGAGGAAGAACGCCATCGTTCTTCACAAGGACCGCTCCTTCCTCCATAATCTGCCGGGAAAGATCCTTTCCCTGCCTTTTCTCGTCATCATAAGGATACGGGTTCTGATAGAACGTCTCAAACGACATCGCTTTGTTGATTCTGGGAAGAAAAAGAAACGAAAGTACGTCGAAAAGAACCAGGATGAAAGCCAAGGCAGAAGCAAGAAACCAGGATCTATTCCTCTTCTTCCTTCTTTTTTCCTCTTCCCTTCTCCGATTCAGACAGTCGCTGCAGAGGATTTCGTTCCCATCGTCTAGAAGATGAAGATCATCCTTATCATAGATTGGCTTGTTGCAGCACTGACAGGTGCTCAGGCTTTTCTTCTCTTCCTTCTCTTCATCGATTCCGACCAGCTCATCAAAAGAGATCGAGAAGATCTTGGAAAGCATCTTCAGCACCTCGATGCTAGGCTCAACGACGCCGTTTTCCCAGCGTGAGAGAGCCTGTGGAGTGAAATGGATCATCTCCGCCAGATCCTTCTGCTTCAGACCAAGCCTCATCCGCTCCTTTTTTATCTTCTCTCCGACTTTCATAGCCTCTCCTTTATGAACCGATTCTGTACCGCTTTCTTCGATCCGGTTTTGGAATCGAGACCATTCTACTATTCCAAGAAAGAAGCAGGCTTTTGATTTCGCTAACCGACTTTCTTTTTTCGTATTCCCATAGGAAGAAGCCCGTTTTCCGATAGCAGAAAGCGCTTCGAACGAAAAAAACAGCAAATAAATACCTTGTTAAGCGATTCAACCGATGGTTAATTGAGCTCTGAACAAAGGAGAAATAGACTATTCACGTAAGCAGGAAACAGGTGTTTCATGCCGGAAAGCCTAAAACCGCTTTCCATCAAAAAGAAAGGAAACAAAACCATGTCGAAAAAAAGAAAGCAGATTCTCTTTGCTCTTCTCCTTCCGTTAGTTCTAATAGGCTGTGGGAAAAACACTGCCACAGACAAACCAAGCACCCCATCCATAAGCCAGAAAAAGCCATCCACCAAAATCACATTGAAAAGCCTGAGCATCAAAACCATGCCGAATAAGACCACCTACAAGGAAAACGAAGTCTTCGAGAGCGATGGACTTGTTCTTCTTGCCACCTATTCCGATGAATCCGAAAAGGAAATAAAGTCCGGATACAGCTTCACTGAAGACCCATTGACTCTGGATACAAAAGAAGTCATCGTCCGCTACAGCACAAAAAGCGTAACCGTCCCCATCAAAGTCGAGGCTCTCATCCTGAAGTCTCTCTCCCTCAAAACCGAAGGAGCAAGGCTCGACTTCGGAACCAAATCGGAGATTGATCTCTCTGGACTCGAATTCCTGGCTACCTACGACAACGGTACCACCGGCGTAGTCACCATCGAAACAGCCGGCGTCAGCATGAAGGACGAAAAAGAAAAGGATTTCCAGAACAAGACGCTCGGTTCCGTCCTGGGTGAAGGAGAACACACCATAACCGTAAATTACCGAGAAAAATCCGTCAAGCTCATCATCCATATCATCAACGGATACAAGATCGAAGCAGAAAGTGCCAGCAACGAAGAAAATCCAACCAAGGAAAGCTATGTCAAGGCCAAGGACGCCAGCGGAAATTATGTCACCATCGCCACCAACCTGAATACCGGAAACGGAAGCATCTGCGGAATCAAGGAAAGCAAGGCTAGCGGAGGACAGTTTTTGGGAGGCCTGAAGGCCGGATCCACCATCGAGTTCTATTTCACCTCCACCATAGCCACAAAAGCCACCATCAACATCTCGGCTGCTTCGAACTGGGTCCTTAAGGACGACGGGGCAAACAAACCGACCTGGACAGGAGACTGCCAGGTCAACGAAGTTTTCGAGGCAAGTGCAAACGGAAAGCCGGTTTTCATCTCCGACGATGTCGTCCTGAAGGGAAGCGGAAACAAGGACAATACCGTAGGAGACTACAAACTCTACCGCAACTTCACCGACGTCGACTTCGGAACCATGGATGTCAAAGTCGGTACCAACATGATCAGCATCCAGTTCATGAGCGCAGAAGTCTTTGCTTCCTATCCGAAAAGCGAAATCACCGGGAAACCGAAATACCAGAACTCAACAAACAGCAACTACGGTGTTCCGGGAATCGACTACCTCCAGGTCACACTGAATTGACGGAAAGGACAAAGAAGATATGAAGAAGACACCGCTCATCCTATCTATCTTTTCCCTGCTTCTGACAAGCTGCAGTACGAAAAAAACGACCGCCTCGGATCAGAACCGGCAGGACTATCCTGCCGAAGAGAGGACTTCGGATATCGGTTTTACTTATCGTACACAGAAAAGGAAGAACGCCAGTGACAAAGTCAGAATCCGTCTTATCACCGACAAGGTGGTAAGAAAAAGAGACAGCTCTCCGATCCGCATGGAAAGTTACGGCGAGATGGATTTCGATGGAACCCTTTCCAGCCACGACCATATCGAACTATCCAGCGACTATTGCTACATCACGCTCTCCTTATTCGGTATGGAGGAAACCGTAGTCTACTCCCCACACGGACTCTTCCTCTTCGAGATCCCGGATGAACCTACCTCCAACGTACCTCAACCCTATGACTATGACAAACTGTTCAAGAAGACAAGCTATCATTTCTCTGCCCATGTCTCCACAGCAAAAGAAATCCAAAAATCCAGAAATCTTGCCCTAAACCCCTATGACTGCTTCTACCAGAACGAAAGAAACGAGTATACAGCCAAAACGGAAGAGCTCCTATTTGACTCTCCATGTCTGACAGACGGAAGTGATGAAATCCTCGGCTATCCTCACGCCTATGCTAACAGAGTAACAGAAAACAAGCCCATTTTCTATGCAAGAAATGCGATTGACGGAAACAAACTGACTGGTAACAACCACTACAAAGGAAACTACCAATCCTGGGGTTGCGGAAAGAATCCTGACAGTGCCTTTAGCATCTATTTCGGAAGAAAGGTGAAGCTGAACAGACTCGTCTTTACCCTAAGAAACGACCAAAGCGAAACAAACGGACTCAGACACGACACCTACTGGGAATCCTTCGATGTCGTCTTCTCCAACGGGACACGAATCAAGATGAAGGACTTCGTTTTCACAGGCCAGCCACAGGAAAGAGAACTCGTGGAAGAAGTCGAGACAGACTCCATCCGCCTAGAGAACTTCAAGGTCCATGACTCCGGAAAAGACCAGGGCTGGGCAGCACTTAGTGAAATCGAGGCCTACGGAAAAGACACAAAAACGGAAAACCTCCTTGCCGAAAAAAAGACGGTCATCACCTCCTTCGGAAAACATGAAATGACGGTCAAGACCGACAAATACCACAGTCAGGATATCAAGGACTTCATCGAAAAAGTCTTCCGTTATTCCATGCTCGATCCCGACTACGGTACGGAAAAAGGGAACTACCACAACGGTTCCATCCATCAGGACTGCTACCAGAGAGGCGAGCACACAAGGAACAATGTCATCGAGGACTACGGATGCAACTGGCAGGACAGTGTCTTCTACCACGGGCTTATGGATGCCTATATGACCATCGGAAACGAAGACATCATGTACTACCTCAAAGACATCGGAAGCCAGTTCGGATACAAAATCAACAAAGACGGCAGCTATACTAACCATGCCGACTGGTATACCATGGGAGAAACCTTTCTCCTCATGGACGAGTTGGAAGAAGGAGCCGGCAGATACAGAAGCCTCAATGCCATTTCCAACGCCGATACCCTCATCAAGAAGAACAGAAGCACAAACAACGGCTTCAACTACAGTTCCCCGAAAGGAAGCATGAACTACTGGTGGTGCGATGCTCTCTACATGGGAATGAATACCATGACCCTTCTAGGCGAGCTTTTCGAAAAGGACTACGTCCAGGACGCCTATGACGGATACGCCTATTGGAAAGACATCCTCTACAACAAAGAAGACCATCTCTGGAACCGGGACAAAGCGACCGGAGAATTCGAAGTCAGATCCCCAAGCGGGGAAATCACCTATTGGTCAAGAGGAAACGCCTGGGTAATCAGTGCATTAGCCAAACAGCTCGTCTACCTCGACGAAGAGACTTATCCGGATATCTACGAAGCCTACAAGGAAGACCTTATCGACCTAGCCACTGCCTTGAAGGACTATCAAAGAGAAGACGGAACCTGGAATGCGGCCATCTGTCCTAATGGATGGGAAGGACTAGACGGAAAGGAAACCACAGGCACCGCCGGATTCCTCTATGCCCTGAGCGTCGGAATCGGCCTTGGTGTTCTTGACTACGATGCCTTCTTTCCCGTTGCCGAAAAAGCCTATCAGGCACTAACAGAGACCTGCGTCATCAAGGACGACGAAAACGGAATCAAGATAGGCTACATGCAGACCGTGGGAAAAAGATGCGACACCTACCAGAGCGAAGATTTCTCCAGAAACCACACCAATACCTTCGGAACCGGACTGGTCCTCATGTCCGCCAGTGCCTTCATGAGACTTTGTAAGGACTATACAATCCCGGAAGTCGAAAGCATCCCCGACGTACAGGGAAGTGTCATACAGACAATAAGGGAAGAATAAAGAAAACATATAAAAAAGGTATCCTTCCACAAAACGGATGAATACCTTTTTAACTCAGCTATAAACATCCTGAAGCTGTTTTCTCGGATTTGTCTTCACAGCTCTAAAATAGGTGAACAGGGAAACCAGAAAATCGATCAGAAGAATGACTCCGACAAGAGAGAACAAGACAGTCCAATTCAGACTGAGTACCCCAGCGTTGCAGAAGAGGTCTATGATTCCGAAAACAAGCATGATCATGACAAGAGAGGAAAGGAAAGAAAAGGCGGAAATGACGGAGGATTCCGTAAGAATCATCAGGAAGATTCCTTTTTTGGAGATTCCCATGGAATTCAGGATTCCCAGGATGTAGGATTCCTTCTTCACATTGCCCAGGAAGAAAAGAAGAAGGGAAACCAAAGCAAGGAACAGAAAGACAATCGTCAGACTCAAGAAAAGATAATAAGTCTCAAGAACTCCGGTCGGCTTGATATAGTAGGAAACAAAAGATGTGGATCGCATGTAGAAATTTCTGACACGGGGACGATAATAACGTTTGTCGTCATGATAGATAAAACGCTTTATCTCTTTTGCGGATTTCCTTTCCGCTTGGAAAGCAAAAATATTCATTTCGATTGGTTCATCCAGCTCGACCTTGCTTAGAAAACCTGGAGCAACGAAAAGAAACGCCCCATAAGTGAAATTGTTGGCAATTTTCAGCTTTTCCTCCTCACTCAGGGAGGAATCCGCATCAAGAAG
The DNA here is from genome assembly GCA_002404835.1 of Caryophanales bacterium UBA4694. Lineage (GTDB taxonomy): Bacteria > Bacillota_I > Bacilli_A > RFN20 > CAG-288 > Enterosoma. Next base: position 4,859 of record DHKM01000035.1, on the reverse strand, counting down.
TGGAGCAATTTTTTCATCGTCCTTCGTGGAGTAGATATCCGTAATCGTCATGCCGTGGAAATCCTGTCCGATCAGCTGATTGACATCATCGAATTTTGTAAACGGACCAAGTACTGTGTCACGTCCATTGAAACTGATTTGGGCATCGAACTTCATAAGCGCATCCGCATAGAAGCTAGAAAGGGCAATCTCCTTCTCTGTCCGTGGTTTATGACAGCTGCCGTTGGCTTTCAGCCTAGCATCACGATAGATAAAAGGATTGTCCTTTTCCCACAGCTCTAATGCGCAGTGTTTATAGAAATAGAAAGAATCATTGATCAGACGCGTAATCGGTCCGTTCGGATAATCCGAAAAACTCTGGCTGAAATGCATGACATCGGAAATACTGAAAAGAGGATGGGCATCCATCTGGTGAAGAAGAGCTAGATACTGTTCATAGGAAGGATACTTCTCGAGTTTCTCTTGTTCTGATATCTCTCCCTGTTCCTGTACAATGCAGAGATTATTCCCATCCATAAGCTGCCTATCCAAAAGAACCTGATTTTCATCCATCATAAGAGCAGAGGACATTGCAGAAAAGGTAGTAAAAGAAACCGCACAAAGAACAAGGCTAAGAAGAAGACGAAGCTTGGACTTGCGGAAAAAGGACCTGGTAATTGAAAGCATGCTTTTCAGTCTCAGTTTCCTTGGCATTCCAAACGAGGAAATGGATGCTGTCTGCTCCTCCGGTACGGGCATACTTTGACTGACCACTCCATACTCCATGGAAAGCATGATGGGATTGAAAGCTTTGAACAGGGACGGAGAATGAGTCGCAACGATGACAAGGATATCCTTGGAAATCCCTGCCAGAATACCAGCAAGAGAGGCAGCATTCTTTTCATCCAGGGATGCAGTAGGCTCATCACAGAAAAGAATCCTGGCATCTTTGACAAGGCATCTACAGACAGCAACCCTCTGTCTCTGTCCGCCGGAAAGCTCGTTTGCGTTTCTCAGAAGAAATTTCGAAACATCCTCATCCATATCCGGAAGGTTAACCGTCCTTAGAACATCAGAAGCATTCTTCAGAGAATATTCTTTTCCGGCAAGCTCAAAGGCAATCCTAAGATTCTCCTCTACCGTAAGAGCAGGAATCAGGTTCAGTTCCTGGAAACACATGGAAGAGATGTTGTTACGATAAGAAAAAGAATTCTTCTTTCCAATCCTGGTTCCATTAAAACAAAGACGACCACTATATTCCAGATCCGTAGCTGACAGAATATTCAGAAGAGTCGATTTTCCGGATCCGCTGGCACCGGTAAGAAGATAAAGTCCATGGTCTTTGAATTCATAGGAAAAATCATGAACGGCATCACGGTCCTTCTTTCGGTATTTCTTTGAAATATGAATCGCTTTAAGCATTTTTCAAAACCACCCTTGAATAATATACCGGCTCATCATTGAAATGATACCAATAAGTGATATATCGGTATTTTCCAAAACAGAACGATACCGCAACCGTACTGGCAAACCAGTTGTTCGCAATTGAAACATTCAAGCTTGTATAAGGTTTCAAGACGGTCTTTTGAATGTCTTTTAATCCCGTCCAATTCTTTGCATCATCAGGCATGCATAATTTTGTATTATATTCGATTTCCCTTATATGAGAAGAATCGTTGATAATATGGATGGATTTTGTGTTATCTAAACTATCCGTTGACAATTTCAAATAGGAACACTCTTGATTATCTTCCTCTTCTCCAACAAAGAAACTATTCAAATAAGAAAAAATAAGAGAATTAAATAGTGTCCCGGAATTATATTTGAATGTAGCTGCATCGGTATAAGATGAGGTGTGTATGCCACAGACATATGTATTTCCATCCGGATAATCCACAAAAATCGGGGAGCCACTTTGACCGCCATATGTATTCAAATCATAATAAAACTTGTATTCCGTATACTTCTGAATCGTTCCATCCGCCCTCCACAAAGTTCCTCTTGCCTTATTTGCGGGATAACCCCAACTATAAACTGGATATTTGTTATTCCTAAATTCTGAAAAACTCGTATCGATTTTTCCATACCAACTTGTTTTTTTGCCAATATTTCTATCAAGGACAACAGCGCTCCAATCATGTTCCCAAGACTCGTTTTGATAATAATCGTACTCAATACTGATGGTTTTGGCCCTGGCATAATAAGAATAGTCAGCCCCAAGTTCGATGTCATCATTATCAGAACAGCCGAAATAGAATTCAACAACATCGGGAAATCTTGGATTGTTTTTATTATCCTGATATTCTCCGTCATTCGTCACATCTCCATACATACAATGTCCTGCCGTAACAGCTAAATTCGGCCCTTCCAAAAACGCAGTTCCGGTATAACGCATTGTTTCATATTTTTTAGTTGCATTATTATAAACATTATAATATGTCATCAATATTTTCGCTGTAGGAAGATATGGAGACTGTTTTGCATCTCCGATATGTTGAATCGGCCAATCATTATTGGCGTAAATAGCAATACCGTTGGCAACAAAATCATCTGATTCGGAGTTTCCTGGAATAGTATCTCTTTTACTGTATTTGTTTTCATCAAAAATTTCAAAGCTCGTTTGCTTGCTATCAAGTTGATAATTAACAAAATTTGTATTTATTGGAGCATCAGGAATAGTCGAATTGGATGGATTTGCAAATTCAACGAACTTATTTTGCTGAACGCTATCATATAATGTCAAATCAGAGGCAAAAGAATCATCAAGAACTGTTTTCCGACAATTTTCAAACGAAGGAAAAGGAAAAAACAAAAAACAAAAAACAGCAATTTTAGATATAAGCATAATCAAACCTCTTATTATCTCTAAAAGATAAATTCATTATATCATAGTGTTTTTTTCGAGTGAAGCAAACTATCTTAAACAAAAAGAGCAGGACATCAGGAAATCACCTGACCATCCTGCTCCTTTATTTTCATCCTCTCATCGAATAGGCGACAAAGAACGAAACCATCACAACAATACAGGCAACAACAAGGGCTCCGACATAACCAAGAAGAGCGATGTTTTTCTTCTTCATTCTACTTACCTCCCTCTTTACGGTCTTTGTTCAGACCTACGGCATCGAAGACTCCGAAGTAGATAAGTCCTATAGCAGCACCGACGAAGATGATATTGAGATCAATCACGGTAGGAGTGACCCAATCGAAGGAACTCTTGGTATTGGCTGTCGTAATCGTGCTGCCCTTATATCCGCCATTGTCATTGAATGTCTTCTTGGCAAGCTGACTGTCCAGATAAGCAAAGGCGGTATGGTGGACCGCTTCACGTAAAGCATATTTGATACGTTCAGAGGAAGCGGATGTGATGTTCATCTTCAGATTGACAGCCATCCCCAGATCTCCACCACATCTTAACGTCTCATCCAGATTCATATATTGATTGTTGTCGCTGTAGTCGGTGATGACAACTCCGTTGAATCCCCATTCGTTTCTCAGAACTCCCTGAAGAAGAGCCTGGCTTCCGCCGGCCCACAGGGCACCGACTCGGTTATAGGAAGTCATCAATCCGTTTGCCTTTCCGTCCTCGATGACTCTTCTGAACGGTTCAAGATAGATTTCCCTCAATGACTGTTCCGTAAGCCAGGTGTAAAGAGAATCACGGCTGGTCTCGTTCTCGGCAACGGCAAAATGCTTCACGTAGGAGATCTTACCGGTATCGCGGACACCTCTTACGACCTGAGCTGCCATATCTCCGGTAAGAACAGGATCCTCGCTGTAGTATTCGTAGTTTCTTCCACCGAAGGGAGTACGATGGATGTTGATTGCCGTTCCATAATAACCGCTGAGGCCGTGGGATTCCATGTCCTTTCCTTGGGAAAGTCCCATCTCATAGCAGAGCGTCTTATTCCAGGTTTGGGCAAGCGTACTGTCGGACGGGAATCCGGTTCCTCTCATCTTCACATCCGTAAAGCTACCGACCTGGGCAGGACCGTCATACTGATTCATGGTCGGAAGACCGATGGAACTCACACCGTTGACGACAGGATGGGCTTTATTGATCATATTGACCGCTTGACTCAGCTCGACCTGATCAAGAAGGTCGTTCCATTCCTCAGCATTGTAATCCGCAGCAAGCTTATAGCCGAGTTCTGTTGTATTTCCCTTGCTGTCTGCAATTTGACCATTTGTATCCTTGCTTCCGAAAGTCACCGGATCCGTATGTGTCGGATTTCCGAAAACATCCTCATCCGCATTATCCCATTCCTCTGCTTTTGCCTTGTTGGTTCCATTAGCTCCGGCAAACAGAACGTACTGCTTTGTTCCACTACCCATTGCTCTCTTAGCACTTTTTGCCAAAGGCTCCTTGATAGTCTTCAGATCCTCTCTGGAAAGATAGTCGATGTTTGCATTCTCTCCCTCTTCCCCGTTTCCGTCGACGGAAACTCCGTCAACGGCATCTTCGCCGGTAAAGAGGTTCTTGACTTCCTTGTCAGTAGTAGGATCCTTGTCGAGAATAATATCCTCATTCACATTGTAGGTGAGGATTCCATCGACATCCTTCTTTCCTGAAAGAAAATCGACTTTCTTCACTTCATGTGAACTTGTCTGAAG
>DHKM01000035.1:0-152 GCA_002404835.1 Caryophanales bacterium UBA4694 | reverse complement strand
ACCTTGAAATTGACGACCTGGTTTTTTCCAGGCTCGATGGTTTCCGTCTTCTCGAATCCAACAAGGGAAACAGAAGACTTCTCCACACCGCCCTTGTTGTACTGAGGAGTCATGTAAAGCTCGACGACATCCTTTCCGGCAACATCACCGGT
>DHKM01000007.1 GCA_002404835.1 Caryophanales bacterium UBA4694 | reverse complement strand
CTCAAAAAGTCAGGTATTATATATTATATATTTTGTTGTTTGTTCAACTTCCATCAGAAAAGCCGTGAAGTTTTTACCTTCACGGCATGGACGAAAGAAATATGATTATTCTGCCTGACCATTCTTCTTTTTGGATTTGAAGTGGGATTTTCTTATGAAGATATCCGCAAGATAGATGAGAACCGAGACAAGGAAGAAGATGGCCATCGTCGAGAAATATCCGAACTGATTCATTTCAGCATCGGACAACAGATACGTATACTCGGAAGCATTCTCGAAGAACCTTCCTGACACCTTCTTGGCCAACTCGCTCATCAAAGAGAAATCATCGTTCTGGGGAAGGACATCATATTCCTTGGAGAAATCATAGAAGAAGGAGAATGTATCCTTTTCCTTTTCGACATAATTCCCACTATCATCGGCTTCAAAGTAGGTGGCATCAAGTGTGTATTTTCCCTTTTCCTTCACCGGAATGTTAGTCTGATACATCCGGTTCTTGGCATCATAGGACAAATCGTATTCGCTTGCTGCTCCTAAAGGATCAATCATCTTGACATGGATCTTTCCTTGGACGGAAGCCTGGTCGACAAGGATGGAAACACCCATTGATGAACCGTTTCTTGAAGCCGTCATATCCATCAGGGACGTTGCCTTTCTCTCGGGAAGCGTCTGATAGATGATGTTGTTCAGAAACTGCTTTCCGGAAGAAGAACTGCGGAAGGATTTCGTCCAATCGGAAGTGAGGTCGGAAGTGAAGGAGGCTACCTTCCCTTTTCCGAAGTTCCAGTAGGCGAAAATCGGGATCGTGGCAACGCCGATGTTGTTGTTCTCGTCCTTCTTCTTGTACTGGACCGTCAGGACCGTCGTACTACCGCCTTTGACGCGGCAGTAGTTGTAACCTTCCAGATCCGGAAGAGTCTTGACATCGTTGAGGACCGGATCATCCGGACTGCGGTATTGGATTTTGGCTGTCTCGCTGATTTCGGTGTTGCCGACCTGGGCAGAGACGGAAGAAAGCATGACATCGACAAGACCGGCAGCTGTACGGCAGAAGTAGTAGTTTCCATTTCCAAGATCGCTCAGCGTGCTGAGAAGCTTCTTTCCTTCCTCGCTGGAGATGTTGATGAAGGAACAGACGATGTTGTCGTTTGCCATGTTCTTGACGATCTTCTTCAGCGTATCTTCGCTCTCTCCCGGCATACCATCCGAAAGCGTAATGACATTCTTGTATTCGCAGCTGGACTCATAGACCTGGTCCTGAGCCTTTCTTAAGGCAGCACTGAGGACGGTTCCACCGCCGGCAGACATTTCGTTGATGGCTTTGATGATGGTATTCTTGTTCTTGATGGAAGTAAGCGGCTGATAGACCTTGACTGTATCGTTGAATCCGATGATGGAAACATAATCGTTTTCGGACAGGACATCCAGACAGCGGATTGCGCCCTTCTTGGCGATGTTCATTCTATCCTCTCCGGTCATGGAACCGGACGTATCGATGACAAGGGCAAGAGCCTTGGAACCATCGGCCTCGTATTGGACAGGAAGCATATCACTATATGTGTTGACTTCCTCGATGGAACCGGATGTATAAGTCGCACCATAGGTTAGAAGACTTTTTCCGTAACTGGATACGGCAGTCCTGAGATTGCTTGTGAACTCCTCGTAATGGTTCAGACTCATGACATTCATGTTGTCAAGGACGATTTCGTCGTATTTCAGAAGATCGGCAAGCTTGTACGGAACATTGGCCGTATCGACATAGGATTTTATCTTCACCTTGTCGCTATAGCCTCCCACGGCCTTGAAGGCAGTGAAATCCTCTTCCGTATTGCCGATGAAGAGGACACTGAAGTCATCCGAATAATCCTGGGTGAAACGGAAGGTGTTGTTCTCCGAAAACGTATCGCTCTCCGGCTTGATTTCGACCTCATAATCCCTGGAACCGGCCACATCGCTTTTCACCTGGAAGGTGAAGAGATTGAGACCGGAAGCAAGCGTGGTTTCCTGTTCCTGGAGAATCTCGCCATTGCTTTCCAAATCCACTTTGGCCTTCTTCTCACCGGTAGACTGGACAAGGACCTTGATTTCCTGATCTCTGTTAGTGAAGCAGTGGTCTGTATATTCGACATCCATGATGCTGACCTCATCCTGTATCGGATGGTTCAGATAGATGCTGTCGATGCTGATGCTTTCGCCAAGGAGGGAAGAAATCGTATCCATAGCAGAATTGTCCGTCTCAAGACCATCGCTTACCAGAACAAGCTTTTTGATGCTCTTGTCGGAATATAGGTCCTTCGTGAAGTTCAAAGCAGAAGCAATATCGCTTCCGCTTCTTTCGAATTCCGGATGCTTCTTTTCGTCGAAGGCTTCCGAAACGCTTCTAAGTTTCTCGCCAGGTTTGACAAGAACGAAGCTGTTCTTGCCGAAACATACCACACCAGTCTTCGAAGAAGCCGAAGTAGCCTTGGTGTATACCTCCTTGACGGCTTCATCCAGCTTTTCGGTATTTCCCATTTCGGAATCCGAACAGTCGACAAGGACATACATCTCCGTATCATTTTTCTTCTGGTTGATCTGCATATCGCTGAAGGCAAGAGGAAGAGTGACGGAAAGAACAAGATGAAGACAGAGAGAAATGATATTGTTGAGTCTCTTTTTCTTTTGTTTCGGAATGAAGAGGAAAATTGCGACAGAAAGAACGGCAAGCGGGATGATGAGAAAAAGAAGATAGGGATTTGTGAATTTAATACTGCTCATAGGCATAGACCCCCCAATCGGCTAAGAAGAAGAGAATGGCACAGATGACAATCGGAAGCAGATTGTCGAAAATTCCGTTTCCTTTCTTAATACTGGTATCGACATTCAGACTGATGGCATCCGTTTCCTCCTCATGAGGAACACATTCCTTTGCAGAGAACCTGCTGTAGAGGTTGAATTTCTTATCCTTGCCGTCCTGATAGACGATGCTGACTTGATAGTTTCCTGTCTTTTCCAAAGTGTATTTCAAAAAATCCCTGTCGGAAGTCTGATAGGATTCCTTTCCTCCGTCCGGATCGGTAATGACAAAGGACTTCATGTTGTTGGAAAGAGAGAAGGTGACCTCATCTCCGACCTCATAGGAGAAGTTCTCCAGAATTTTCGGATTGGCATATTGCAGGGCATTTCTCATAAGCGGAGTGAAATCATAGAGAAGCGGAAGGTTGGAATCATGGAGATCGAAGGCGAAGACAAGCTCACGCTGCTGGTTCTCTGTCTTTCCTGCAAAGACAAACGGAAGATTGTTGTAGCTCAAAATGGTCGTGAAATCCTGGTTCAGGGTATAACGCATATACTTCTTGACGACGATGTCGTTGTGTGCAATCCCCTTGGTGAACGTCTGATAGACTTGTGAGGAAGTGTTGTCGGAATAGGAAAGGTGGATTGCATCGTTTGCTTCCACGGATTTCTGGAACGTGAATCCGGTACCCTCCAACGTCTCAGAGGAATTGAAGAAGAAGACCGTTCCGCTCTTCGGAAGACTTTCCGGCGTGAACGAGTCGAAGATATAAAGATCATAGGAACTAGAAGTATTGTAATAGGAAGGAGTGACGGTAGTCACCGTATTCTTGTAGTCCGTCACCCTGTCGATGGCCGAAAGAATGGACTTGAAATAGAAAGGTTTCTCTGAAACAAGGAGGATGTTTGTTGTCGAAACACTGGAATTGTTGTAGACAACCATGGAATTGTCATCCATAAGACTGTCCTCGTCTACGATTTCGGCTTTGACGGAATCGATGG
>DHKM01000032.1 GCA_002404835.1 Caryophanales bacterium UBA4694 | reverse complement strand
ATTACTTGCTTATCGGTTGGTTCCTTTTTTCCTTCGATTACCGTCTTATTGATGATGGAGGTTTTCTGTCTTCTGTTCGTGGAGATCATGACACCGACAGCGATTCCAATGATAATGACACAGAAAATAATGAAATAGATTCTTAAAGCAATAACACTGGTGAGGGCTTCCTGGATGTCATCACCGCTGATGAAATACCGCAACATCATTGCATATTCCCCTTTTCTTTCAGAACAAAACGGAAGAGAGATTCTGTTTTCTCAAGGCTGTACTCCGAGAGGAATTTATCCTGGAAGAAATCAAAGACCTTATCCGCATCATCTTCCACATAGTCGAGGATAGAAGGAAGCAAATCGCTGGAAAGAATTTCATCCATGATCCGATCCTGGTCATCCAAATAGGTTAGATACAATGCTGCTTCCTGTTCTATATCATTGCGGATGTCGTTTTCGATACGATAGGGTTTGATGGTATCGACAAACAAAGAGAGACTGTCAATCTTGTTCCATCCTTTTTCGTCGATTCTCTTTGTTTCAATCTGAAGTTCGATAATATGCCTGAAATCGGACAGGGAAAGGATTCGCTTGTTTTCGTTTTCAATTATGGTTGTTGGATTGGAACTTAAATCCATTGAAATCAAAGAACCAAAATTCAAAATCTGATATCCGTTTTCAAGTCCTGTTTCCTTTTCATTCAGAAGAAGAACGAAAAAGAGATTCGGATTGATTTGGAAGTCTTTCTTTCCGGATAGAGTACGGACTTTATGCTTGTTGTTCTTATCATAAATTGCAGGAAGGAAATCACCAAAGAGGTTTTCCGGTTTTCTTCTTAGATTGTCCAGAAGAACGAAAACGAAATCATCCGGATGGTCGATGCTTTCTTTGAATGCCTGATTAAACATCGGGTTGTCTATAAGTTCCTCTTCACCAGTCATCTTTTCGCAATCAATAAGATAGGAATAGGGAGAAACGGAATCATGAAGGGTATCAAAAAATGGCTTAGAGAATCCGTCCTTCATCTTCACAAAAAGAAGTCTGGAGTAGGCTAGATGAGACAAAAAGGAATTGGCCTGATCCCTATCGATGTCAACGTGATGTCTTTTCCCTGTTCTGATAAAGCCATCAAGAATATCTTGGTAGGTGAGTTGGAATTTCTCATAAGTGCGTGAGACCTTGATGTCATTGTATCCCAATACTTCGTCTTCATCCTCCAAATCAGCAAGGGGATTCACGAATTTCTTTTCTTCCACTTTGTTCTGAGAATGAAGAACGACATTGTTGTCGATATACTCAAGTCGATAATCGTCCGATTGGATTCCGTATTTTCCTTCTTCCTGACTTACTACTTTGATTGGATATCCCTTCACAAGTTTCTTGCTTTTATGATAAGCAAACCCTCCAACAACGGAAAATATCAGTCCCAAAAGGAAACAGACTATGAAATAGGGAATCAGTTCATTGAAGAGGGAAGAATTCATGGTGAGCAGAATCGTACCTGAAATGATGGCAAAGATAAACAATACGATTCCGGAAATCATCAGAATCAAATCGAATGGATTGTTCTTGCAAAATGGATGTTTCGTATATTCCCTACGATAGTGATCGAATTCCTTCACTTCCTCGATCTCTTTCTCGGATCCGATGTTTACTGTTCTTTTATCCATGGGCTTTATCTTCCTTTCTTCTTGAATCCGAAATCATCTAAAGAAATCCGGTTCTGACTCACCTGAATACCATCGATGAAAATCAAGGTATTATCCGGGAAAGAGTCCGGATAATAAGTGGCTTTCTCTGTTAAATACGCCTGTTTTACCGAGCCTCCAAAAAAGGCATTATGATCAAGCAAGTCATTCCCTCCGAAATAAATAGTTGAACAATCACAAAGAGAGAACGCATTGCTTGATACAGTCAAATCAGCTTCACATTTCAGACTTTCAATATTACAGGAGCTGAATGCTTTTTCCTGAAAGGTGCAAGTCTGTTCAATCAGAAGTGCCGAAATATTGCAGTCCCAGAATGCATTGTACTGGATATCCAGAGGGAAGGTGATATTGATGGTACCGAAATCGTCGATACTTTGGTAGGTTCCGCCTTCGATTCCGACCACTTTAAGTCCATCGACAGACTCATATTTGAACATCTTCAGATACGGATCATAATACACATAAAGAACATCACCGATACGATGATATCCGATGCCGTTCCACATGAAATAATCCGAAATTTCCGGTTCATCAGGCTTATCCGGTTCAACACTGGCATTGGGATCATTGACGGTTGTTTCCTCCGGAAAAGAGCCTTTTCCATAAACGGCATTTGAAACATCATTGAAAATCACTTTGCCGATTTTACAATCATGGAACGCTTTGTCGGAAACATTCACTTCACCAAAACCATTGAAATTGATTGCAACGATTCCGTTCCGACTGAACGCATATTCCGGAATATCAATAGATTTCGAAAACTTGCTATCATAATTGAAATCAATACTACCAATCGTACTATCCAAGACGGAATATTCCTCAAAAAACATCTCATTTGAAACCATTGTTGTGATATTTGCTCTTTCGATTGCCCCCTGACCAAGCCTGGCGGATGAAAGCTCAACAATGTTTATGGTGCAATCGAGGAATGCACTGGATTCCACGATAAGCGGAGAATAGGCATAGACAGCCTCCAGGTTCCGACCTTCAAAGGCGTTGGATTCGATTCCGACGACCTGAACGGAATTGATTTCAGATGGGATATTGATAATATTTGTGGATACATTATTGACATAAAGTCCACCTTTTCTTTTATGATAGGTAATCTCATCCTGAGTGAAATATTCTTTCAGACCCGTTGGATTTTCGCTTATGATCTTCTTAATCAACGGAACGCCAACAACACTCAAGCTTCCTAAAAGAAACAAAGCAGACACAGAAATCCATCCAGCTTTGGAAACTTTCCCGCTGATTCCTTTGGCTTTGGAAATACGGATTATCCTGTCATCGATGCTCTGGTCCTTGAGAAACTCGTCTTTTTCCTGCTGAGCCTTCATCGGATAGACAGCATCGTAGATTTCATAGATGAAACCGATCGCATCGTCAGGAAAAACAAGAGGATTCTTTGTACGATATTTTGTTCCAGGATAAAAATCAGGAATGGCAAAGGAATATTTTTCTACGGACAATACATTTTTCTTGGAATCATAAAAAGTGAATCTAACTTTGAAGGATAGGGCTTTTCTTTCGGCCAGATTGGAGAACAGAAGAAAGGCAAATTTTTGTTTTCCTTTTTCATAAAGGTCGTACTGAACAATATTAATCTGTTCGCTTATGACTGACTTGTATTTGTAACGGGACACAAATTTCATGGTTTCATTCATTGTCGATGTCCTCGCTTTCCAGATATCGCCTGTTTTCCTTTTTGTAGAAAAGATAGGAAACAATAGTCACCAGTATCATCACACTCAAAAGCACGGACATAAAACAGATTGGTGTCGCAAAGGGTAGAAGAAGTCCTAACCCATACTCCCAGATTACCCCAAGACCGAAAAGGAAGACCAAGACTGTCACGGCAATGCCTGTAACTACAGAAGCAGTCAGAATCTGTTTCTGCTGCAGATAGATATATCTGATTTCCTGAGCAGGATTTCCATTGAATACATCAAGATACAATCCTTCCGTCTTTCTTGGCAGGGGTAGAATGACTTCCGGATGGTCTTTTGTCTGATTGTATTCAAGAACCGTAAATGGTTTTCCATCCTTATCGAAACAGTAGAGTCTGAACCTCAGATCCTTTTCATGGTCTTTCAGAAGTATTCTTGAATATTTCTTCTTTCCGTCCCTACCTTTCAGAATACAGTATTCTTCGACAAATTCCATGTTCTGCTGTTCCGGAATATAGGCAGTATGATCTTCGTTGAGCATTCCACGCCTCAAGCTTCCTTTGAACTGAAACCTCAGAAAACATCTAGGAATCCAAAGAAATACCACCGGAACAAACAGAAGAACAGACAAAGCAATCAGCACCACTCCGAAAATTACGATTATCGGCATAGGTCAGTCTTCCTTGTCCTTCAGCGGAATCGTATTCGTAAGAGTCTCTTCCTTCTTATCCAGAGGGACGAATTCTTTTATTTCTGCTTCTTGGCTTTCCTCTTTCCGATAGAGGACGGTATTTCTGACTGCCTTTGCATTATCCTTGAGGAAAAGGTAGACGGACATCCTGGAAGAGAGCCCAATGAAAGGAAGGACAAAAAGATAGACAAATGTCAAAACACTGGATACAATCCAGATGATCATCGTGCCGAAATTCAGGTCATTTGGATTGGCCAAATCGACGAAGATTCGGATAAGAATAAGAGGAAGAGCAAAGACGACGATGGCTGTCAGATATTTAATCCCGCAGAGAAGATTGATGCAAAAAAGTTGTCCCCATTTTCTTCTCATGAGTTCAAAAGAATCATAGAGGATATCACCTAATCCCAAGTCCTGGTTCGCAAAGCACACGTAATCCCCGGTTTCTTTTACCATTAGAGCAAAAATCAGATAGACTAAAGAAATCAATCCGAACGGAACAAAGACATAATTGCTGTTCGTTATGATCATCTGAAGATGATCAGGATCCACAAAACCCGGTGCTTTTGATGTCGAGGCAATACCGATGATTGCGGATTTTATGAAAAAAGCAAGACCGATGAGAAAGCCGAGAACTGCAAGTGAGGTAACAAGAAGGAGACAATCGAACAACAGGTGCAGCCTGTATCCTTTTTTATCATCCGAATCATCGAAGCATTTGCTTAAAATCGCCTCATGGCTTTCATCGACGCTGAATAGGAATCTTTGGGAAAAATTTTCCATCATCGGGGAAAGAGGAACAAATACTTTGGAAACCCAAGAAGTCAAAAGAAATACCCAATAGAGGAAGACCTTGCTGAAATGATGGAAAAGATACGAATTCGTCTTCTTTATTCCTTCGATTACATAGCTACCGGACGAAGCTGTCATATTTGCCTCCTTATGCTCATCATTCTTTGATAAATGATTTTTGATTGCTTGTTTTCATTATATATCAGTATCCAATCAAAAGAAATTGCTTATAGAGAATTGTATTATTAAAATTATGTTTTTTCAATTATTGTCAAGCCTATGACTAATACAAATATCATAGTTTGATACATATCAGCATGGACCGGTAAACCGAGATTTGTCACATTTTTTGAATTTTTCTTTTTTCTAAAAAACGCGTAGCCGAATCTTTAGCTGCGCGTTTGTTTTTGTTATCGAATTACGGACGTAAACCCATTCCGCCCTCCAAGGTTATGGTCTCTCCGGTCATGTACTTGAAATCCGGTGAAGCGATTTGGACACAGACTCTTCCAATTTCGGTTTCGGCATCTCCGAAATGTCCGATCGGAGGGATATGGACATTTGCTTTGAACGCATCCGGATACTGAAGTTGGAACTTCTCCAATTGACTTGTCCAGGCAAGAGGACAGATGACATTGACATTGATGCCATCCTTTGCCCATTCATTGGCTGCAACTCTGGACATTCCGCGGATTCCTTCCTTGGCAGCTGCATAGCTTGCCTGTCCGTAGTTTCCGAAAAGTCCTGCTCCGGAGGCAAAGTTAATGACACTTCCCTTGGATTCCTTCAAAAGCTCATAGGAATACTTCATGTAGTAGAATGTAGCATATAGTCCAGAATACATGGCAAGATTGAACTGCTCGGTCGTATTGTCCTTAAGAGGGACGCCGCTTGCTGAAGCTTGGGCGTTGTTGATGAGAACGTCAAGTCTTCCGAACGCTTTCTTCACTTCTTCAACGACTCCTTTGACCAGGGAATCGTTGTCGTTCTTGTCGCTGACATCGGCCTGGATGGCCAGCACTCTTACTTTATACTTCTCCTGTAGCTCATTGACGGCATCCTCCAACTTCTGGACGTTTCTTCCTGTGATAACCAGATCTGCTCCTTCTTTGGCAAAGGCTGTTGCAATTCCGTAACCGATGGATCCACATTTCCCATCGCTGAGAGTCGCCCTTCCTGCACCGGTAATCAACACTACTTTTCCTTTATATAAATCCATGATAAAGTTTCTCCTTTGGTATAGTTATATCGCATTGTTTTTGAGAATGTAAAGGGTTTCTTTTGACAAGGTCTTTGTTTTTTCCTTTTATTTCGAATGATTCCCTTTTTTGGATATTCAGGCTTGTATGGACTGTTTTCTACTATTTTCCGTTCTTTTGGGGTTTCAAAAGAAATAATTGTCCTTTTATCCTATGTTTCATCCCCACTTTGGCATCAAAATGGCATTTCTGAACTTCTTTCGTCTTTTTTTCTTCTATTTACAACGTTACAATATACGTATGACCAACTTCAAAATGAGATTGGCAGAGAAAAACATCGAAGTAGATTGTCTTGATCCTTACACAAGGGAATATTGCAAGGACTTCCTGATTGATGATTCTCTTCCCTGCGAAGAATCGTTTGCCATCAATGAAGACGATATCAAAAAAGAAATGGACCTTGAATGCAACAGGGGTTCTTATGGTTCCCCGGAACTATCCTGCCTATATCGGAAAATCGTAACAAGATTCGTCCTGGATGACATCCTTCTGTTCCATTGTTCCAGCATTGCCATCCATGATAAAGCCTATTGCATTGCCGCTCATTCCGGAGTAGGGAAATCCACACATGTGCGGATTCTGAGGAAAGTCTATCAAGGCAGAATCACATGCATCAACGATGATAAACCGCTATTAAGATTCGAGAAAGATCATATCGAAGTCTATGGAACACCCTGGAACGGAAAAGAGAGGCTTTCCAATAACATCCATAAACCATTGGATGGAATCTGCTTCCTTTCCCGTGGACAGACCAATTCGATCCGAAGGATTTCACCGAAAAAAGCTTTCGACAAAATGATAAGCCAGGTCTATAGACCAAGCGGTAAAACGGAACTGATCAAGACATTGTCCCTTGTAGATAGGACATTATCTACAGTCCCCCTCTATGATTTAAGAGTAAACATGAAAGACGAAGCAGCGACCGTTTCCTATATGGGAATGGTGGAAAGGAAAGGATTATGAAACTGAAAGAAGATTTTATCATTCATGAAAGTGCAGACGGAGACGTCCTGCTTGCTGTCGGAGAAGAAGCCCAGCGTTTCCACGGAATCGTCAAGCTAAACGAGACAGCCGGTTTCATCGTACGTCAGCTTGAAAAGGACGTCACTTTAGAAGAACTTGTCCAGGCGCTTCATAAGGAATACCCGGATGTATTAGAGTCGACGCTAGAGAGCGATATCAAGGAAATCATCGACCAGCTCGATTCCATCCATGCCATCGAAAGATAACACGACGGATTTCGAATCGATTCTATCTAAGGATGGAGAACTTATTTTCACATCCTGCGGTTTTTCCATGTATCCTCTGATCCGTCAAAGGGAAGATATTCTTCATATCGTAAAACCTAGCAGACCTTATAAGAAGCAGGATGTCGTCCTCTACAAGGATAGAGAACACCATTATGTTCTGCATCGGATAATAAAGATAAAGAAAAACAATACCGTAATTCTGGCAGGAGACAACAATCCCTTTTTGGATTATCCTATCCAGATGGACTGCATTCTCGGATTATTGGAAGATATTACAAAGAAAGACGGAAAAACCATCAATATGGAAAAGGACAACCGTTTCAGCGGTTTTCTCTATGTCCATTTCTTTTATGTGAAAGCTTTATTCATGAAGACGTTCCGCTTCATGAGAAGGATAAGTAAGAGATGAAAAACAAAGAAACCCTAGATTGGATCTTAAAATCCATCCATGGAAAAAAACACCATCTTGTTGTTTTGACTTTGATTCAGGTATTCATCGGTGTTTTCAGCGTCCTCTCTGCCTTCCTCTTGAAATATGTGACCCATGGAATAGAAATCAAGGATGAATCCTATTTCCTGTTCTCTTTCCTTCTTCTTCTTTTGGATATAATCCTTCTTGTTCTTTCGAACAGTTTTTATCGATTCCTATTCGAATATGCTGCTTCAGATATCGAGAATTCATTAAAAAGAAGGATGTATCAAGATCTGCTTTTTACCGATTACGGATTCGTAAAAAGTCATCACAAGGAGGACTGGATCAACCGCATCAGCGAAGATACAAGAATCGTCACGAACAATATTCTTTCCATTCTTCCTGCTTTCGGAAGAATGAGCGTGCAGCTCATCTTTGCTTTGGCTTTGATTCTCTTTTTATCTCCGATCATCGGCTACGTGATCGTACCTGTTATTCTTCTTCTGTTACTTCTTACTTATTTCATGAGAAAGAGATTGAAACGATATCACAAAGATGTTCAGGAAAAAGAAGGAAATCTGAAAGTCTTTCTTTCCGAGTCTTTGGAAGGATTATCCATTGTTCATTCCTTTGTCAAAGAGGATATGATGTGTAAACTTAATGATATTCGATTAAACGAGCACAAAATGTCAAGAATCAAAAGAAACAATTTTTCTATATTATGTTCACTTGGATTCATTATCGTCTATTATGCGAGTTTTTTATTCGGCATTTTCTTCTGTGGCATGAATATCATCAATGGAATCATGGATCTTGCCTCATTGACTTCAATCGTCGCACTTCTTAGTCAGATTCAGTCTCCGATTTCCCAGATGACAAGCATTCTTCCGCATTACTATACCATGATTGCCAGCGGAGAAAGACTGAGGATAGAAAAGGAAGAAAAGAAAACAGAGGTATTATCTAATGATAGAATAAAAGAAGAATATGATTCCTTAAAGGAAATCCGTTTTGACTGCATTTCCTTTTCTTATCCACAGTCGGATGAAAAGGAAAAGAAACAAGATGTTTTTTCTTCCTTTTCCCTGAGTATAGAAAAAGGGAAACATATTGCTCTTGTCGGTCATTCCGGATGTGGGAAATCCACATTATTGAAGCTTCTTCTTTCTTTGTATCCGTTAAATCAGGGAAAAATCGTCCTGGATTTCGGCTCTTCTTCAAGAAAAATCGAAAAGATAGACCGGAATTTATTCGGATATGTGCCTCAGGAAAACCTGATACTGAAAGGAACGATACGGGATGTCGTCACTTTCTACGATCCAGATGTAGATGAAGAAAGACTTATCGATGCCTATAAGAAAAGCATGTGCTACGACTTTATCATGGCATTACCGAAAAAGGATCTTACCATGCTACAAGAACGGGGAAGTGGACTATCGATTGGACAGTTGCAGCGTCTTTCTTTGGCAAGAGCCTATTACTCTGAGAAACCGATTCTGCTTCTGGATGAGGTGACAAGCGCATTGGATGAAGCCTGCTCAAAAGAGGTCATCCGGAATCTATTCGAAGAGAATGATAAGACGATTCTGTTTGTCACGCACCACAAGGAGGATCTTCCTTCTTCCGTGCGCATTATAGAACTTGGAGACAATTATGGAAATAAATGAGAAACTGAATATCCTTATCAAGCTGTTTCCGGTTCTGGAGGATTATATCCAGAAAAGAAAGAATCCTTGTTCTTTCTCAGAAGAGGAACTGAAGGAAATTCTTTCTCTTTCCAAATCGAACAACATTCTCATCGTCTCCTATCTGGCTTTGAAAAACGACGACGTCGTTTTTCCAGACCAGGTAGAAAAGAATCTGAACTTATACTATACCCAGAATTTTCGCAAGACTGCTCTTTTCGAAGAGGAGAGAAAAGTCTTATACAAGTACATGAACGAAAGACAGATTTCCTTTCTTCCTTTGAAAGGAATCCTCATCAATACGCTCTATCCGGATTATGGAACAAGGGAGTTTGCAGACAACGACATTCTCTTCGATCAAAAGCATAAGAAGGAAATCAAGGAATTCTTCGTTAACCGCGGTTATGAAGTAGAAAGCTATGGAAAGTATGTGCATGACACGTATTTGAAGAAACCAGTCTACAACTTCGAGATGCACCGGATCCTTTTCCAGGATACAAGCAGAAACAAAACCATGAAGGTCTTTGAAAACTACTATAAGGATTTCCTTGAACACGCCTTGGTCAAAGACGGTTATGAGAGAAAAGTCTCAGATGAAGATTTCTTCCTTTATTTCCTTTGCCATTTTTATAAGCATTACTCAAATGGAGGAGCCGGGATCCGTACTCTTCTTGATATCCGTATTTACCTTATCAGGCATCCGGATATGGACCGGAACTACTTGAATCAGGAATACAAGAAACTGAATATCCAAAGTTTTGTCGATTCCATTCTTTCCCTGATCGATCATCTTTTCCTTGGAAAAGAACTATCCAAGGAAGAAAAGGATATCCTTGTGTCGATGGTAGATAGCGGAACGTACGGAAACATCGAAACAAATGTCAAGAACAACATGAAGAAGAAAACAAAGACGCAGTATATTCTTTCCAGGATATTCCCGCCTCTTTCCTTCTACAAATCCACTTATCCGATTGCCTATTATTCCATCATCGGGATTCCGTTTGTCTTCCTCTATCGTCTGATAAGAGGTGTGACAGTATCAAGGTCTCATACAAAAAAAGAACTCAAAACCTTGAACGACAAGGAATCAAAAGACAAATAAGTCATATATTTTCCATTTGTAAAACATATGAGAAAATTACATACTTTTTACTTTACTCTATCGTTTGCATGGAATAAAATTGTAATGTAATCTTGCCTTCATCGTTCCAAGCAAAGAGAGGATAAAGACATGACCAAGAAAACGAATCAACTGCATCGTTTTTCTTCTTCCGACATGATGCTTTTATCTTCTCCTCATAGTTTTAATTGTTAACGTAATGGGAGTGTGGACTTTCTGTCCGCACTCCCTTTTCGTTAAAAGAAAGGAAAAGAGAAATGAGAAAACGTTCGAAGCTGTTCCTCTTCCCGCTTGCTTTAAGCGTCATCCTGTCCGGAGTCGCTATCGGGGGGGGAATTCAGAGAGGTTTAGTCGGTAATCAGACGATACTGAAGGCAGAAGACAGCACTAATGAAAGTACATATACTTTCACCGCGCAAGCTTCAAATAATACACCCATAAAAGTAGATGAAAATATCACGTGGGAAATAACAGTTACCAATAAAGATGACACTAAAACTCCATTCTATGGATATGATACAAAAAAAGGAGCTCAATTTGGATCAGGAAACAATCCCATTTCAAATTTAAGCTTTACTTCAAATAACAAAAATAAGGTTTCCGAAATAATCATAGAATGTAGTGGTGCAAGTGGTACAGATGCAACATTAAACGTTACTATTGAAGATCAATATACTTCTAATATCCAGAAATTAACATCAAATTCCACTTCATATAATTTTAAGCCAAAAACACCTGTCACAGGCACTATTACATTATCATTCAAATGCACAAAAAAAGCCATTTACGTCAAAACTATAACTGTTAAATATGAGCAACAAATTTCAACAGAAAACAAATATGTTATTTCCTTTGATAATGATGGAAATATCACAAAAACGTATGTAAATGATGACGGAACTGCTAAGCTTGAAAAACCGGCTGATCCTACTAAGGATGGATACATATTCGATGGTTGGTATAACGGAGAAACGGAATGGAATTTTGATGATCCTGTTACAGGGGATATGACGTTAACGGCAAAATTCAAAGACTTGAATTTAACTGATATTTCGTTAATCAAAGAATCAGATGCTGGCAAATTTGTTCGAATCGAAGGGAAATTGATTGGATATAAAAATGCAAGTGTTGCTTATATCCAAAATGGTGATGCTACCATTCAAATTTATCAATCTGGTGGCTTTACAGATTCTATCTTAAAAAAGTCATCTCAATTAAAGGAGCCAAAGAATATTCAACTCACGGGACAAGTTGGAGTAAACAATGACATCCTTCAATTAACAAACCTTTTATCAATAAACGAAATAAGTAAAGATGTAACAATTAACACTATCATCGATCCAACAGATGTCACAAAAGAAAATAAAGGAAAATATGTAACCTTAAACAATCTAAAAACCAGTGGTTCCTTTAACACTGGCACGTGTTCTATAGAAAATAAAGATTTTGTTTTGTATTATTCAAACAAAGACTTTGTAGATGGATTAGATGATTTCACTCAAAATTCCTTTGTAAATGTGACAGGTGTAATTGAAGTATACAATAATACCCTAGAGATAGTTCTTTTTTCCATAAGCGCTGCCGAATCTTATACTGTAAGCTTTGACTTGAACGAAGGAATCGGAGATTTTCCAAGTCAGACCATTTTAGCCGGAAATACAGTCATAGAACCAGCAACACAACCAACTAAAAACAATGTTGGAAATAAAACTTATACTTTCTTGGGTTGGTATAAGGATTTAGAAGATACTAATCCATACGATTTTTCTTCTGTCGTGACCTCTAATTTGACCTTACATGCAAAATGGAAGGAAGAAACGATTCCAACCAAAGACTCTTTTGCCCAAGAAAGCCTTCAAAAGAACTTAAGGTTCGGCTATACTAAAAAAGCTGTTTTTTCTACATATAATCTAAGGCCAGAACTCGAAGAAATTGTATTCAATAATCATATTGCAAATTTAGAAGATAAAGTTAATATTACTAGAAAATTAGATAACGAAAAACAACCAACATATCCGACTCTTAAAAGTAATGAATTACGATTATATAAAGGAACAAGTTTAATTTTCACTCCATTAAATGATGTAAAAATCAATTCAATAGAATTAACTGCAACAAACGCGAAATATCTTAATAGCCTATCCAGTAAATCAGCTTCATTAACTATAAAAGATAAAACCATTACTTTAAATAAAGTAATTGATTCTGTTACTTTATCCAATCCGTTTACGGGCAGTGATACAATTGCATTCACGTCTATCAACATAAATTATGAAACAGCCACTTATTCGTATTCTGATTTCACGGATATGCAGTTGCAATTCAAATATGGGTTCGATTTTACCGATGCAACAGATGTCGAAGAAACCGGAATCTTCGTGACTGATGATAACAAATTCAGTTTTGATTCCGGAGAATACGATGATAATGAATACACCTTCGAAGCGTTGATAACACCAGGAACAAACTATCATAAATTCATCAACAAAGACAAGAAAGCTTCATATATTGCCGGAATCAATTTGGACCCTTCCCAATATAATCTCGATTTCTATGCTGCGGCATATGTGAAAATTGACGGAAAATACTATTTTTCCAAAAACACGCAATCCTCCGTACAAGACTTAGTATTAGAATATTCCTACTCGACATCACTAACCGAAGAACAGAAAGCAATTATCGATGCTCTTATGAGTACAATAGAATAACAAGGAGACACAACATGAAAGAATATAAAAAACCGACATTCCTTCTTATCAATCTTAATACAGAGGATGTCATTGTCACCTCTGGTAATACTGAAACAGGTATCTTTGGAGCCGCAGCTGATGATTCATGGAAATGGCCTTCTAAATAAATGAAACACACATCCTTATTTCTTCTCTTCCTTGTGCCTATGTTTCTGACTGGATGTTTCGAGAAATCGGATACTCCTGTCTCAAACAAGCTGACTGAAGCTAGTTCCAATAATAGTAATAGTCAAAATTCCTCTGGTTCTTCTCACTCGTCTGAATCATCTAGACCATCTGATTCCAATAGTAAGGAATCAGAGGAGACAAGTGATTCTGCTTCCGAGTCGAATTCGGAAAATAGGGAATCTCCTTCCGTCAAATCCGATTCAGAGGATTCTTCCTCAGGCACAAAGGAATCCATCGAACTTCCATGGATATAAAACTAGGACTGAAGCTTTTGCTTCAGTCCTGTTTTTGTTGCTGTAGGAATTCTATTGCCTCCTCATAAGATGGCATGGATGCCATCGCTCCTTTTTTCCGTGTAGACATTGCTCCGCATGCATTTGCAAACTCGAGCATATCTTTGATATCTGTTCTGCCCTCGTCCAGCATGGATAAAATAGCACCATAGAAGGAATCACCGGCACCGGTAGTATCAACTGGTGCAACGGGATAGGTCTTGGCTTTTATTTTTATCTTCTTGTTCAGGTACATGGAGCCTTTCTTTCCGTCGGTGATGAAAACCTGTCTTTCTTTTGCGATTTCCTCGATATATGGCATAGAGAAGAAATCCGCTTCATCCTTTGATAGCTTCACGATATCGGACAATTCCATCAGTTGCATGCTTCTTTCCTTGGCCGTGAATTCGTCCTGATAGATGTCCTTTCTCAGATTAGCGTCAAAGGAAATCAGACATCCGCAGGCCTTTGCTCTTCTTACGAGACAGATGGCATAATCGTATCCGTACTCAAAGGACAGCATCATGGATCCGATATGAACGATATGTGCTTTCTTCAGAAGATTGCCTTCAATCACAGGAAGTTGGATATCTGCGGGATTCTTCCGGTAGAAGGAGAAGTCTCTTTCGCCATGGTCCAAAGTAACAAAGGCAAGTGTGGTATTGCAGGTAGGATCGATTCCGATATCATGACCACAGAGATGGAGTTTCTCGACTTCTTTTGTCATGTATCTTCCGATAACATCATCACCGACTGTTCCAACAAAATAAGACTCTCCTTTCAGTTTTGCAATCTGATAGGCGACATTGAGGGGAGCTCCTCCGAGATGGGAATCAAAATTCATTCCGTTCCCATAGTCTTCTCCGATCATATCCAAGATGATTTCTCCGACACATAGAACCATGGTTTTATCCTCTCTTTCGATTAAATTCAACAATATGATAGCAATTTATACCCAGAATAAATCCTTTTATGTCTCATTTATTTCATCTTTCCCTTTTGCCTTTATCGTGTAATGGATGAGCAGAAGGATGCTGTAAAGAAGCTATGCTACGAAAAACTGTAAATTGTTGCATTTTTTCGTAACGGCAAGCCGGTCTTCATCTACTTTTTCATGAACATTCTAGGTATGAAGGCTTCATCTGTTAGAGCAAAAACCTGAGAATCATGACATACCCATCATACTGTAAAAGCCGGCCCGATTGAGGCCGGCTTTTGTCTTACTTCTTCGTCTTGTTCTTCTTTTCCTGACGTTTCATCGCTCTTCTTGCCTGACGGTTGGATCCCGTCTTCTTGGATGAGGATACGATATCGTATCTGTCGGCAGGAAGTACATAGGCTTCTTCCTTGTTCTTCTCATAGAGCTGATGGAATTCTTCCAAAGTCTTATCGGGATTCTCCTTATGGTATTTCATCCATTCGAATGCCATGGATGTATCCCAGTCGTTGTTTTCAAGCGCCTCTTTGGCTTCCTTCTTCTCGCACTGAGCCAGCGTCTTAAGAAGGGCAAGTCTTTCTCTTTGATCTGAAGTCAGCATGTCTTTTCCTCCTCGCTACCTGTATCTTGGGCTTTGTATTTTTCCTTCTGAAGTTCACGTTTCAGATAGATTCCAGTATAGGATTCCTTGCAGTTCACAATATCGTCCGGTGATCCTTCGAAGACAAGGTTTCCGCCTCTTTCTCCGCCTTCCGGACCGAGATCGATGATGTAGTCTGCACATTTGATGACATCAAGATTGTGCTCGATGACAACAACGGTATTGCCTTCGTCAACAAGCCGATTCAGGACATGGATGAGTTTGGAGATGTCATAGGGATGCAGACCGGTCGTAGGTTCATCCAGGATATAGAACGTATGTCCGTCACTGTATCGTTCCAATTCAAGGGCAAGTTTAACTCTCTGGGCTTCGCCTCCCGACAGTGTGGTAGAGGACTGGCCTAGCTTCATATATCCTAATCCGACATCGACCAAGGTCTGGAGTTTCTTCTTGATATTGCTGTGGGCAGAGAAGAATTCGACGGCTTCTTCTGCTCTCATATCCAAGACATCGGCAATGCTTTTTCCTTTGTAGGTGATGGATAATACGTCATCCGTATATCGTTTTCCGTGGCAGACGTCGCAGGTGACATAGACATCGGGAAGGAAGTTCATGGAGATTCTCTTTACACCGGCGCCTTGGCAGGCTTCGCATCTTCCTCCGGCATTGTTAAAAGAGAACATGCCTTTCTGCATACCCTTCATCCTGGCTTCCTGGGTCTGAGCGAATAGGTCACGGATATCATCGAATACTTTGATATATGTGGCCGGATTGCTTCTTGGTGTTTTACCAATCGGTTCCTGAGAAACGTTGATAACCTTGGTAAACTGTTTCATTCCCGTTATAGAGTCACAGTCACCGACTTTTCCCGTCTTTAAACCAAGATAGCTCTTCAGGTTCTTGTACAGGACTTCATCGACAAGGGAGGATTTTCCTGAACCGGATACACCAGTAACACAGGTTAGAACCCCGACAGGAATATCGACAGTGATATTTTTCAGATTGTGGCATCTTGCCCTTTTGATGGTCAGCATCTTCTTGTATTTCCGCCTGACCACGGGAGACGGAATCATCTTCCTTCCGGTCAAAAAATCTGCCGTATAGGAATCCTTGCATTCCATAAGCTCTTTGGGAGTCCCGCTGAAGATGACATTTCCACCATGGTCTCCAGCACCTTTTCCGATGTCGACGACATAGTCGGCATTGAGGATGGTATCCTCGTCATGTTCGACGACGATGAGTGAATTTCCTAAATCCCTCATTTCCTTCAGGGTAGCGATCAGTTTGTCGTTATCCCTCTGATGGAGGCCGATGGACGGCTCATCCAGAACATAAAGAACTCCGGTCAGTTTGCTTCCGATCTGAGTTGCCAGCCTGATTCTCTGGCTTTCACCGCCGGAAAGCGTCCTTGCTTCTCTTGAGAGGGTCAGATAATCAAGTCCGACGTCGATAAGGAACTTGAGTCTGTTCTTGATTTCGACGATGATCTGCTCAGCAATCTTCTCCTGCATTTCTGTCAGTTTCAGCTGATCGAAGAAATCGTAGATTTTCCTTAAACTCAGGGAGCAAAGCTGATGGATATTAAGTCCTCCTACCTGAATGGAAAGGACGGCTTCGTTGAGTCTTGCCCCATGGCAGGTCGGGCATTCCTTTTCGGACATGAAGGATCCATAGTAAGCCTTCATGAACTCGGACTTGGTAGTCATATAGAGTCGATCGATTCTGGCTTTTAGTCCCTCCGTTACATATTTGTTCAAAATGGATCCGGATGCAGTCTTCAGTTTGTAATTGACCGGTTCCGGCGGCCCATAGATGATGATTTCCTTCTGTCTCTGTGTAAGATTCTTAAATGGTACGGATGTGGAAATCTTGTACTTGTCCAAAACGGCATAGAAATCGTTCCATTCGATCGTGTCATGATTGTGTTTAGGAAGACAGCCAATAGCTCCGTCATCGATGGAAAGCTCAGGGTCAGTAATCATAAGGTTAGGATCCGCTTCGATCTTAACGCCGAGTCCATTACAATCAGGGCAGCATCCAAGTGGATTGTTGAAGGAAAACAGGCGTGGTTCAAGCGGAGGAACGGAGAATCCACAAATTGGGCAACTTTGATGTTCTGAATAAAGTTTTTCCATACCATCGATATCAACGCTCACATATCCATTTGCAAAATCCAGTGCCGTTCGCAAGGAATTGAAAAGTCTTGGTTCATTCTCCGGTTTGAGAATGAGTCTGTCAATAGCGAAGGAAATAGTATGTTTGTCGTTCTTGTTAAGCTGTGGGATCTCGTCGTATCGTTTCAGTTCGTCCGAATCAATTCTTGCACGTGTGAATCCGGCCTTGAAGAACTTCTCCATGGTATCCTGATGGGTGCCTTTCTCATTCTGGACAACCGGAGCATAGATGGTGACTTTGCTTCCTTCTTTTGCCGCTTTGATGTTGTTGACGATCTGCTGCAGGGAGCTAGCTTGGATAGGAAGATGATGGTGCGGGCAATAAGCGACACCGATTCTGGCATAGAGGAGTCTAAGATAATCGTAGATTTCCGTCACGGTTCCTACCGTTGATCTTGGATTGTGGGAGGTAGTCTTCTGATCGATGGAGATGGCAGGAGAGAGGCCATCGATAGAATCGACATCCGGTTTGGTGAAATCACCCAAAAACATACGGGCATAGGAAGAGAGAGACTCGACATATCTTCTCTGGCCTTCGGCAAAGATTGTATCAAAGGCCAGTGTGGACTTCCCCGATCCGGATACTCCGCTGAAGACGACAAGTGCATTCTTGGGAATGGTCACACTGACGTTCTTCAGATTGTTCTCTCTTGCTCCCTTTACAACAATATAATCTTTATAATCTGTGGTATTCATTTTCAAAGAATCAATAATCCGTCTTCATCCAAGGATTTTACTTCGCCTTGGATCAACGGTTTGACGTAGTCGATAAATGAAGGAGTGATGTTGTCCTGTGCCTTGTTGATAAAGCGAAGCGGTAAGGATACGGCTTTTCCGCCGACTTCCTGAAGCGGGCAGGAAGAATAACTGACCGTATAGGGATCGTTTGAATCCCTCTGTATGGTCACCATTACACCATCTTTCCCTTTCGTTGCCAGACTCAAAGCAGTTTTGCCCACTTCCATGGCTTCCTTGACATCGGTCTTGGAAAGAAGGATGCTTCCGGCTCTCTGCGGAATGGAAAGCTCGATAGCCCTGGTCTTATAGCCGTCCTTCATGACAAGCGAAGAAAGATAGTTTGCAACCCCGCCCATCTGAACGTTGCCGAAGCTATCAGCTTGTTTGCTTGCCAAGACAAGTGTCCCTTTGCTGTCGCGGATTCCTTCGGATACGACGACAAGGCAATGGCCTTTCTTATCATAGGTTTCTTCCCACTTCTTGACTTCCTTCTGAACATCAAACGGTGCTTCCGGAACATAGATATAGTCCGGTTTTACATTCCTGAGGGCGGCAAGGGAACTGGCTGCCGTCAGATATCCGGAATCCCTTCCCATACATTCGATGATATTGATTCTTCCCTTCTGATAGGTAAGATCGTCAATGGCGATTTCAATGACCGTATTCGCAATATATTTTGCTGCGCTTCCGTATCCGGGAGTATGGTCAGTGACCGGCAGATCGTTATCCACGGTCTTAGGGATTCCGATGACAACACAAGGATAATCCTTTTCTTTCATAAGAAGGGAAAGTTTGTAGCAGGTATCCATGGAATCATTTCCGCCGTTTGCGAAGAGATAGCGGATATCGTTCTTCATAAGAGTCTTCACGATCTTGTCGAGATTCGGATCGTTCTCCACAAGCTTGAGTCTTAAAGAACCAGTATAGCTTCCCGGTCTGTAATTCAGCTTGGTTGTATCCAGTTCGGATACATCCGTCAGTTTTCCTTTGATAAGACCATCGATACCATAATTCGAGACATAGAATTTTTTCTTTGTCTTCAGTTTTTTATAGGCATCCAGAAGTCCTTTTAAGGATGAGTTGATGACAGCTGTCGGTCCTCCGGACTGAAAATAGCAGATGTTTCCCTTCAGCTGCTCATAAGTCTTGACAATCTTCATAGTTCCATTTCTCCTTTGTGAGTTCTTCTTCGAAATCGTCTCTCAACGAAACGATATGGGGGTTTCCTTTATCCCTATTGCTCTTGGCCATGACGACAATCACGACAAGGGCAATCATGCATCCGAAGGCTGTAATCAGGGAACCTAACTTGAACATGGAATTTTCATAGGTAAGTATGTATTCATGTTCGCCTTCTTCACTCACGAATCCGACAAAGCCGCCCTGAGATTTATATTTCTTGACTTCTTTGTAGGTATATCCGTCTTTGGCTTTGCTGTCTACGACTTTTTCCTTGATGGTCCAGCCTTTCTCATTAGGATAGTTCAGGACAACAAATCGTGTCGTCTTGTAATCCGTCTTGAAGGTGACACTGTCATCATTTCTTTCGCTGATCTGGATGGCATTCTTCTTAAGATTCGATATAGCCTTAAGATAATCGGAATACGGTTGGACATAGATAGACGGAGAATGGAGGGTATTCATCTTGTCCTTGGTTCCTGCTCTTGTCACACCGACGATGGTCTTTACCGGAACAGGAGAATAGTATCCATGCGCACGTTTGTATTCCTGATATGGATGCCTTGCACTGACGATGAGGTTGTCATTCTCATCATAGAATCTCCAATCCATATTGTTGGTGTCATCGATGGAGATGTAGAAGCCCTGATTTCCTTCGATGTCTTTCCCGAATGTAGTCGGTTCCTTATAATATTTGCCGTTTCTGTATCCGGTCTTTGTTGCCGTATAAATGACTTTGGCATTGTAATAGACGCGGTTTCCATCTTCATAATAGGTACCGTCATCTTTCTTCTTGGTATAGTAGTCAAATTTAGTGTCAGCAGGATAGATTCCGTTCTTATAAAGGAATGGATTCTCTCTCTTCCATTTGGCAATGGATGGAATCAGACTTCCGTTCTGATATTCATCATCGTAGAAAATATTCTTCCCATCTACAACGTCAAGCAGATATTCACCAGTTGCATTGCGTTCCGTTTCCGGCCAGTTGGAAGCATAGACCGTGGCAGATACCATCGAAGAGCCATAGTAATGCTGGATGGGAGCTGTTTTCCCTTCTTCATAATCCTGATTCGTAACAAGGGTGTTGAAAAACTCGTTGGACTGATCCTTCTTTTCCGAGGAAGTTATGGTTTTCTCCACTCCGTTGACATGGTAAGTGTTCTTTTCGAATACGCCATCCTGAACTAGAGAGAGGTAATCATCATGGTCAAGCATGGCATAACGGAGAAGAGGATATTCGTTTACATCCTCATAGCGGTTATATTCCTCTGATCCGCCTTTGTAGTAAAGCCAGTCAGTATCGATGGCTTCATCAAAGGAGAATCCTGTATCGATGAAATTAAGATTGACATAGCATGCCTTGTCGCAGTCATCGCTTCTGAGATAGTTCAGAAGTTCGTCTGAGTAGGTGATTCCAAGTCCTTTCTTTTCTTCTTCCGTGAGATCGAGGATGTTCTTATAACCAAGAGGTACATTGTTGTATGTATCCGGAACCTGACCTGTCTTATCGTATTTGAAATTATCCTTGCTAAGGAAATAATACTTCATGCCAAGGAAGGTTTCCATGTTGTATCTTTGGTTGAGTGTAGCCATCTCCCAGTCATGATAGTAGAAAGGAAGTCTGGAGCGGTCCAAGAAGTCCTGGGCAGCAAAGGCATAGACGGAATGGAAGGCTCCGATTCCGTTGAATCCTTCACGAAGGTTGATGTTGATATTCTCGTTTCTTTGTCCATCAGAACTGATGCGATAGAAATCATTTCCTTCGGACTCCTTCAGCTTTTGAGCAATATAGGTTTCTTCCTGAATGGATTTCTTTCCACCGGAATAATAGTTCATATCGCAGTATCCCTGGCAATAGATGACGACATTGCTGAAGGCGATGACATCCACCATGCAAAGGAAGGTAAGTACCGCATTGAATTTCTTCTTGTGGAATAAAGGTCTTAGGATAAGATAGACAACCGTTGCCCAAACAATCGTAATCGGGATCTCATAGACACGATATTGCCAATTTTCGTCAAACCATCCCTTCGATTCATTGTTGTTCATATAATAGAGATCCAAGATGAGACAAATTCCCATCATGATCATAGCCAAAGCAAAACCAAGATCGAAGGTTGAACGGGAGACTTCTCTTCTCTTGGAAAGGACAAGAAGAGCATAAGTAAGCATCCACGACATCGGAAGGATGAAATATCTAGCATATCCTACAGTAAATCCAGAGAAGAAATAGAAGCCAAACGGCGTGAACAAAAGAAACAGATTCAATAGGATTCCGATAATATGACTAACTTTTCTTTCCTTTATGGATTGAACAAATGCCGTAAAGAAAAGAATAGTTATCGGAGTTGTAACATACATGCTTCCTGATAAGTTGTCATACCAATAAATAGGCAGAATATTCGAATAGTAACAATTGTTGGGAGCAAACATCAAATTGAATAATGGAGTAAGTTTATTGAAGGAATAAGGATAAGTCATGAAAGCATCAAGTTTTTCTTTGAATGTACCAGCTTGAAGTATGGTCTGCAAATAGGAAGCATTATTCACTCGTGGCATCTGCATAGCGAGAGTCATACCGGGAAGAAGAGTGATGCAACCCATAAAAACCGATACCAAAAAGCCGAAGAAGGAAACACCTAGAATTGCATAATTGTCATCTCTAGAACGTCTGAAGATATCCTGAAGATAGCGGAAGCACCAGTAGACAAAGGCTCCTAACATATAAACGACAAAGAAGAAATAGTTGCATAATCCAATAAGAAGGAAGGCAATCATGATATGCCTTGGATCTTTTTTCCGTATCAGCTTTTCCACACCCAGTAATGCCAATGGGAAGAAAGTCTCAACTTCGATGAAATGGAACCAAAGATATTGGAAAATATAGCCATTGAACGCAAAGCAGATGGCTCCGATCATCTTGATTCTTGGAGATAGTTTGAATTCTCCAAGATACCAATAGAAGAACATTCCGCCCAGTGCCATTTTGATGACAAAAGAGACGCCCTGCTCGACAAGAAGCCAGTCTCTAGGGAAGAGCGTCATCAGGACCATAAATGGGTCGAACAGATAATAGAAAGAATTTCCACCCACATTGTCAATTCCGATAAAGACGCTTCTGTCCCACTGAACAAAATGACCTGTCTGGAAGAACGTATGCCAATCGTCATAGGCATCATAAATCAATGTCATCATCTGGAGATTGTAGTCTCCATAAAGAGGAACGACAAACCCGGTATCGATCCATGTTGCAATGAAGCATCCGATTCCCGTGATGATAAGGAGATAGAAGGTAAGAACCGGATAGGTAGGTCTGATGAAGAGGTTGTTCACAAGTTTCTTCACCCTGTTTTTCCATGATGGATAGATATCTATTTGTTTCTGTATTATTTCCATGTTATTTCACCAAATATAAATATATTATAGCGAAATAATGCCCTAAAATATACGGCATACCTATAATTGCATGTGCTATACTTAATGCATGAAAATCAATACCGTCATAGATTATATCGAGCGTTATGTTTCCTCGATATTTTATCCTCTGACATTGGCTGTCCTTTCTTTTCTTATCTGGATTCTTCCTGGAATCGGTAGTGTTATCTTTGCCGTTGTTTTTTCTTTGCTTTCTTTCCTTCCTCTTTTTACTAAATGCGGAAAAGCCTACACAGCTTTATTCCTTTTTCCCATCATCTGTCAGAGCGAAGACATTTCATTGACTTCCATTTCTCCACACATCATTTTGATTGGCTGCTGTATTTTTGTTTCTTTGGTTTTGTTCCTTATCATACATAGGATGGAATTCATCCGAGGTGATATGCTAATACCTCTTGCTTTGCTTCTGCTTTCTTTCTTCATCTCCTATTTTTATGCATCCATCATCAATCAGGCATTCAACAAAAGCTCCCTTCTGTTCTTATCCATCATGACCGTTCAGCTTCTTCTCTATTCCCTTCTTTGTACGATTCTAGGAAAAGGAGATAGTTTTCCTTACCTTTGCAAATCCATCGTTCTTTTCTCGATTACGATTTCAATGGAAATCTTCACTTTCTTCTTCCGCAACGGATTCGAAATCGCACCAAAGGATTTCTCACTCGGTTGGTCTTATACAGTTCAGTCGGCAAGTTCTTTGCTTTGTCTTACTCTTCCGTTCTATGGAATTCTTATCTATTCCAAGAAATGGTACTGGATTATCGGAGAACTCTTCATTTTGGCATCCATTTTCCTTCTTTCGACAGATTCTGCCCTTCTTTCTCTGCTTTTTGCCTTCATTCCTCTGATTCTCCTTTCCTTCCGAAGCTACGGAAAATATTATTCCTACATTTCCCTTATCATGATTTTCGGAATCGGTACTGTACTGGTTTCTCTTCTTATTACAAACAAATTCTTCTCAAGAAGGCTTTTGGATGCTTTGACCTCCTTGAACCTGTTCCATGAACCGGAAGGACCTAGAAAGGATCAATTCGAATTTGCCTTATCCTGTTTCAAATCGAATCCTTATGTGGGGACTTCCATCTCCTCTTTTGTGACAGATAGCCATACCCTCAATTTCGCAGGAAATACGATTTTATCCGTCCTAGCTATGTCTGGATGTTTTGGTCTTATCTTTTATCTCTTTTTCGAAATCAAACTTTATGTTCTGTCCCTGAAGAAGAAGACACCCGACAAATGGATTTTTCTCGTCTTCCTTCTTCTGTTCGAAATGATCGGACAAGTTGATAATACCTTGTTCAATATCGGTATATTACAATTGCTTCTCGTTTCCCTTTCCACATACGAAATGACAAACAGACCGGAAGACGTCGTGGTTCATGATGAATTCTACCGGCATTTCAGGAAAAAGCCGGATTCATTAACATAGCTCTTTGGAATTCGGTAAAAAATACTTTTTTTGTTGTTTCAAAGGTATAAATAAACGAATTCTTCCTTTAAATTGAACAAATATCCTAATTTCTATTTACAATATGTTCCATAATAACCATTATTTATTCCCCCCATTGAATTAAAGAAAAGAACAACTATAATAAATAAAAAAGAGGGATAACCATGAAGGTTACATTTGCCATTCCATGTTTACTACTTTCTCCTCTTCAAAAGCCGTTTTGTATTTTCAAAAAAGAACATGTCAATTCATATACCTTGTTCCCTAACCAGATAATTACTTATTGGAGATGAATGATGATTATGAAGAAAATGAATAAAATTTTAGCTTTATCTGCTTTCGGACTTATCCTACCTTCCTGTTCAAAACCAGGGCTATACTGTACACTTCAGCAGAAACATGAAGTTATACAGAATGTCGAAGGCAAAATCGAATACAACGATAATCTGATGCAATATATTTTCGTCAGTGAGGAAAAGAAGTTCGTTGCGGATTTCGGTTTCGGTCTTTCATTCTATGATTCCCATTTGAAAAAATACTGCTATCAGGATTACAAGGAATACGGAGAATACATGGATGAATTCACGGGAAAGAAAGGCAGTGTTTTTGCTGATTTCCGAACTTCCTATCAAAAAGGAGAAACCGAATGTTTTGTTCTTCCCTCTTTTCCTGAACTCGAAAAGGAGTATCCAGGATATACGGGAAAGACTCTATTCCACCTCTATCTTGAGGAAAACGATTCAGATTTCTATTCTTCTCCGTATTATGATTACAGCGGAATTCATTCCGTGGAAATCCATTCCATCTATGGAACTTCTTCTGATTCATCTAAATCAGATGACTAGGCATCTTCCATAAGATCAATGAAGTAATAAGGCAGTCCTTTTGTGAATAATCAGTAGATAATACAGCTGATACAGGTTCACAAAAGGACTTTTTAATTCTAAATCATTCAAAAGCAAAAGAAAGTTTCAAAACCAGACATAGTACTTTTCCAGACCGGAAATATTTTTCTACCTGATCAAAGGATTTAAATTGGAAAAAATATCGGATGTTTAATATAGAAATTGACAAAACCATATAAACAAAGATATAAGTCAATAGTATGT
>DHKM01000014.1:25826-37111 GCA_002404835.1 Caryophanales bacterium UBA4694 | reverse complement strand
AAGTCCAGGAACTCAATTTCCTGGACTTCTGTAAAATAGGTATAGTTAATCAGCTGTGAAACCTTTAAACAAAAGAATCAATCAGACTATTCGTTACTAAAAACGTAAAAAAATCTAACAAAATATTGATAATCATATATAGAAGCCGATTTTCCGACAAAAAAGTCCAGTTGCAAAATCCGTTTAAATAACAACCTCTGATTCAGGCAAAAGGAAGCAAAGAAACAGAAAATGGCCAAGGGAGTCTAACCCTGAGCCATTTTTGGTAGAACACCTTTGTCACAAGGTATCACTATGTTTTATTACAATAAGCAGCGTCCTTTTTCTATTCTTTTCTGATGAAAATGAAGAAGCAGCGGAAATTTTACGTTTTCACCTCCGTTCTAAAATCATCCGGATTAGTCCAATCATCGATCATCCGACTTCCCCAATGGAACGGGCATAGGTATGATCCCTATTCTATATTTTCGTTCTTGTTTTAAAAGGCATCGAAGGCTTTCCTTCATATAAGACAACCAGCCAATACATCACGAAGACGTCTTTTTGAACATGGAAAAGGTATTCCGTCTTCTTATAGTATCAATCCTATCATAAAACAAAAATGGATATATCTTTTCCACATTATACCGAGTGACCAAGAATCAAAGCAAATACAAATTAGTATGAAAGCCGGATAAACGGATAAAGAAGCTGAAGACGACAATATCATCCCTTCTTGCAGCAGGAAAGAAGAAACGGAAAGCAAAAAGGCTGTCTGAACCGATTCTTTTGAGGAATCGATTCCAACAGCCAGTAGATAACAAACTAAGCGGCGGTAGCAGAAGCAACTTCGACTTCAACAACCAAAGTATAGTAACCATTACTGGTAGAAGCGCCGATGATCATGGAAACATCACCACTTGTCCAAACATAATATCCATATGTGGAATCCTGAGTAAGAGTAACACCATCCTTGGTAAGTCCAGTGACAACGGTCTTCAAAGCAGCATTGAGGGAATCAGCAGAATCATACTCAAACTGCATCTCGATAAACTTAGAGGACTTGGAATACAAGGAAGCATAATAGGCATCACCGATTTCACCATATTTCAGGACATTCGGAAGAGAAGCATAAATCGTTTCGCCGACGACAGTCTTCAGAACAGCTTCAAGATCATCATCCAGAATGGTAATACTGCCGGACTGCTGATAAGCATCATAGTCGATGACTTTGCCAAGCTGTTTGTAGGCAGTCGGAGTAACATACGGAACGAATCCTTCGAAAGTTCCATATTCGGAAGGAATAGCTGTTGTGGTACCGATGGCGGAGAATTCGAACTTCACAGTATAAGTGGTCTTGATGGAAGAACTATAGGAACTAGGTCCCGTATAAGTAAAGGAAAATCCTTTGAAAACGCCATCCTTAGTAATCGTAACCGAAAGATTATCGGCATTGTTGAAGCTATAGACAGCAAGAAGGGAAGCGACTTCAAGATCATCCATCTCGCTTCTGAGGTTGAAGACATATTCATCGGCAGTGGATTTCTTGGCATCATATTCGAAGATGGCAGAATCAAAATCGAAGGTAGGAACGACCGTACCGCTTACCTTGGCACTTCCTCCAGCAACGGCAGCTGTCGAAGAAGAATAATAATTGTAGACACCATCGCTTACCTTATGGACACCGGAATAGACGACATCATCCATCTTAGGAGTACCCAAATCATAATCAAAAGCAAAAGAAGCATATTCATCCTTCAGGACTGCACCCTTATATCCACTCATTTTGCTTGTCTTTTCCAAAACAGTGGCCTCATAGAGGTAATCACCCTTGGCAATAGCAGCCTTTGCCTTATCAAAGGCAGCATACTGGGTATCCGCATTGGCTGTCTTGACAAATGGAGTGTATTTGATATCGGAAAGCTGTAATCCGGTCTTATCCTCATCCTTGATTTCAATAGAACCAGTATAGGAAAGAACCATTGTCATGGAACCGGAGGCCGAAGTAGAGGTTGCCTGATAAGAATAGGCAAAATCAAAACCGATCAAACCTTCCAGACCGACCTTTGCTTCGAACTTATCCAAAGAAATATCGCTGGAACTTCCACCGAGCTGAGTCACGACATCACCAAGGCTTTCCAAACCAACATTGCAATAGAACGCGGTAATGTCGTCAAGATGGGCACGGACTTCGGAATCATCGATGTATTCATCGCTGACCTTGAAAGCAGAATACTCCTTTGTGGAATTGGCCGCATCATATTCAAAATAAGTCTCATCAAGATTCCCTTCGAGAGGATTCTCAAGAAGGCCGAAGTTCTGCTTGATAACCGTTTCTTCGGTCTTGTTGTGGATATCCGGAGCCGAATTGTAGGTGATGAAATCATTGACACCTTTCCAATAACCGACTTTTCCGGAAGTAGTGGAAGTCTCATACTGATAGGAATCATTCAACTGCTTGACCGTTAGATCGACATCCTCAAGGTAAAGACCATCTCCGAGTTTGATATCGGAATCCTTGGTCATCGTAATGTAAGGAATGTTGCCGGTTGAAGCAACGACGGACATATCGATTGCAGCATTGACACCGAAAGTAATATCATCCGTAAAGGCATTATCCAAATCCGCATTGACAAGTTCGGTAGGAAGCTCTTCAACAGGAGTGGATGGAGTAGAAGGAGTAGAAGGTTTAGTAGACGGGGTAGAAGGCTTTGTACTATCTACAGACGGAGTTGAATTTTTGTTCGAAATCGGAGCATCGCTGGGACTACTGGGTTTAGTGGAAGCGGAGTTTTCGCCGCATCCTGCAAGCAGTGTAGTCAAAGCGGCTAACGTAAGTAAGTATTTCTTTTTCATCTGAATCGTCTCCTTTCAAAAGAAGTATGATGAAACTATAAACTTCACCTTTTCTTAAATAAAGTTGGAATATTTTTTCTTAAAATTTTTATTTTTCAAAAAAAGCCCATAACTATGGGCAAATTTTAAAAAATAGAAAGCTTTTTTCATAAAAAAATCGTTCATGAAAACGCTTTCTGCAAAACAAAAAAAGCAACAAATAATGGAATCAAGGATTTTCGTCTTCCCAACCCCTGCACATCGAAACGGCTTTATGCCATTTCCGGAGGTATTTTTTCCTTACTTCATCCTCCATCTGAGGACGGAACGTCTTGTCTTTTACCTCAAAGGATTTGATTTCTTCCTTGTTTTTGAATAGACCGATGGCAAGACCGGCAAGATAATAAACACCCAAAGCCGTTGTCTCGTTGGTCTGGATACGGATGGTCTTCAGATCGGAGATGTCGCTTTGGAACTGCATCAGGAAATTGTTCTTGCTTGCTCCTCCGTCGACCTTGATGGAACGTATCGTCAGTCCGGTATCCCCTTTCATTGCCTCGATGACATCATAAACCTGATAGGCGATGCTCTCTAAGGAAGCTCGGACAATCTGGTCCCTGGTTGTTCCACGTGTAATCCCGAACAAAGTGCCTCGGGCATACATATCCCAGTAAGGTGCCCCAAGTCCGGTAAAAGCGGGAACAAGATAGACGCCTCCATTATCCTTGCACTTATTTGCGAAATACTCGGAATCGGAAGCATCGACGATGAACCGCATCTTATCCCGAACCCATTGAATGATGGCGCCCCCGACAAACACCGACCCTTCCAAAGCATATTCCGGCCTTCCGTCAGAACCGGTAGAAGCAATCAGAGTCGTAACCAATCCGTTTTTGGAAAGAACCGGTTTACTTCCGATATTCATAAGAAGAAAACAACCCGTACCATAAGTAGTCTTGACATCCCCCTTTTTGAAGCAGGTCTGTCCGAAAAGCGCAGACTGCTGGTCACCGCTCACACCGGCAATGGGAACTTCTGTATCGAAAAGATTGACACAGCCAAAAATCGAGGAACTGTTCCTGACTTCGGGAAGCATCGACATCGGGATGGAAAGATAGTCGCAGATCTTCTTATCCCACCTAAGATTATGAATATCATAAAGCATGGTTCTGGAAGCATTGGTATAATCCGTAAGAAAGACTTTGCCATTTGTCAGTTTCCACATGAGCCAAGTATCGACGGTACCGAAAAGAAGACGGCCTTCCTCGGCTTTTTCTCTGGCCCCTTCGACATGGTCTAAAATCCATTTGATTTTGGTTGCACTGAAATAAGCGTCAAGGACAAGGCCTGTCGTCTTATGGATATACTGGGTCATTTCCTTGTCTTTTTTCATCTCTTCGACGATGCTTGCCGTCCTCCGGCACTGCCAGACTATGGCATTATAGACCGGCTTTCCGGTATCCTTATCCCAGACAATGGTCGTCTCTCGCTGATTCGTGATGCCTATGGCAAGGATGTCTGCCGGAATGATGCCGCTTTGGGCAATCGCTTCCGTCATGACAGAATACTGGGTCGCATAGATCTCCATCGGGTCATGTTCCACCCAGCCCGAATGTGGGAAAATCTGCTTGAATTCCTTTTGGACGATTTGGACGATTTTACCTTTGTCATCGAAAATGATGCACCTGGAAGAAGTCGTTCCTTGATCCAGGGCAATGATATATTTATTTCCGCTTGTATCATTCATGAAGAGAATCCACCTTCTTTGTGCTGATGATATCCACACCAGTTCCCAAAACATTATGGATGAAAACCTGATGCATATCAATAGGAGCCTGAACAACGACCTTGTTTATTTCCTTCATCACATCGAAGATCAGATCTTTGTCAATCGGAGAGGAAGTCTTGCAAGAGCATCGTTTAACATCCCCGCAGACCACTTTTACGGTAGAAGTCACGATCCGTTTCGGAAAAGTCAATTCCGTCATGGCATAATCCCTCCCATTCGGACAGGAATTCCCGTTCACTTCCATCGTTTCGTCATCGATGGTCACTTTGCATCCTTTTGGACAGCGGATGCAGATGAATTCATGTGTCATTTTTTCTCCTCCTGGAAAACGGAAAGGAAGTTTCCGCCACTCAGCTTCTCTTTCTTGACAATCAAGGATATCATCTGGGAAGGAAGCACCTGGATGAATCTCCTCTTCAGAATGATCTCTCCATCAAGGGAAAGAGAGATGTCGACATCATTACATGGTTTTAAAACGCGGAAGAACAGGGAAACATCCTCTTGAGGTTTCCGTCTTATGAACTGAGGACAGCAATAAGATATGTTCTCCCCTTTCAAGACTTCGATTATGGCTTCTTTCCTCTCCCCATTCTGAATGTACAAAGCCGCGTTTCTTCCTGCCTTCTCTGCTTCAAAAGAAACATTGTCGACAAGATCATGGACCTGAAGCACGTTTCCGCAGGCAAAAATTCCTTCCTTATCCGTTTCTAGATTGTCAAAGACGACAGGTCCTTTTGTTCTCTTGTCCAGTTCAATGCCTGCCTTCTTCGAAAGTTCGTTTTCCGGAATCAGCCCTACCGAAAGAAGAAGCGTATCGCAGTCGAATCCGATTTCCGTTCCGGCAATCGGATTCTTCTTTTCATCCACCTTGGATATGAAGACTTTATTCACTCTCTTATGTTCCTTATCGCATTGAATGTCGGTTATGGTATAGGAAAGATAAAGAGGAATATGGAAGTCATCCAGGCATTGATGGATGTTTCGGACAAGTCCATTGGAATATGGGCAGATTTCTACGACCGCCAGAACCTTTGCTCCTTCCAAAGTCATTCTCCTGGCCATGATCAGTCCGATGTCTCCGGAACCGAGAATCACCACACGCTTTCCGACAAGATAACCGTCGATATTGCAAAGCCTCTGAGCCGTACCAGCAGTATAAATTCCCGAAACCCTCTCACCGGGAGTCATGATCGCACCTCTTGGTCTCTCCCGGCAGCCCATAGCCAGAATGATAGCTTTT
Organism: Caryophanales bacterium UBA4694; assembly: GCA_002404835.1. Classification (GTDB taxonomy): domain Bacteria; phylum Bacillota_I; class Bacilli_A; order RFN20; family CAG-288; genus Enterosoma. The sequence continues at coordinate 31,268 of DHKM01000014.1, read as the reverse complement.
GCCTGGATCTGAACCATTCCGTTTTTAGAAACCGCTGTGACTACCTTATCTTCCGTCAAGGATATCACCATCGTATCTGTTCTAACTTCAACAGGAGTATTCCTTAGAAAATCTTCGTATTTCTTTGCATACTCAGGTCCTGTAAGTTCCTCCTTGAACCGGTGCAGACCAAAACCGTTGTGGATGCACTGATTGAGAATACCACCGAGAACATGGTCTCTTTCGATCAGAACGATATCCCGGATTCCCTGCTCAAATGCGCTGATACAGCTGGCAAGTCCGGCCGGTCCTCCTCCAATTACCACCAGATCCCTTTTCTCCATTTTCATTCCTTGGTCCTCTCTTTCACAAAACAACTTCCCTCTCTATCCTGAAATACTTGATCAAACCCAAGATTGGCTTCCTTTTGAAGAAGATAAAAGACCTTAGGAGAGCAGAATCCACCCTGGCACCTTCCCATTCCGACATTGTAGCGTCTTTTTATCCCATCTATGGATCGAGCCGGAATCGGAGCATGGATGGAATCGATGATTTCCTTTTCCGTCACCGTCTCGCAGCGGCAGATGATATTCCCATATCGATAATCCTCTCTGATTGCCTCGTCCTTTTCTTCCAAAGTCATCTCCTTGAAAGGCTTCCTCATTTCATAATAGGAGAATTCCCTCTTCTTTTCCAATCGGACTCCGTCTCGCCTTAGGATTTCGGCAATCTTGATTCCAAAGGCAGGAGCAGAAGTCAGTCCCGGAGACTTGATTCCCGCCACATTGATGAAATGGGGGACAGACCTGCTCTCTTCGATCAGGAAATCATCCCTACCCTGGATTGTGGCCCGTTCTCCGGAGAAATTCCTGATATTGGTCATAAAATCGATGTTTCCGATACTTTCCTTCGAAGCAGTCTTGATAAATGCCAAGGAAGACATCCTTGTGGATACATCCTCTTTTTCGCCTTCGAAGGAAGCGTTAGGTCCGACAAGAAGATTCCCGTGGACAGTAGGGCTAACCAAAACACCTTTACCTAGCTTTGTCGGACATTGGAAAACGACATGATTGGCCAAATGACCCTGTTCCTTGTCCAGAAGGAAATATTCACCTTTACAGGGAGAAATAACAAATCCTTCTTCCTTGTTTTTCAGAACCATCCCATAAATATCGTCTGCATAAAGTCCGGCACAATTGACGACATAAGAGGCACAAATATCGCCAGAAGAGCAAGATAGGACAAACCCATCTTCCTTCTGGTTGATACCTGTTACTCTGGCATTGAAGCAAAAATCGACACCATTGATTTTTGCCGTATAGGCAAGTCCAAGACAAAGTTCCCAAGGAGAAACAATGGAGCAAGTAGGGGCATATAGGGCATAATCGATGTCCTGTACAAGATAAGGTTCCACATCGTGGACCTCCTTTCTTGTCTTTAGGATTCTCAATCCCGGGACCTGGTTTCGTATCCCTCTTTCAAAAAGCAGATTGATTTTCTCATGATCTGCCATCGTCTTTCCCACGACCAAAGATCCCAAAGGTTTGAACGGAAAATGGATTTTTTCAGCAAGTTCATGGATGATTTTGTTACCCAGAACATTGAATCTTGCCATTTCCGTATTCGGAAGAGGGTCATACCCAGCATGGACAATGCCGGAATTGGCCTTTGTCGTCATCATGCTCACATCATTTTCTTTTTCCAAAAGAACCACATTTAGATTATATTTTGACAATTCAAAGGCGATAGATACTCCGGAGATCCCGCCTCCGATTATTGCGACATCATATTTCATGTTTGACTCCTTTTTTTCCATTATAAAATTTGGACAAGAAAAATGAAAGAGCTTTCATATTTTTTAGATAGAAAAGATGATTCGAAACAAAAACAATGGTTATTCTTAAACATTTTTCTTTCATGAAGCGCTTCCAAGTGATAAAATTGTGTAAAGAATCAATTCGGAGGACATATGGCAATATTTCAGTTAAAAATAGACGATTCCCACATCCTTAAAGGAAACGATTACCGAATCGAACATCCGAAAGCCAATTTCTTAGTCTTGACCGGAATGCAGGAATATTCCAAAAGATATTCGAAATTTGCACTCTACATGAACAAAGAAGGTTATAACGTCCATGTCTTAGACCATTTCGGTCAGGGTGAAAACGCAAAAAGCATCCAAGACCAACAAAAATGGCCCAAGGATGCCTGGGACATGCTTCTTAAGGCACTGAACCTGAAAGTCAAAGAACTCAGAGAAGAAGGCCTTCCTGTTTACATGATGGGCCATTCCATGGGGTCGTTCTTCATGCAAAGCTATCTAGAACATTACCCGGATACGGTAGATAAAATCATCATCATGTCAAGCAATGGACCAGGACAACCCTATTGGCTTGCCAAAGCTCTCTCCCATCTGACGACGACCAAATCAAACTGGGACAAGCCAAGCCGTTTCATCGACAGACTCACCGTCGGCGGATATAAAGTTAAAGGCCAGAAAACGAAGCTTGACTGGCTCTCCTACAACGAGGAAAACGTCAAGGAATACCAAAAAGACCCCTACTGTGGCCACAGAAACACAAACGGCTTCTATCACGAATTCCTCAAAGGAATGGCTACCCTTTATAAAAAGGAAAACAAAGCCAACATCTCAAAAGAAGAACATATCCTCATCATCTGCGGAGCTGAAGATCCTGTCGGCGGAAGAAAAGGAAACGAAGCCCTTTTCAAAATGTACAAAGATCTGGGTGTAAAGGATGCAACCTTGAAAGTCCACGAGAAGATGAGGCACGAAATACTGAACGAGAAAAAATCCGATGAAGTCATCCAGGATATCAAGAATTTCCTGGATTAGAGAAAGGAAACAGAAACATGCATTACATCATTACGATTGGAAGAGAATTCGGCTCCGGCGGAAGAGAACTCGGAAAAAGACTATCAGACAATCTGCAAATTCCTTATTATGACAAGGAAATATTGGAGGAAATCAAAAAACGTTCGCCTTATGGAATGAACTATATTGAAGAAGTAAGTGAAAAAAGGCCGTATTCCATTCCAACACTCCATTATGGCAATTCTTTCCTTTATTATAAAGATGTCGCTCTTGAGCAGAACATTGACGTCCATTCCCTCCAAAACGATATTCTGAAAGAAATGGCGGCAAAATCAAGCTGCGTCATCATCGGAAGAGGTGCCGATTACACGCTAAAAGATTTAAATCCGTTCAATATTTTCGTCTATGCGGATATGGACAGCAAGGTGAAAAGGTGCCGCGAGAGAATCAAAAACGGTGAAGAACTCACCGACAAGGAACTGATCAAGAACATCAAGAGCACCGATAAAGTCAGAAAGAACTTCTATGAATTCTATACCGGAAAGAAATGGGGAGATAAATCATCCTACAATCTTCTTGTCAACACCAGCAACGTCAGCATAAAGCAGTTGGCCAAAAATCTCTCAGATATGATAAAGGACATGTATCCGGACGGAAAATAGATGCCAAAAAGGAACGGCAGACCGCCGTTCCTTTTTGATTCATATTCCTTTTTCCTCCTTAAGGAAAAGTTGTGTACCTTTTTCCAGTCTCTCTAATCCATCCATCAAGGTCTTTTTGGGACAGGCGACATTAAGTCGGAAAAATCCTTCGCCACCCTTCCCATAAACCCCTCCGGCAGAAACATACAGTCCGGTATGCTTTCTCAAGAACGAAGTAAAGACGGATGCATCCGGACAAAGATTCGAGGCATCGATCCAGACAAGATAGGTGGCATCTCCTTTTATCGCACAAAGAGAAGGGATATGTGCACCGATATAATCCTCGACGATCTTCCGGTTTTCGAAAATGACATTCCGGAGCTCGTCCAACCATTCGCGGCCGAAATTCAGGCTGGAGACAGCAGCAGGACAGCTGAGGATATTCGGTTCCGCGACTTCGTCCGTATTGATCTGACGGACAACCTTCTCCCTAAGTTCCGAATTCGGAATCACGATGGCACTGGTCTGGATTCCGGCAAGGTTGAAGGACTTTGTGACCGAGATTGCCATTACGCAGATTTCCCTGTTCACTTCGTTGGCAGAAATAAAAGGTACATATTCCATTCCCGGACGGACAAGCTCGCAGTGGATTTCATCGCTCAAGACCAAAACATGATACTTCTTGGCCAGTCTTCCTATCTTATCCAATTCCTCTTTTGTCCATATCCTGGATACTGGATTCTGGGGATTGCAGAGAATGAAAAGAGAAACATCTTCCCTGGCAAAAGCTTTCTCCAGGGCATCGAAGTCAAAATAATAATCACCATCCTTCAAAATGAGGGGAACTTCAAGAGGTATCCGGTGATTGTTGATGATACTATTGAAGAAAATATTGTAAACCGGAGTCGTAATAACAACATGGTCTCCCTCATTTGTCAGTTTTCTGACAGAGGAAGATATCGTAGGAACAACGCCAAGAGAAAAGACAAGCCAATCTTTTTCAATATCCAGATGATGTCTATCCCTATAGAAACGGATATAGCTATCATACCAATCCTTCGTAGGATAAGTATAGGCATAAATGGGATGGTTCAGCCTTTCCTTCAAGGCTTTCTGGATTTCCGGTGCAACCATGAAATCCATATCGGCAACCCACATGGGAAGCTCTCCTTCTTGGACATCCCATTTCAAGGAAGCCGTATTCCGTCGGTCGATGACCGTATCAAAATCATATTTGCCCATAACTCATTTCCCAAGTGAAAGGATCTCGACTTTCGTCGTATCGATGCAAGGATCATCCTGAATGATTTGATGGATTCTTTTTGCCATGATACGGCCGGAAATCGGATTCTTGACGGATTCCACTTCCCCATCGATTTCAGCGGAAACGTCTTTGCAATACTCAAACGTCAGATCGCTATTCGAAAGCGTACAGTGTTTCATCGTCAACCCATCAATATAGCAAAGACCCTGATGGGAAATGATTTCACAATGGGAAAAGGTGATATTTTTTGTGTTCCATGCCAGATATTCCCCATCGATGACACAGTTTTCGACAAGTACGTTTTCGCAGTTCCAGAAGGCATCCTTGGAATGAAGGACACAGTTACGAACAACGATGTTCTTTCCTCCGTCAAGGAAATAATTCCCGTTCAATTCAAGATTCTCGACCACAACGTTCTTGCTCTGCATCATGAAATAATCGCCGGTAGCCTTGACATTCAGAAGCTTGACGTCATCACACCACCATAAAGTTTCCTTGGCATCGCGGAAAACGATGTTCTTCAAAGAGATACCGTGACAATGGCGGAACTCTTTTGGGGCAATGATGTCCAAAGATTCGAAAACGGAATCATCCGTGTACCAGATTCCCGAGCGGGCCATCTCAAGGAACGTACAGTTTCTCACCTGATGTCCTTTTCCGTACCAAAGGGGGTATTTGTATCCGAAAGTGGAATCGCTGACTTTGAGATTCCTTCCTTCCTTCAA
>DHKM01000014.1:0-25708 GCA_002404835.1 Caryophanales bacterium UBA4694 | reverse complement strand
CCTTCAAAATGCTGATTCTTAAAATCCATATAGACCTCCAAATTTCAATTTACATTTTAAGCCATACAATGTTACGATTCAAAAGAAATGGCTTTCTTTTCAAAAAGAGAACAAAAGTGTAGAATATACGCATGCCAAATCAAATACAAACCAGAAAAAGCAAACGCAAATTCCTATTGAAGTTATTGACGGTAGTCCTTACCCTGGTTTCTTTTGTCCTGATCGGACTATTCATCGTCAATACCTTTGCCGGAGAGAACAAGCTTACGGGATTCTTCAAGGACTATTATCAGAAAAACAAAGTGCTGACCTACGTCCTGTTCTTGATTGCTTCCCCAATCATCAACCTGCTTCCAGGAATCTCCTCCATGTTCTTCATTTCTTTAGGAAATCTCCTGTTCAACGACAAAACCATAAAAGGCATGCTTCTCGCCTTCGGATTGATTTCCCTGAGCGTCGTGCTCACTTCCTCATTGATGTTCATCATCGGAAAATACGGAGGAAGGAAACTGGTCGAATGGATCATAGGAAAAGAAGAGAGCGAAAAATCAAAGCATCTTCTCAAAATCGCTGGAAAAGCCGGACTCCCTATGATGTATCTGCTTCCCGGATTTCCGGATGACACCTTGGCCTTGGTGGCCGGAACCTGTGACATATCTTTCCTCTACAACTTCGTCTCTACACTGCTTTTTAGACTCATTGGGGTATTCACCATCACCTTCCTAGGTTCCAATTTCATTCCCTTTGCTTCCTTCAACATGTTCCAATGGATTCTCTTTGTCCTAGTCTGTCTTGCCATTGGTTTCCTTGTCCTATTCTTCACTTTCCTTTATTATCGTCATCTCCGGATCAAAGAGGAAGGAATCCGTTACCTATTGATTCAAAGGCTTCCGATGAAAAAAATGAAAAAAGAATTCGAGACAAGGAACAAGGAGAAAAACGCCTCTGTAAGACCCTGAAGTCAGACAGAGGCATTTTTTAGAATTCGAGACGGCTTATGGTCTCGAGCGTAAGCAGATCAACAAGTTCGATTCCCTTTTCATCCATTCTCATAAACGAGTGCCTTCCGTCTTTAGGAAGCGATATAGAGCCAGGATTAGCCAGAACAATTCCTTTTTCTTTCTTCAAGACGGAAATATGGGTATGACCCTGAAGGAAGATGTCATAATGACCTTTCGGAAGATTATCAAAGGAATTGTGATGCCCATGAGCCATCACGATATCCTTGCCGAAAATTCTTACAAACGCCATATCGCAGATCGGAAAATCGCTAACCCAGCTGTCGACCTCGCTCTCGCAGTTACCCTTGACAGCAATAATCCGGTCGGAATACCGGTTTAGGAGCAAAACCACATCCTTGGGAGAATAGCCTTCCGGAGGAACATTTCTCGCTCCATTGTAGTAATAATCCCCAAGAAGGAGAATCTTCTCCGGATTCATTTTGTCGACTTCTTCGAAAAACTTTTTGGCATAAAACAAAGATCCATGAATATCAGACCCGATAAGAACACAGGACATAATCCCCTCCTTTTCTAGAAATCCTGGAAATGAAGGACACCATGGGAAATGACATCCCTGATCCGGATTCCTTTCTCATCCATCTCCAGATACGAATGATACCCGTCTCTAGGCTGACCAAGAGAACCGGGATTTGCCGTATAACGACCATACCGATCCCTGGAAACCTGAGACATGTGGGTATGACCGGAAAGGAATATATCATATTTCTGGTCATACGTGTAGGGATTGTAGTAATTTCCGTGCGAAAGAACGATGAGTTTACCGAACTGATAGTCGAAATTAAGATATGGTAGATTGAACAAGGCCTTGTCTTCCTCCTCATAGGAATCACAGTTCCCCATGACGGCAAGAACCTTGTCGTAGACTTCGTTCAGAATCGAAATCGAATCCGTTCCCAAGTCTCCGAGGACATAAAGCTTGTCGAAATGCTCCTTAACGAAGATGTCGATTGCTTCCCTAGTATAGATCGTATCGTTATGCGTGTCGCTGATAGCCATGATTTTCATATTGTTCACTCCAATGTTTTCAAAGAATCGTTCATATCGACCTTTTTGATTTTCGGATAAAGAAGGAAATTGACAAGAACCGTAGTCAGAACAATGACAAGGAAGGTAAAAAGATAGCTTGTGAACTTGACATCGTTGGCACTACCGAACTCAAGATACGAAAAAACAAAATACATGACACCATAAGAACAGGGAAGACCGATGAGGACGGCAATCAAAGTGATCATGAGCATCTCACGGAAAGTATAGAACGAACACTCACGGTTGTGATAGCCCAGAACCTTCAAGGTAGCGATCTCCCTTTCCCTTTCCTGAATGTTCATGCTCGTCAAAGAATAGACGACGATGACCGTCATGAACAAGGCAAAAAGAATGATGACCGTAGAGATAAGGCCCATGGAACTGGCGACATCAGAGAAAACGGGATCATCCAGAAGACTTGTGGAAATATCCATAAGTCCGAATCCGAGAAGACAAAGAAGGGTCGAACCGATAATGGATAAAGAAGTCAGAATAAGGTTCTTCTTCTGCCTGAAAATATTCCGGATCGAAGATTTCAGTCGGAAAGGAAGCGGGTTCCAAACGAAAGGAATGCGTTCCAGAAGTATCTTCTTTCCCGGTTTTGGGGCCTTCTGTTTCAAAAGTTCGGACGGTTTTTCCTTCATCCGATTGTAGGAAGAGAAAAAGGTCACCGTCAGAGTTATGAGAAGAAGAACGAACATGACGACAAAACCAAGCGGTTGGAGATATCGGATAGAAATCGAAGACATCCTGAATACGGCTTTATAGGCATTAAGGACAACCGTAGGAATCAAAGGAACACCGACAAGGAAACCGGAAATCAATCCCGAAAAAGTGGAGATGAAAGTAAAAAGCAGATACTTCATCTGGATTACCCTCTTAGAAAAGCCAAGGGAGACATAGCATCCGATAATCCCTCTTTCATCCTCGATAAGCCTCGTCATGGTGATAAGGTTGACAAGAGCAGAAAGAAGAAGGAAAAACAGCGGAAAGACGTAACTTATCTTTTTTACCTTACCGTTATAATTCTTGAATGTCGCATAGGAAGCATTCTCTTCCAAAGTCAATGCCTCGACCTTGTCCTGACCAAACAAAGCAACATACCTCTCTTTCCGGATTTCCATTTCCTTCTGATAAGAATTCTGGAAATAGGCATGTGTTACATTAAAGCGAACGAAAACATCCGTATTGACCAAGAACGAGGACGAAGGGACATCAAAGAGGGTCATACCGAATTTCCGGAAAACAAAACGATCCGGGAAAAGTGCCCTATCCAAATAGAAAATCGACGTAACTTTCTTGTCCTTTGGATTGTTTTCAAGCCAAGGAGTCTCGGGTTGTACTGATGTATATAAAGGAGTATTTACAATCCCATCAACACGAAAGCTGATTTCCGGAATAGGGACAGAAATATTTTCCATATCACTTGCAAACATCTTCATCAAGTCCAATTGAAGTTCATCGCCGACATGATAGGGAGTTCGGTTCTTGTTCTCCTGCTCAACCACAATGCCGTTATACCCTTCAAAGGAATAGGTATCTTCCGGGTAGTTTCCATCTACCAAGGTAAAGAGATTGATTCCTGCTTTCTTGAAATCATAAATATAAAAACGATAGACTTCATCCGAATCTTCGCTTTCATAATCAAACGCCATCATCGGAAGAACCTCTTCAACATCATCAAAGCACTCAATCAGCTGTAAATCGTCACTTGAAAACCCATCCTGTGTCTTTCCTTTCAGGATCAAATCCGGAGCTTTATTTTCCTGATACGTCTTAGAAAAGCTTTCCTGGAAAATCTCCGGAAGAGCCAAAAGTCCGCAGGAGATGGCAATCGAAAGCATGACGATAAAAAAATTAGCAAGGAATCTAGCTTTGTTCTTCAAAAAACAGCGCCAGAGGGTCTTGCGGAAAGTCTTGGTTACCATTCGATATCCTCGATTCTCATCGGATGATCGTTCATCTCATCCAAAACAATCTGACCGTTCTTGATCCGAAGAAGGTGATTGGCCATCTTGCTCAAAGCAGAATTGTGCGTGACAATGATTACGGTTTTGCCGTCCTTTTTGCTGAGAAGAGATAGAAGGGAGAGAATCTCCTTTCCCGTCTGATAGTCCAAAGCCCCGGTCGGTTCGTCGCAGAGGATGATTTTCGGATTCTTGGCTATTGCCCGGGCGATAGAGACTCTCTGCTGTTCACCTCCGGAAAGCTGGCTTGGAAAATTATCAAGTCTTTCCTTTAGACCGACCTGAGAGAGAACCTTTTTGGGATCAAGGGCATCTTTGCACAGTTCCGTTGCCAGTTCCACATTCTCCAATGCCGTCAGGTTAGGCATCAGATTATAGAACTGGAACACAAATCCAACCTCGCTTCTGCGGTAGTTCGTCAGCTGGAACGGCATGTACCGGGAAATATCCTTACCCGAAACAAAAAGGTTTCCTTTAGACAAGGAATCCATACCGCCGATCATGTTCAGAAGAGTCGACTTACCCGCACCGCTAGGTCCAAGGATGACAACCAGTTCTCCGGATTTGATTTTAAAATTTACATCCTTCAAAGCTTCGACAGTCCTGTCGCCATCTACAAAACTCTTAAAAAGATTCCGACTTTCCAGTATATAATCCATAATTACCTCGAAGAATCATTCTCTTTTCCGCTGAAATTCAAAATCAGCATTCCAAGGACAAACAGAACCAGAGCAAAAGTAGAGAGGGAAGGAGACAAGAATCCCGTAGATTCGCCCTTGAAGATAGCATAGGCGAAATTGGAAATCAATGCCAGGACGGAGAGAAGGAAGAAGACAGTGGTCGTCTTGCGGAATTTGCGTTTTCCGGAATAGATCATCAAACCGGCATAGCCACCAAGAAAATAGCAGACGGAAATGGCAAGAACGATAAAGAAATCCAGAATACCGGTCAACGAATCCGCCTGAGCGTCTTTCACGATTTTCGGAAGACCCATGATGATCGTAGCAAGACCAAGCGCAAGAAAACCAGCACTGCCTGCCAAGAGGAAACGATAGCCAAGGCTCTTGTTCCTCTCTTTTCCTTTCCACAAAGATATCATGTTGTTCTGGTTTTCCTGGACAAGCAGATGTTTCTCCTTATCGAAGAATCTGACGCTGAGGATTCTTGTCTTCATCGTCACATCCAGGGACATGTTGCTCGACGGTTCCAAGAAAGCCATTGAAACCGACTCCCAGATGAAGACCCAGGCAATGATGTCGATGATTTCGGAAATCATATCCTTCCTTGTGCCTTCTCCAAACCAACCATGGATTTCGCCTACGCACATCAAAAGAAGTACAATACAGCCGACAGCCATAAGAATACTCGCAACAAGCTTCTGCTTTCTGGACTTCTTCAAACCGGAATAATGATTCAGTTCCACGGCATCATTGAAGGAATCCAGGATTTCCTGGGGATTGTTCCCTTTGTAATCATCAATTTCGAAATCAAATACAGCCATATAATCCTGGGGAAGAAAAGAGACAAAAGAATCCATTTTCTCAAGAATAGAGGAATCCACATGACTGATAGGCCTAATGGTTTTCACATCCGGTGTAAGAATCTCATCCACGCTGGCGAAGTGGAAAGTAAAAGTGACCGTCTTATTTTTACGGTCGACCGGATAGTAACGTGAAATCATCTCAAGCTGCCTTGAATCAACCGGGAGTTCATCTTTAAGCCATTTATCCGCCATTATCCACCCTCCTCATAGAAAAGAATTCTCAAATAAATTTTACTATGAATTCAATAAAGGTATAATAACCTACGAGGTATTAAAATGCAAAAAGAAAATAAACCTAAAACCCGATTCCTGGTCAACACCGTAAAAGGTGTCACCCTTGGCATATCCGTTGCCATTCCAGGACTAAGCGCAGGAACTATTGCCGTAGCCGAAAAATGCTATGACACCATCATCGATTCCATAGCAGGAATCAGGAAAGCCTTCAAGCAGAACTTTTTGGTTCTGCTTCCCTATCTACTCGGTCTGCTGATTGGAGCACTCGCAGCCTTCATCGGCATCCAGAAAGGTTACAAAGCTGCCCCCTTCACCATCACAGGAGCTTTTGCCGGATTGGTGCTAGGTTCTTTACCGATCACATTCGGGGAACTGAAAAAGCACCAGAACACAAAAGAATTGGTCACCCATGTAACAAGCTTTGCTCTCTGCCTGTTAGTCAGTGCCGGACTTGGAATCTTCACTGCCTTATATCAAATCAATTTGGAAACAGCCATGCAGAACAGAGAGTGGTGGATTTACCTTCTAAGTATCCTATCAGGAATAATCGGAGCCTTTGCCTGCGTTGTTCCCGGAATTTCCGGAAGTATGTCCTTAATGGTTATTGGCATGTATTTCCCGATTTTGAATACATTTGCAACGACTAAAGGAGAATTAAGCATCTTCGCTCATACCGATGACATGGCATTTGTACTCACTGGTATCCTGATTCTGGTCCTTCTTATTATCGGAGCACTGATCGGACTAGGATTTTCCTCAAAAATAATGAACAAGCTCCTCTCTAACCACAGAATCTCAACCTTCTATGCAATTCTAGGACTCATCTTAGGAAGCGTCATCTCCATGTTCATCAACTCCAACATCTATCCCAAGTATCTCGATGGTTCCATCCAGACATGGGATTATATCACTGGGGCAATCCTACTGTTTGTAATTACCGTCTCCATGATCCTTTTCTTCCTCTTGAAGAAGAAAAAGACTGCTCAGAAATAATAAAACAGCCTGACTCGATCACCTCCGTCTAAAGAAGCAATCCAGTCAGGCTTTTTGCTTGTGCCAAAATCAAATCTCATCGACCTGCTTATAATGAAGACGATAAAGAAGATCCAGAGGAGCAATCTTATCGATCAGAAGCTTTGCCAGCTGATCCAGGGAAGAGTTCTCGCTATAATCGGCTTCACATAAGAAATTTACCCTACCATCATCGAACAGTTTCTTGGCCGGTCGCTTGTTCTTGTCATATACAGCAATGGCCGTTCCCCCATTTCCGGAAACCAGTTTCATGCACGGAACATCCGTAAGGCCATCCGCGATGTATATCATATTCTGGAACGGAACGGGTTTATCTTCATCCGGCATAGAGGCATTCACCTTGTTGTTTTCGGAAAGATCCAAAACTCCCTTGTTGATTCGATAAATGAACTGAGTCTTAGTCGTATAGTTGATGACGGATTTAGGCCAAATGGCCTGATCTTTCTCATCATAGAGATATTCACAGGCAAAGACCTTTTTGAAGAACTTATAGATTTTCGAACCTTCGATGATTTCCTTGTTGCCGGAGGATACCACATAATGCTGGACTTCGACTCCTTTGGATTTGCCATAAACGTTGATTCTATTGAACCACTGCTCAACGCCTGGAAAGAACTTCACATCCTTTCCCAGATCGACAAAAGTCTTCCGGGTAATAGGAAGGCCTCTCTTCTTGCTTTCCACGATCATAAGATACATATAGGCTAATAGAGGGTCCATATGTTCCTTCTTGGTAAGATCATTGGCACCGGTCCAGAATTCCTTGGGTTCGATATGAAGGGAAGGAATAAAGGAGTAGTTTTGCATGTCCGTCGTACTAAGAGTATGATCGAAATCATATATGAAGGCAACGATTGTCTTGTTTCTCATGTTTCTTTCCTCTGAAAATTATTTTTATTTTACTAACCCAAGAAGACAATTTCAACCACAAGCCTTTTTAAGAATATCAAAAATAGAAAATGTCATAATACAGTTTTGCTCTTTATCTGAAAATGAAAAACATAAAAGAAGAAAAGCAACTGAAAAAGAAGTAAGGAAGAACTTACCCAAAAGAAAAAAGCTCTCAACGAAGAGAGCTAACATGAAAAGCAGAAAACAAGACCGGATTCCTAACCAAAGCCTTTACTTCGAATAGGAAACCATACTCAAAGCTTGTCGGATAATATTTTTGTCCTGATTCGAAATAGGAGAATCATTCAAATTAGAATAATCGATAAATGAATAACCATGTGAACCAAACAACTTTAAAGAATCTTTTGAAATAGATGCCAGAATATACTCATGAACAACAGAAAAATTTTCATCATGGGACTTATTCATACTGAAAAAGCCGAGCAAATGAATCGGAGCATGTATCTTATCGGAAAAACACTTTTCCAACCAAGGTTTGTTCTTATTCCAATCAAGAAGACGAAGAGTTGGCAATTCAAAGGAAGGAGTAAAAAGAGAATCATTGCTTGATAAACAAAGTACCTTATGATTAATAAAAATTATGGTTGAAACCAAATAAATCTCCTTCATGTTCCATCCCCCTTAAGACGGACAAATTCTACCAAATAAAAATGAAAAGTAAAGAAGCAACATAAAAAATGAAAAGAAAAGTACAAGTTATGACATCAACAAACAAAGGATAATTCTTGTTTCATTAAAGATGATGTGATAACATAAAGAAAGAATTTTTAGGAAAGAAAAAAATGAACAACAACAAAAAGAAGACTCTTTATATCATAGCGGTAGCGGCAGATGTAGTCATAACCGTAGCTTTGCTTGTCATTTCGTTGATGATGTTGATCAAAAGCGGATCTCTCTCTTCAAACGAACTTGCCAGCATCAAAGCCAGCGGTGGTGAAGGTTACGGATTCATCGGGTACCTGATTGCACATACCACTACCTACTTCTGCGCATTTGTCTTACCTTTGTTCATTCTTCTTGCCATTAATATCGTGGGTCTTGTTATCTATGTCAGAAAAGAAACCCAAAAAGAGCCGATCAAGGTCCATGACCTCAGCAATGAACAGAAAGAAGCACTGAGAAGAGAAATCCTAGCCGACCTGCAGAAAGATCAGACCAAAGAAGAAAAATCAGACGCAAAAGAAGAAACCAAAGAAGATAAGTAAATCTTAAAAATCATCAAGCAGGATGAAAATTCGTCCTGCTTTTTTCAGTTTCGGAAAAATCGAACATTTAAAATCAATCGATTCTCCCAACTTCCCTTATGATTTCATACATTTGTCAAATATCCATAAGAAACCGCATTTAAAAAATGATGAAATCATTGCAACATGTATAAGAGTTTGATAAAATTTTCATCGAGATAAAAGCAAAGCCTTAGCAATATGGCGACGCAAAACTAAAGGGTCTCTCCGGACAAGAGACAGCCAGTTGCCTTCAAAAATTAAGAATTGTTCCGCTTGCTTAGTGTAATGGACAATAGGCGCTGGGTTAAGAAGAATAATTCATGGACATTCGTGACGAGAAGGTTTTCTGTTATCTTCATTCGATCAGTTTTGTGATGGGATTTTGTACGTCTATCTTTTTTCAGTGAAGTTCAAATAGGACTCATTCTTTTATGGTTGAATTAAAATATGTAAAAAAACGGAAAAGAAGAAAAAGAGTTGCCATAGGGACAGGCATATGCCTTTCAGGAATCACCATCCTGGGAATCATCGCGTTCCTCGGGCGGAATACAGGTACATTTACCGTGGCCTTGGATTCCGGAAATGTATCCATGTCCTTAAGCAAATCCGAATCTTTCGAAAACCCGACCTCCTTTTTGAGAGTCGATGGTTTACAGCACCTTGAACAGTCGACCTATTCCGATCAGGACGCAAGCGAACTTGACAACGAGAATTCCAACGGAAAGGACTTTTCGCGTTGCCTTTTTAAGCTGACTTTCTTCATCAAGAATATGGCTCCGATCGAAGATAGTGCAATCAAGTATTATCTGAACGTAAACATGATTGAGAACCATAAGACCACCGACAACGAAGGAAACGACTACTATCTTGATGATATCCTGAGGGTGAGAATCTTTGAAAACGATATCGGTTCCGACAGACATGACTCTGTCACGTATGCTCGGAAGAGCAACACGATCCTTAGGGACAATGACGGTAACGCCATCAAAGACAAGGACGGAAACGATATTTGGCAGGAAAGGATTCCCCTTTCCTACCCGGAACTGAACGAAAGACAGACAAAATACCCCGAAACAAAAGAAAACGACCCTGCTTTCTATTACGGCCTTGCAGAGAATTTCCTTTATTCCGAAAAGGATACCAATGCAAGGATAGGAACCGTTGCAACCTATAAAACAACGGACTTCAAACCAGGCGATATCAAAAAGTATACCATCGTCTGTTGGCTTGAAGGAGAAGATCCGGACTGCATCGGGAACGCTGGTTCCTGGAATTTATCCACATTAAAACTAGGTATACAGATAAATGGATATGAAAACGAATAAAGGTAAATTGTTGGTACTTGCTCTTTCGGCAACAGCATTCCTCTCTTTGGCCGGTTCGATTACCGGAACTGTTGCTTGGTACCAGTACAGCACAAGAGCAACCGCCGGAATCATGGGAAGTTCCAAGTCAGTGACCGAGAACCTTCAGATCTCCACGGACGGTGAACATTGGGGTTCCGACCTGAAAAGCGATGCCATTTTGGCTGCCGCAAGGACAAAAGCCAATAACCAAGAAGCTGCCAGTGCCATTACTCCGATAACTTCCGGAAATATGGAAAAGGATGGTACTTTGAAGCTTTACGATGCTCCCCAGTATCAGTATGGTGCCGGTTCCTACGATAATAATTGGCATACGGCAAACATCAAAAACTATCTCCAGTTCGATCTCTATTTCCAGTTCATCAAGAAAGTTGACGGAAAAACGAACTATATACAGCGTGATGTAAAGTTGACCGATCTCAGCATTACCTCACTTGGTACAGCTAAGGATGCAGGAACTGATGTCCTTGCTAAAGCCATGAGAGTCCATTTCAGCTCCAAAAGCGCTACAAATGCTGGTATCAATTCTTTGGCATCCAAAGACGGTGATACAACGACTACTGAAGGCAAATTGGATTTGAATAACGATGGAAACCTAGACACTTCCGACAAGTATGAGTGGGAAGAAAAAGAAGAAATCACATATGGAACTGGTTCCCAGATCGCTTATAGTGCAGAAAATAAAACAGGAACTGCATTACTTGCTGCAACTGATAATAAGGGAGATTTAACTGGTGGCAAGACCATTGCTACAACATTGACAAAGAAAGAACTTGACAAAACAGAAACCGACACTTCCAAAGTCACTGTTACCATTTGGTTTGAAGGCTGGCAGAAACTTACGGACAAGGAAAACGTAACTGCCATGTGGACGTATGATCTTATCAAGGACACAACTTTCCGCATCGGTATGCAGTTCGGCTGTGACCGCGATACGGATTATACCAATCCTGTCGTAGACGAAAAGAAGAGCGACGAGCCGAACAGTGCCGCAAATCAATAAGTCCGATTATAGTTTTTAGGTCAATACTTTTTAATGTACCTTTTAAGGTGCAAATATTTAATGGTGGAAACAATGAAATGGCGTGCTTTGGCAGTGGCTCTCACTGCTATGACAGTCACATCGTCTTTAGGTGTCATTTCCGGCACTATGGCTTGGTTTGCCTACACAACCAGAGCCTCCCTTTCTCTTGACGGAACAACGGTCAACAATTCGGAACAGCTGCAGATTGGACTCAAGTTCGAAAACGACAACACGATTCAGACATTCGAAAGTCTCGTCGAAGAATCCAATATAGATGTCGATAGCACCTTTGATATTGTCAAAGAGGAAGGTTTTACGTACTATTTCGTAAAACCAGGTGCGCCTCTTTCTTCTGTTTTGGTTTCCGCCTATTCCAAGTCCCAAGGGCATGCAACCAATGAGCTTATCCCAGTAACCTCCAGAGAATACAAAATGGATCAATTCGATTTTACCAAGAATCCGCATCTCACCTTAAACCGAGCACCGACAAAAGGAGAACCCAACCTCAATCAGAAAGCAAGCAATGAAAGCTTTTCCTATCTGAATCTGGCTTTCAGAGTACTTCGTTCCAGTTATGGTGCAGGTTCTGTTTCCTATATGAAGAATCGGGATATCTGGCTCAAAGATGTCACAACTCATGCGGGACTACACCTTGAAAACTCTCTTAGAATCTTCGTGAACAGCGAAACCGGAAACTTCATCCTCAATCCGAATGCCAATGAAAAAGGCGAAACCACAGTGGCCGGACTACTGAACCTCGATTACGGAGATGATTATTACGACTATGATCCTTCCTCCTATTTCTATCAGCCGAAAGAACTCATCTACGGCGATTATTCCCTGAAAGAGGGAATGAAAGACAATGCAAGCCTATTCGAAACCGACAGCGATTTAGACGATATCAATAAGACGAACGCGAAAACCCCTTCTTCCTTCCTGGCAAAACACCAAAATGGCATCATGGGTTATCGGAATTTGGATAATTTCGATCTGAAGAAAGCGCAGTACTACTCCATGAAGGAAATCCAACCGAGCGATGATGCCGGATATCTTCAAGGCGGACATGTTGTCTGTAGGACCAGTGACAAGGATTCTGCCATTGCAAGCATCAAGCTGTCCATCTATCTTGAAGGATGGGATCATTCCATAACAAATGAAGCATTGGACGAACAGGAAAGGAATGGAGGAACCGGATTTGATTTAGGTTTGACATTCCAGACAAATAGGGTGGACTGACATGAAAAAGAAAACGAAGATTGCCCTTTCCTGTCTCTCAATCGCTCTATCCTTAAGTGTCCTCACAGCCGGTATCACTTTCGCTTGGACAGCAACGTCCGGAAAAAACTACATCAATTCCATCGAAATCGGACTGAAATCCGAACGCAATCTCCAGATAAGCGAAACGCGTGGAGATTTCAAATCCTTGCTTGACTACACGACAACTACCTTGAAAGAAAAACTCTATCAACCCCTATCCTCCTATTCCTTCCGTTGGATGAACGATTCAGATTATCTATCCTCAAAGCCTAGAGAAGATTATGACCTTATCGATCCCTGTTTCTATGGTGGCTATTCCGGTATCAACAATTCAAGCATTCCTTATGAACCAGAAGCCACGGAACTCGAACGCGGTTATTTCTCGAAACATCTTTACCTTAGCTGTGACGACAACGTCTACGTCACCATCGATCCTGACAAATTCTCTTTGAATCCCAATAGTACTCAAAATGAGAAATGGGCCAACCAAGTGGCTGAAGACATGTCTTTTCCGACAGAAAAGGAAAAGAAAGAATTCATCCAGTCAAAAACAGAAGAATTGAACCAAGTCAGCAATTCCTTGCGAGTCTCAATCCTCTATAAAGACGAAGAGGGAAACTTAAAATACTTTATCATCAATCCCCATAAAACAGAGGAAACCTATTTTCTAGGAATTCTGAATACCTCCACTACGCCCTACTTCGATACCTACTACCAACAGAACCAGTCCTACGAAGCCGTCTATGGATACATCAAAGACGAAACGGGAAATATCATCCAAGCCGCAGAAAGCAAAGACTTAAAGGATTACTATCTTCCCACCCAAGAAAGCGACATTCTTTACAACACAGACAAAAATCATCCGGCAACCGGAATAGACGATACGACAAGTTTCAATTCCTTTACGAAAAAAGGCACACACCATTTCGACATCGAACGGTTCGAAGAGGAACACGATTCGGTCAAGGAAAACTCCTACACGTTGGAAGAACTTAGACCAACCGGAGTAAAACGGGAAAGTCCCATCATGATACCCGTCTATAAAAATACGAATGATGCCAGTTACAGACCGACCGAAATCGTCCTATCCATTTATTTGGAAGGCTGGGACACAAACTGCATCAATGAAACCATGGGCGCCAGCTTCAATGCCGAACTCAGTTTCATGATTGCAAGGGAGAGTGGAAAATGACAGCATATTTTGAATATCTAAGACAAATGATCATTACTTTCTTCTGGGATTTTGTGGAATTCTTTTCCACAAGAGTCGTTTCCCCATGGCTGAAGGTACCATCGAATTTCCAGAACTATCAGTCTCTGCTGGACGCCCACAAAGGCGACTTCGGACCAGCAGGATGGTTTTTCTTTGTATTATTTGCCATTCTTTTCATCGGTGCCCTTTTTGGAATCTGTTTCCTGCTCTTCGTTCTGATCCGGAAATATGTCAGATTCGTCAAGAAAGAAATCAGCAAGGACGAACTGAGAGAACAAGTCGAAAGACTCAATTACGAACTCTACCAAGCCGTACAGGAAAAAGACAAGATTCTCCAGCTGAAGGTCAACTACATGGGCCTCAAGCCAAACGACGTCGAAAAGAAGGAAAAGGAAGCAATACAGGAAGTCGTTTCCCGCTTCCCGAAACTCACCCATGTCGACAACCAGTACAGGGGAATATCCACGGAAATCGCCAATATTTCCGATCTTTCCTTGGAAGAACTCTGCAACCGCTTCAGAAACTTTGCCGCATCCCAACTCAAGCTCTATTATAAAATCGATACCATCCGACAGCTCTTTGCCGGTATCGCCACAAGCAAACTTATCATCCTGGAAGGTATCTCCGGTACAGGTAAAACATCGTTAGCCTACGCCATCGGAAAATTCTTCCGCTTCAATTCTGCCATCATCCCTGTCCAACCATCCTGGAAGGACAGATCCGAACTCCTTGGCTATTACAACGAATTCACCAAGAAGTTCAACGAATCCGAATTCTTAAAAGCCCTCTACACAACAACCTACCGCAAAGAACTTGATGTCATCGTCCTCGATGAAATGAACCTTGCCCGTATCGAATACTACTTCGCGGAATTCCTCTCCATCATGGAAATGAGAGACCCGAACGACTGGCTGATCGACTTGATTCCCGCCATGCAGGAAAACGATCCCGTCAATCTCAAGGACGGAAAACTTCTCATTCCTCAGAATGTGGAATTCTTCGGAACCGCAAACAACGACGACTCGACCTTCACCATCTCCGACAAGGTCTACGACAGAGCCATTTCCATCTTCTTCGACGATAAGGGAAGAGAATTCGAATGCGAAAACCAGGAAGCAATGGCAGTCCCGTATTCCCAGTTGTCCTCTCTCTACCATGATGCTCTGAGCCAGTATCCGATCAGCGACAACATGAGGAAGAAATTCGAAGAGCTCGACAACTTCGTCATCAAGAAATTCCGTCTTGCCTTCGGTAACCGTATCGTAAAACAGCTCGATACATTCATCCCAGTCTATGTCGCCTGCGGAGGAAGCGAAATGGAAGGTTTCGACTTCATCTTCACCAACAAGGTTCTGAAGAAATTCGAATCCCTCAACATTGCCTTCCTGAAGGACGAACTCAACCAGCTCAAGCAGGAATTGGATACCCTCTACGGAACCAACAATTTCAAAATGGCACATGCTTTTATCGACAATCTTATCTCCAACAACTAAAATAGGATAAGGAAAAGAATCCACCGGGAAAAATCCATGTCAAATTACAGCAAAGAAAAAGAACTTTATCTGTCCATGAGCGAAAAGCTCAGCGGTGTCCTTGATGACAATG
Source organism: Caryophanales bacterium UBA4694 (assembly GCA_002404835.1). GTDB lineage: Bacteria > Bacillota_I > Bacilli_A > RFN20 > CAG-288 > Enterosoma. Next base: position 10,283 of record DHKM01000014.1, on the reverse strand, counting down.
ACGCCAAGGAGATTTTCGATGCTCTGAAAAACGGAAAAAGCTCCTATCTTAGGCTGGACCGAATCGAATCATCCAGTTTCGACAACTCCTGGATTGAGAACATCGAAAGCTGCCTTTTCGATTTGGGAACGATCATCAACAATCCGAGGATGGTCACCAAGACAACGGCCGACCTTACTCCGATCGAACTGGCCAAGAAGACGAATTCGACCTCGATCATGCATCTTGCCAGCCACACCCAGTACATCAAGGATATCGACGAAAACGGAAATGTCATTCCCAATAAGATTCTTTCCATAGGTTCCGATGACGATATCAAGACTTATGAGAACCGCTTCATCGCCACTCTGATCCGAAAATTGGTACTTTTTGTCGAAAAAAGATACGAATTCGTCAAACAGTATGCCACACTCATGGATCACGAGCAGCTCTTCTTCAAGAACAGTTCCAATCTCAATGGTGCCCAGGTCAATATCGAGACGAAAATCGTCGTCGATTCTCCAAAGGAAGAGAAAATCGAAATCGAAACAAACGATTACATCAAAAGAATCGAACAAGTAAGAGAGTATATCCTCTATTATTACAATTCCCGGTTCATGAAGATCTTCAAGACCGATAAGAATGTCAAGAACCCGATCCTTCAGACCAATATCATCCGCAAGAACCCGAAATACCATCGATGCTATGAACTCTACCGTTTCATCGAAGCTTACGATAAACTCGGTGTCAACTACTCCGTCAAAGAGGAATACCAGGATTTCGACACAAACGATCTGAACCGGATGAATCTTCTTACCTTCTACAATTTCCTTTCCCTTCAGGGAAAAGACAAAGAAGGAAGAAAGGAAGAAAAAGAAACCCATTATGATCCAATCATCCTCACGTCCAGCGACGACGAGGAATTTGTCTATGGTCCTTTATTAAAAGGTCCGATTTCTTTTGTGAGAACGGACAAAGACTATCAGACATACCTGGATTCAAAGACAGATGCCAATCTGCCACCCCATCCTTCACACCGGGAAAAAGCCTACTTCCAGGACGAATACCGCAAACGTTTGATGAGCAAACAGGAGTACATGCAGAAAGAATTCCTCCTAAAGCGCAAAGCCAAGAACGCCCTCCTTTTTGACGAAGAAGTCAAGAAGAGAATCCGGAAAATGGAAGAGGAGTTGGAATTCCTCAAGGAAAAAAGGATGAAGAAGCGCCATGAGGAAGAAGAGGAATATCTAAGGAAATTCCGTTCCCTTCTTGCCGATGACGCCAGAAAATTCCAAATCGATTCCCATGATTGGGGCGTCTATCTTTCCAACGAAGAATATCATGACCTGAGAAACGGAATCGGACTTTCCACTACGATCGACAATGCCCCTCTTCCGAAAGAAGAATCTGTCGAAGAGATCAAAACCGGAGAAAAGGAAGACATTCCTTCCACATTGCTCGAAGAAGAGACTCTCCCCTCTTCGCTTTCTCAGGAAATCGCCTCCACTCTTTTGAGTGTCGAAAATATCGAAGCCGAGGAAATCATCCCAGTCAAGGTCGAAATGGATATCCTGAAACCGGAAGAAAAGAAAGAAGAACCCAAAGAACAGGAAAATCAGATCCGAATCCTTTCTTCCATGGTCGAGGATTACATCCCAAGCCAGGAAACCTATTGCTTCATGAAACAAGAAAGCGAACAGGAAAAGCTGATGCGTAAGGCTCAGGAAGAAGAAAAAGACAGACTTTTGAACGAGTACGAAAAACTGCTTGAGGAAGAAAAGGAAAAGAACCGCCAATTGAAGAAAAGGCTTTCCGAAAGGAAAAACGATTCCTATCTTCCGAAGATACTGAAGAATCCTACGAACCTGACAGACAACATGGATCTTATTAGCGGTGGCTTCATCCAGGCCGACAGGAAATACCGGAACGGAAAACATGCCACCTATTCCAAAGGAAACGGATACCTTGAAGAGACGATAAGGAAAGATGCCTCCTACCAATCCTCGGAGACCATTGAGAAGAAAAGCAGAAACCAAACCGCCTCGACAAAAGGCGGATATCTTTCCGAAGTCATCAAAAAAGATCCGATTTACCGCAAAGCCGATGAAAACAAGATGGATTATAAATCGATAAAGAAAGAAAAATCCAGAACGAAAAAGAAGAAGAATGCCACCGGAAACAAATCCGGTTCATTCAGGGAATTCGGAAAATGAAAGACAAAGAACAGAAAAAACAGAGCAAGGCAATCAAATGGATGAAAAAAGGCCTCGGATGTTTTTTCATCCTGCTTTTTGTCGGCTTGGCTCTTGGTCCGGTCATCGGACAGTTCACCAAGAAAAACAACTACGGACAAGTACTGAACTACGGTGTTTTCGGAAATTTCGTTGTCCTCACCGATTCCATGGAACCCGAATACAAGAAAGGAACAGCCCTAGTCACCAAGAAGGACAGTGCCGAAAAACTCTATTCCCTTTATCTGGAAAACGAAAAGAAGAACGAAGAACTCGACAAAGAGTATTACACCAAGCTCAAAGAAGCCTCCAATAATTTCTCCCCCATCACATCCGATACCCAGATGATGGAAAAAATCGTCACCCTTCTTGACGAATACGAAAACAAAAGCTCCCATTTCGACCTTACCTTCATCGACGGATATCAGAATTACGGCAGTGTAAAGCTCGATAAGAAGGATACCAATCCCATCCTTGCTTTCCTTAACAATCCCATCCAGCTGACAGGAGAAGACGCGACAAGCCGAGTCATGACCCATCGTCTAAGAGAAATCCAGTACAACGAAAATGTTCCCTATGGTCAGGGCAGATATCTCTTTGTCGTATCCGGTATCAACATCGGAGGAAACCAGTCAGGCCTTGGACAGTATCAGGTCTTCAGCGAAAAGGAACTTCTCGGGAAAGTCGAACTGCAGTCCGAGTTCCTCGGCGGATTCTTCAAATTCGTCGCCTCGCCTTGGGGACTAGTCATCCTTCTTCTGATTCCAAGCGGATATCTGATGTTTGTTTCCATAAGGGATATCCTCAAAGCATTGAACGAGAAAGACGAAGAAACGCCCAAGAGCGATGAACCGCCGAAGAATCCAGTCGCAGGACGCGTCGAATTCGATACCATGTCCAAAGAAGAGAAGGAAAGGCTCAAAGCCGAACTTCTTCAAGAAATGCTCGAAGAAAAAACAAAGAAGAAATAACGAAAATGGATAAAAAGCAAAAATATAAAATCCTATTCATCGCCTTCGGATCCAGTTTCCTTATCGGACTGACGGTTTACCTTATCCTTCTCATGACATCCAAATCCTCCAATCCGGCAAAGGTCTACCTGTCCATTTTCGTCGTTGTCTTAAGTATCCTCATTTCCCTTTTCTTCATCTTCCTTATCCGTTTCATCAATCAGGTCGTCCTGATGAAGAACCTAAGCGAACAGGACGCCTACGTCTTCGGAAAGAAGATGGACTTCTACAACAGAAACCTCTTCGAAACCAAAGTCACATCCCTGAGAAGCAAGAGGAAGAACAAACACGCCTATCAGGCCATCATCCGCTTCACCACGGCACCAAAATCCATGGTCCTTGTCAACACCAGAAGACAGGCCAGCATCACTTATAACTGCTTGGTAGCCGAACATCTAAGAAGCCTGTTGTCCAAACAGCAGAAGAAATACGTCTATGCCTACGACAACGCCGGATACTACATCTATATCTTCGGAGGAACCAGATTCGATGTCATCGACCTGGTAGCCAAACTGAGCGATGACCTTTACGAAATCGTCGAGAAGAACAACCTCCACCTCTTCACCTCCCCGTTCTTCGGAATCGAAGAACCCAAAGAGAATCAGTCCGTCGTCGAATGCATCGAAAATGCGATTCTGGCAAGAAACGCCTCCGAAAACAACTTCGAAAGCATTACCTTCTATCAATCCTCATTGAGAAACGTAACAAAGAAAGACGACCTCGAAATGCTTCTAAAAGGTTTGGAAAACCAAGAATTCGTCGTCTATTATCAACCTAAATTCAGTCTCAAGGAAGAAAGGTTCACCTCCGCGGAAGCTCTCATAAGATGGAACTCGCCGCAACATGGCTTATTGCTTCCTTACCAGTTCATCCCCAAAGCCGAAGCCAGCGGTCTGACGCATGAACTGGACACTTTCGTCTTCACGCAGGTGTGCAAGGACATCCAGGACAATATGAAGAGAGGAAGAAGAGTAGTCCCTGTCTCACTGAATTTCTCTCTCTTCGAATTCTTCCACATGAATTTCCTCGAATTCATCACCAAGACCCTGGATGAATACCATATTCCACCGAACCTCATCGAAATCGAAATCCTTGAAAGGACCTCGCAGTCCAACCCGTTTTTGGCCGTATCCATCATCAAGAAACTCAAAGCCAAAGGAATCCGGGTCCTGATGGACGATTTCGGAATCGGCTATAGCAACATCGCAAACCTCGGCCGTATTCCCTTTGATACCATCAAGATCGACAAATCCTATATCGACGACATCGAAAACGACGAAAAGGCACGGAACATCGTCAAATGCCTGATCGATCTTGGAAAGCTGAACCATCTAGAAGTCATCGCAGAGGGTGTCGACAACGTTCGTCAGGTCAACATCCTGAAAAACCAGGGATGCGATACAATCCAAGGATATTATTATTCCAAACCGATTCCCTCTCAGGACTTTGCCAAACTCTTGAAGGAAAACAAGTTCGAACGCAACACGGAGGACAAGTAACATGATTCTGATTCTCGGAAGTTCACACGACGATGTCCTCTATTTCGAATCCATCCTGACCAAGAAGAGAAACGAGGAAATCTACAACCGTTACCCGGCCGTCTTCGGAAGACTCTTCAACCAGGACGTCGTCCTAGTCTATGACATCTACACCAACTATGTCGCAAGCCTTGTGACAAACTACCTCATCAACAAATACTTCATCCTGCTTGCGTTCTGTGTCGGGACCTGTGTCAGTTATTCCGACGACATCGAGTTCGGAACGATTGCCGTATCCAACCAGGTTCTTCTCTCCGATATCGATCAGATCGGAAACAAACCGGTAAGACTGGGACAGATTCCAAACGGATTCCCGCAGTTCTTCAAAACAGATGCCGGTGTCAAGGACTTCGTAAACAAAGCCATGGCCATAAGAACCTACATCCAGTTCTTCGATTCCACTTACCTCTCCTCGAATACCTATTTTTATAAAGAATCCCAACTGGAACCGCTCTTGGTCCAAGGAGAACTGACATCCATCAAGAAGAACATCGTCTTCGATTGCACCTATGGTGGCGTAGCTTTGGCTTGCTATCTGAACAACATCTCCTGTATAGCCATTAAAGTGGTTGAAACCCATTTCCAGACTCCGACAGATTATCTTGATTATTCCAAGATTCTGGAATCCTATGCCACGGTAGGAAAGATCATCGTCACATCCATCGGCGATATCGGAAGAACCGACATTCTGGAGGAAACAAGATGAAAAAACAAAAACAGAAAAGTTTCCGCCATTTCCTCCGGCTCTCTGCAATCATCCATCTGATATTTGCCATCGTTGCTTCCGTTGTTGGCGTCGGAATGGTCTTGCTTTACCTTCAGCAAGAAAATACCATCTATCTTCAGATTCTTGTCGTCCTTCTGGTACTGTTCTGCGTGATTGATATGATTTTGGAATTCATCAAGACAAGAAAACAGTATCATCTGATCTTCGATACCTTCTATACCATTACCCATCAGAACTACCATAAGATCTTGAACCAGGAAATCGATTTCGATTCCTATCCGGAAGGGAATAACATTCGGGAAATCGACGAACTCAACAAGGATATCAAGGGTATCAACAAAACCCTAGTTGAAACAACCGTCATCAACAAGAACCTGGATTATACCAGTCTAAGTCTCAAATACATCGACAAAGAGAAACAGATCGTCGATGCCGACGAATTCCACCAGCGCCTTGTCGAAATCATCAAAAAATCCTCAAGCTACCGCAACGGCCTTCTTTATGTCTATTATGAGACGAAAAGTTCAAAACCGCTTCAGGACAATCAGCTTCTGCATCTTGCCGATTATCTGTTCCGTCAGTTTGAATCCTATCCGAACCTGCTTCTTTCTCCCTCGCGATGGAAACAGGGATACTATGTCTACCTTCCGATCATCGACAACACCAATGCCATCCGGGAAAAATGTCTTGACATGATCAAAGACCTCTCCCTTCCTGTGAAAGACGAAAACGGAAGCATAACTTCCACTCCTGTCCATTACGCCTATGTCTGTTACCCTTATTCCCATTTGGACGAAATGTTCGACGACATCCACTTTGCCAAGCGCATGGGAAAGAACCTGAACTTCTATTTTCCGAAAAGAATCAAGAACCTGGAAGAAACAAGGATGGTCCATCAGACGACCTTGGATCTGAATACCATGTGCAAGATCAGCTCGAGATTCAACAATGTCCTGGAAGACAAGAAGGAATACTCGAACTATTTGAAGGAAATCATGGAAGAAATCCTCGAAAGCATGGATATCGATGAAGGCGGAATCATCCTCTACCAGGAACTGAATGACGACTTCGAAAGCATTCTCCATGTTTCCAAGGACAAAGAAAACGAAAAGAGATTCGAACCAGGGAAGAAATTCGATCAGGATTTCATCCAGCATCTCACCAAGATCTGCGAAGGAGACAATACCTATTTTGCCTCAAGAAAAGAAAGCTGCTCCTACGAGATGTCGAGATTCTTCGACCGCTTCGGTATCGATTCCTGTTTCTTCTACCTGGTAAAAGGAGAAACCATTCCGTTAAGAGCAATTATCTATTTTGACAACATAGGACGGGAAATGCCTCTGAATTCCTACCTCCTCGAATGCCTATCCCTCTTCTCCGGAAAAATCGGAGACACAATCGTAACTCTCCTCAGAAGAAAACGTCTGAACGAAGAAATGCGGATTACCGAAGGCGTACTTAAGCTATCCAACTGCTTCCTCTACAAGATCCAGGCAAACAACTACACGATAACCTATGTAAGCGACGGACTTACCCTGATAAATCCGGGAATCAAACCGGAGAGAAAATGCTATAAAGCAATCTACGGACTGGACAGACCCTGTCAGGACTGCCCTCTGATTACCGCCAAAAAGAAAAAGACGGAAATCAACGGATTCCCGGTCGAAACTTCCCTCACCCTGAATATGGATGACAAAGAACCCAACCGGGTCATGCTCGTCAAACAGATGAAGAAGAACGATGAGTTCACGGATGACCTCTTCGACCAGAACTATCTCATCAATTCCTACTATTCCCTCATGCTCCAGATGAAAAACGCCTACCTCAGCAATTCCAAAGGCTATCTGCTCCTGCTTAAAATAGACAACCGCAACGAACTCATCCGAAAATACGGAAACGAGAAGCTGACCCAGGCATTGAGAATCTTCCTGAACAAAGTCACTGCCTTGGAAAGCGTAGACAACATCTATATGGATAAGCCGGATACCTTCGCCGTACTCCTAATGGAATACGGTCAGAACGACGTCATCAACGAATGCGAAGCCATCTATGACTTGTCCAGGGAATCCTGCTTCGAAGACGGACAGAGCCTTTTTGAAATCACCTACCTTCCGATCTCCTATCCGCAGGGCTACCCATCCTACAAGGATTTCCTGAAACATGCCGAAGCCCTGTATTTCTCGGGAAAATACAAAGCCGGTCTCAATTACATCTACCTGGATGAAAACGGTTATTCCCGTCCTAGCAACAAGAACGAATTCATGCTCAGCATCATCGACCAGAAATTCACCAACCGTGAATTCGAGGTCAACCTACAGCCGATCCTCAACGCTTCCGACAAGAGAATCACAGGCGCCGAACTCCTTATCCGACTCTCGGACGACTACAGGAAAATCACCTTCAACACAGACGAGCTCATCAAGATTGCGGCCAAGAACAACAAGATTGGTCTTATCACCAATGCCCTTATCGACTATATCTCCCAGCTCTACAAAGAATACGGACTTACCATCTTCAGGCCGTACGGATTCAAGAGACTCAACATCAATACCGATGCCTCCTACTTCAGCGATCCTCTCCTTGAGGACAAGCTGAAGAACCTCATCGAAACAAACCACCTTCCTCCTCACTTCCTGGGATTCGAAATCAACGAAAAGGAAATCTACGACCATTACGACGATATGAAGACCTTCTTCCAGATGGCCATCAATCTCAAGATCGACCTCATCTGCGATAGATATTCCGGTGAGTATATCTCCTTGGACAAGCTCAAGGATCTGGGAATCCAGGAATTCAAGATCGATAGACCATATACAAGATTCATCGATACCGACAAGAACAAATACGTCATGGTCAAGGAGCTTCTCGAACTTGCCAAAAGAGAAGAACTGCATCCATCCCTTATCGGTGTCGAGAACATGGAACAGTACAAGATGATTACGGAAATCAACAAAGACAGTTCCCTTCAGGGTTATGCCTTCTTCAAACCGATGGACAGCAACGCCTTTGTCGAAACGCTCCGTAAGAACAATACCGTCATAAGAATCCATAAATAAGAAAATAGGCTTTCCGACCCTCAACTGGGTAGAAAGCCTATTTTTTTAATCCCGATAAGCTAAGTCGAAGGAATACGTTCCGGAAGTCAAAGTCTTCTTGGTTTTGCCGAAGACAAACTCAGCCGTCGTATTTCCGGGAACATCGATATCAAAATGAACCTGCTTCTGATCTTCAGAGAATCTCCAAAAGACGGAAACCTTTCCGAAATGAGAAAGATAGCTTCCCTTGGCATAACCGATACGAGGATCAAGAACAGGAGATATCTCGAAAACATTTTCACCTTTGACTTTGATACCAAGCATGCTGGAGAAAAGCCATTCTACCATAGCCCCTTTGGAATAATGGTTCAAGGAGGCAATGCCGGCCTGGGAAAACTCACCTTCCCAGCCTTCCCATATGCTGCCTGTATTGTTCTTCGCCATGAAAAGCCATCCCGGAGCCTCCTCGTTGAGAAGAAGGCGATAAGCATATTCCGGGGAAATATCCTGTAGAACATAAAGGATCAGCGGCGTGGAAAGGAATCCCGTTCCGACTCTCCATTTGTAATGGTCCAAAGCCTCGATGAGTCTCTTCTTGGCATACTCCTCCTGCTCTGGATTCAAAAGTTTGAAATACAGAGGACGGACAAGTTTGGCCTGACGGTCTGTATCGAGGCTGAAATCCTTCTTCGTAACAAGTTCCTGATAGGCCTTCCTCACACCCTCTTCATACTCTTGGAAAAGAGGAACAAGTTCTTCTTTACCTAGGATTGCGGAAACTTTGATCATGACTTCCATGACATAACAGGTGTAGGCCATGGATTCCTCGGGATGAGGAATACAGAAATCCGTCCACTCGACTTTCTTCACATCTTTGGGCTCTGCCCATTCTCCGTAGGACTGGCCGGAATTGACCTGGTATTTCAGGTTTTCCTTGGAAAGATGAAGATTCTTGGCATAGACTTTATAGATACCTTTGCTTCTCCCGCAGCGATGGATCATAAACTTGGCATACGCGCACATTTTATCGTAATAGGTTTCCAAAATCCGTTTATCGTTGTATTTCAGATACATACGATACGGAGTCAGAACACCGACATCCGCCCAACCCACGCTGCCGTTCATGACGTCCATATACCAGTCCTCGTGGGAATAAGGAGCAATCTGGGGAAGACAGCCATTCTTCCTTTGCCTATCAAAAACGTCCATTATATGTTTCCGCGAGAAAGCTTCATAATCGCACAAATAGGATGCCGTATTGAAGAACACCTGAGAATCACCGGTCCAACCCATCCTTTCCCGAGTCGGACAGTCGGTCGGAATATCGATGGAATTGGAAAGAAGGGAATGAATCGTGTTCTCATAGAATACATTGATAAGATGGTTCGAGCATTCGAACTTTGAAGTCTGAAGAACATCGCTGGCAATCTGGATAGCATGGATTTTGAAGGAAGAAAGAGGAGAGGAACAACTTACCGTCGCATAACGGAAACCTCCATAGAAGAACCGAGTGTGGTATTCGTTTCTTCCGTCCTTGCAGACGAAATGGATTTTCTGAAGCGGAGTCTTTTTCTTCTTCCTGATACACTGCACATTGCTAAGATCCGTCCGATTATCCTTGTCGACTTTCTCGCCAAGAACGATATCGATGGTGTCTCCTTTTCTTGCCTGGCATTCAAATGATACATATCCGGCCAGATTGAACGGAAAACGATACGTCCTCTCTTTTGAGGATATCTGGATTTCCTCGACGGGATCCAATA
>DHKM01000049.1:23006-29731 GCA_002404835.1 Caryophanales bacterium UBA4694 | reverse complement strand
TAGGATATAAAAGCAGAAGTCATTTTATGTCTAATGTATTAAAACCACTGCTAGAAGCCGGCACATTGAAAACGACCACGAATAGCAAATCAAAACACACAAAATATATAGCGACCATTAAGATAGACTGATGCCTAAATGTTTCTGTAAGGAACATGATGGGAACATGAGGAACATGACTAAAAAAGTTCGACTTTGAATATATCATTGATATATTTGCTACATAAAAAGTTTAGCTTGATGGATAGCACATATTCACCAATACTATCTAAGTGTACAATATTGCCAGTTGCACAGTCATGTTTTGAATGTAGTAGATATGTTCATTCCGCACTCCGCCTCGTATGGGTAGACCTGTTCTTTATGTCCAATCGATGCATGTGGAGACGGTGGTGCTGCTCAGTCACAAAAACAGCGAAAATAGCCAAAAATCGCGAAAATTTGATGGATTTCCTTCTTCTCAAAAAAGCGAGAAATCCTCTTTTTTGTTGCAAAAATGCCCCAAATTGCGGTAAAAAATAGGGCCTTTACTCGTATGGGGGAATAGGTCCCCAAAATGAACACCTAACCTATAGTGTCAACTATGAAAAGGAAAATATGCTTTCGGTGTACTTTGAAGTAGACTATTAAATGAACTTTAGAGTGAACTATTAATTGAACTTTAAAATAAACTTTTATATACTATTGATGATTTGAGGTAATAAACGATGCTGGATTATGGTAAAGAAAGCGAAACTGTAGAATTCAAAGAATCGACCGGAGAATTAAAAGAAGGAATCAAATCAATCGCCTCCATGCTTAACAAGAATAAGCATGCCACCCTTTATTTTGGCATCACAAACAAGGGAAAGGCCATTGGGCAAGAGGCTAGCGATAAGACTCTTAGGGACATCTCTCAGGCGATATCCTTCAACATCGAGCCGGCGATAATCCCAACGATCACGGCTTTGGATGGGCCGAGTGAGAATTTGAAGGTGATCAAAATAGAGGCTAGTGGCAGCGATATCCCATATTCCGCATATGGGCAATATTTGATTCGTTCTGCTGATGAAGACAAGAAGATAACCAGGGAAGCATTGAGAAAGATGTTCATCGGGGCTGGATTCGATTTCATCAGCGAGATCGAGTCGACAAGGCAGGATCTGACTTTTGAGAAATTCACGTCAATCCTAGTTTCGAAAGAATATCACGTTTTTTCTACTTCTTCCTTAGTGAAGGCGAAAGGGCTGAAGAACAGCGAAGGCAAATACAACATTATGGCGTTTATCTTGTCTGATCAGTCCAATGTCTCGATAAAGGTCGTGCGTTTTGTTGGAACAGACAAAACGTCGATGTCTCAGCGAACCGAATTCGGAAACCAGTGCCTATTGTTTGCCTTGCAACAGGCGATGGATTATGTCGAGACCCTCAACGAAACGAATGTGGATCTTGGGAAGGGGGATGGGAGAAGAGACAAGCATCTTTTCGATACCGAATCCTTTGAAGAGGCTTGGAAGAACGCGTGTGTTCATAACTCATGGATGGATATGATTCCGCCGGCTATTTATATCTACAGCGATAGAATCGAGATCGTTTCTTATGGAGGGCTTCCCTATGGCTTGACTTTGGATGAGTTCTACGAGGGTACCTCACATCCGATCAACAAAGCCCTTTGGATGATTTTCAATTCGGCCGAATACGCAGAACAGACGGGGCATGGGGTTCCGACCATATTGAGCAAATATGGGAGAGGTGCCTTTAAAATATCAGATAATTACTTAACCGTCACGATTCCATTTGCCTTTAAGCCTACTTGGGCGTTCGTTGCCGAAAAGGAAAGCGAATCAATGGTTTTGAGCAATGGTCAGAAGGCGATTCTGGAAACTTTGAAACGTAATCCGAGGATGACAGGCGACGAACTTGCAAAAGCAACCAGTCTCAGCGTCTCTACGATCAAGAAAAGCATGGTCAAATTACAGGAAATGGGCTTGATTAAGAGAGCTGGGTCGAAGCGATATGGCTATTGGATTTTGAAATAGGGGGGTGAATGATAATGAAAATGAAGGAAAAGCACCCATGCCTGGAGATACGATGGATGTGCAGGAGGCTGGTGGTATCGGCCTCCGGCTATTATTCCTATCTGAAAGCGGCAGGAAGGCCTGCAGACAGACGTGAACTCGAAGATATGGACCTGATAAGATGGGCATATGACTTCAGGGGACGTGCCAAAGGAGCAAGACAGCTCAGAATTACTATCCTGCATGAGAAGGGAAAGCTGATGAATCTCAAGAAGATTCGCCGACTGATGAAGAAGATGGGACTTTCCTGTCCCATAAGGAAGTCAAATCCCCTCAGACGGATGGCCAAGGCACTTAGAATACATTCCGTATTCACAAACAAGATCAACAGGAAGTTCGCCACGTCCAGACCAGGCCAGCACCTTCTGACCGATATCTCCTATCTGTTCTATGGCTCCAACGGCAGGGCCTATCTTTCGACCGTGAAGGATGCCTCCACGAATGAGATAGTGGCATACAGTGTATCGGACAGGATAGACATGACGCTTGTCATGGATATGCTCGGAAAACTCGAATCGGTCCAATATCTTCCGGAACGCTTCACGATCCACTCTGACCAGGGATGCCACTACACAAGCATCCAATATCAGAAGCATCTGTCGGAGAAAGGAATTACCCAGTCCATGTCCAGGAAAGGCAACTGCTGGGACAACGCTCCGATGGAGTCTTTCTTCGGACACATGAAGGACGAACTCCATCTCGATGGCTTTATCACCCTCGAACAGTTCAGGAAGGAAATCGACGACTATATGGACTATTACAACCACAGCAGATGCCAATGGAATCTGAAACAGATGACACCATGCGAATACAGGGAGCATCTTTTCGCACAGCCAGGAATGTCGCTGATCCCTGTCGCCGAAAAAATTCCCTTCTTGGACTAGTCCAAGAAGGGAACCTCCAATTGTTATGTGCTGTTTTCTCAATGTGTCCTTGACAAAGGGTACACATTAAACCCTACTATGAGGTAATTCTTTTTCCTCTTTCGAAAATCACTCCTTGGACTGGTCCAAGGAGTGATGAATAACGATGGTACACTTTTTTATTAACGTGTCCTTAACAAAGTTTATCCATTATTATTCCGTTAATGACATGGGCAAGAATACAATGCTTTTTTTTAGTTACTTCAGGTATTTTTCAATCTTGTCTGCAATTTCTTTTAATTGCTCATCTGTGAAATCTTTCTCATGCGGGTTCATCTGGAACGTTGATCCCCATTCGAATTCATCCTTGTATTTTGGACATAAATGGCAATGCAGATGTTTTCCAGTATCTCCATAGAATCCATAATTGACCTTATCTGGATGAAAGGCTTTGTGGATTGCATTGGAGACATTAGCGATATCTTCTAGAAAGGCTTCTCGTTCTTCTTTTGGAATGTCTACGATTTCGGATACATGGTCCTTATAAGCTACGATGCATCTTCCTGGATGGGATTGTTCCCTGAAAACATAAAGGGAAGATACATTCAGTTCTTTTACATAAAATCCAAAGCTTTTGTAAAGCTGAGGTTTTTCTTCACGCATACAATAGGCACACTGTTTGTCTTTCATTTTTTGACCTCTTTCCTATTTCATTCTAAAACGTAGATGAGTTTCCTTCCATTGCAAAAACCACAGACAACATTTCTTGTCTGTCTTTTTAATTGAACTTGAAAATTTCATACCTGGGTTTTAGACTAAGGTTACCTTTTAGGAGGGGGTAAATATGAAGAAGAATCTTAAACCTAGTAATATCCTTTTTCCGATGCCAGTTTTGGTCGTTTCGACGTATAATGAAGATGGAACTGTTGATTGCATGGCCGCTGCTTGGGTTACCATGGAGGATAATGATGTGGTTCTCATCGAATTGGCAAGAGATCATAAGACAACAGCCAATATATCCAGAAACAAAGCGTTCACTCTTGCTGTAGCGGATAAAGATAATGTGGTTTCTACCGATTATGTCGGGGTTGTTTCCCAAAATGACGATAAAGAAAAATTCCTAAAAACCGGTTGGACCGCCAAGAAAGCCGAATACGTCGACGCTCCTATTATCAATGAGATGAAACTGAGTTTCGAATGCGAACTTCTAAAAATCTTTGATGATGGCGATGAATACATAGTCTATGGAAAAATCAAGAATGTGGTCGTCGATGACTCAATTCTCGATGAAAGAGGACATATTGATTTCACAAAAGCAGGCTTTATTACTTATAACAGTGCCGATCAATCTTATCGAGTCGTTACCGAGAAGGTAGGTTGTGCTTTCCGCGATGGTCTTAAGCTGAAATAAAAAGAAAAAACTCTCTTATTTAGACTTTTTGCTGTCTATAAGAGAGTTTTTCTTATATTCTATATTTTTCGGTTTTCACCTTCGTAGAAAACGGCGATGGTACCAGGACCAACATGGGCACCGGTGACCAGATCGTAATAATAGGTTTCGGTATTGTTGATTCCGAATCCGGAAAGCATGGTCTTCAGCTTTTCAGCATCTTCGATTGCATTGCAATGGGAGATATAGACTTTCGCGGTCTTGTCCTTGATATGTTCGTTGACTTGGGAAGCCAATTTTTTCAGAGCTTTAACTTTCCCATGTGCCAAGCTTGTCAATTCGATTTTTCCTTCGTCGGAACCGTAAAGAAGAGGCTTGATGGAAAGTAGTGAAGTTACTTTCGCTGTGATTTTGGAAATCCTTCCGCTGTTTGTCAGATAGATTAGGGAATCGACGATGAATTCGCTTCTTGTCTTCTTTGTATACTCCTCTACCTTCGAGAAAAGCTTTTCCAGATTGTTCTCTTCAAGGGATTCCTGATACGCATACATACAGATCATGCCTTCGCCAAGACCGGCAGTCTTGGAATTGAGTACTTTGACTTTCTCCTCTTTGTATTTCGCATTGATCTGGTTTGCTATCATGCTGGTCGTCTGGAATGTCCCTGAGATTCCGCCTGCCAAGGAAATATAAAGTACCTTGTTTCCGTTCGAGATTTCCTTTTCCATGCTTTGCTGGAATAGACCTGGATTCGGAAGAGAGGTTTTGGGTCTGATTCCTTCTTTCATCTTTTCATAGAAAGTCTTGCTGAATTCCACTACATCGATTTGATCCTTATAGCAAAGATAGCTTTTGTCTCCGATTTCCACTGTCATCGGAAGAACCTGGATATCCAGATTCTTTTCCTTGAGGATGCTTTCGAATAGGTTGCTGGAAGCATCTGTGTATATTTTAATTGCCATATATTTTTCTCCTATTTGAGCTTGTGTATTTTACCATTTCAATCAGCGGAAAGCTATTAAAATTGGAAATAGGAAAAATATAAGTTTTTCTTCGGAAAATAATGGACTTATCTTCATTGAATGTCAAACAAAAAACCGCAGAGAGATTTCTCTGCGGCAATCGTGTCATCGTTTTCCGACGAGGTAAGGTAGTCCATCTGCTTCTGGCGCTCTGCTCTTTTTGGAGGAAAGGATAAGGACAAGAAGAGTGAAAAGATAAGGCATGAGGTTATAAACATAGGCATCCAGCTTGAGGTTCTCCAGAAACGGGAAGTAGGATACACCATTTGCAAGGGCCGTGAAGAAGGAAAAGAAGAGAGCAGCCAGGAAAGTTCTGAACGGCTTCCAGGCGCCGAAGATAAGAACGGCAAGAGCCAAAAAACCATAACCGGCAACCGTACCATCAAAGTTGATGGAAGTGACAGAAAGAAGGAAGAATCCGCCGACACCGCCAAGGAAACCGGAAGCCATGACAGACAGGTATCTTACCTTTTTGACATTGATTCCGCATGCAGCGGCAGAATATGGATTTTCACCACAGGCACGGACATGTTTACCCGCCTTTGTATGGTAGAGGAAGAACCAAATCGCAACCAGAATGATAAGACCCAACAACATTGTCGGGTAGCAGTTCTTGAAGAAGATGTCACCGATGAAAGGAATCTTGCTTAAACCGGGAACCTCATCGAATTTGAATGCATTGTTGGGGATAGCAATCTTGTCTGACGCAGGATCCATCATGTTCGTAGAAGCTCTATGGAACTGGCCGATATCCAAGGTCATGTTCAGGAAAAGGCAGAGTGCAGGAGCAAGGGTGTTGATTGCAGTTGCCGAGATGGTTTGGTCCGTATTGAGAGAAATGGAGGAGAAGGCATGAACCAAGGAAAGAACGGCACTCAGACTTCCTGCTGCCAGGCAGGAAATGAGGAAAATCAGGATTTTATAGCCGACAGAAATTGTTCGGGAATTTATATTGATGACATCGAGGAAATTCGTTGCATAGCCGAATTGAACGAATAAAGAATTCATGACGATGATTCCAATCCATCCGCCGATGATCATGAAACCCTCTAGTGCGATGTTAGTGACACCGCTCCTTTCTGAGATAAGACCACCTAATGCTACAACCAGAAGTGAAATGAAGATTGGAAGAAGGACCTGCATGAAGGAATAGAAATTACTCATTTGACTTGTCCTCCTTTTCTTGCACGAAGATTGGCTTTTCAACCTTGTCTAAACGTTTGGTAAGTTTGGAAAGCTTGAATTTATTATTGATGGATTCCCTGGCTTTAGAAACAACACCGGAAAGAAGGAATGCCGTTGCAGAAGAGTAGATGATGACGCTTGTGATGATTCCAATGACATTCGAATTGAATCCGACGGAAGTAAGTCCTCCGCCGCTGGTTTTGATATA
>DHKM01000049.1:0-22955 GCA_002404835.1 Caryophanales bacterium UBA4694 | reverse complement strand
GGTTTTGATATAGGAGATAAGAATCGCAGAGAAGATGCAGGCAATCGGATTGTTGTTTGCTATCAAGGCAACCGAGATGCCCGTGAAACCCATATCGCTTACGGTAGAAACCGGCTGGAAGGAATCCGGATACATGCTCAGATAAGAGAAAACGGCACCCATTCCTGCCATTGCTCCGGAAATCATCATGGCGTAGGCGATTTGTTTTTTGTTGTTGATTCCCGAATATTTTGCGGCTGTTTCGTTCTGGCCGCTGACCCTCATTCTCAAACCGAATGTTGTTTTGGAAAAGATGAAGAAAAGAAGGATACAGACAAAGATGGCAATCAGGATGGAAATATCTAGACGGGAATACATCGGTGTTCCTCGGGAACTGACAGTAGAGAACAATTTATTCAGTCCACCCTGTGGAAGATAGCAATTGTCCAGCTTGGAATTGTTGATTCTATTGTGCATGGAATCAAACCAACTGCCGTTTTTGGCTATAATTCCGGTGGAATAGACGGCAATATAGTTCATCATAATGGCGGAGACGACAATATTGACATTGAAATGATTTTTCAACAAAGCAGGAATCAAAGCCCAAATAGCACCGGCAATCATTCCCACGGCTAGGCATATTATGGCTCCAAGGATGGGAGGTACATAGGGGTTTATGAGATTTGCAACGATAAGGGCAGTTGCACCACCTACGGTGTATTGACCGGAACCTCCTATGTTGAAGATGCCTGCCTTTGAGGAGACCGCAACTGCAAGACCGACCCCGATAAGAGGCGCACTATTGAAAAGAATGTTTCCTACCGATTGCATCTTATAGGGAAGGCCACCTGCTATTAATGTAGCAAACCCTGCTCCGGCGTTTGCGGGATTGACGCAAAGCATGATCAGGAATCCAACAAGGAATCCAAAGAAAATAGATACAAGTGAGTAGATCCATTTGTGGGATCGTGTCTCATTATGGGTGATAAGATGTTTAAAGGAATTATGATATAAATATACCTTTGGATTTGTCATTTGTCTTTTTCCTCCTTATTCTTGTTTCCACCCATGTATAGACCGATTTCATTGAAACTTGTTTTCTTAGGATCAAGTTCTGCAGAAATATGCCCATTATGGATGACGAGGATTCTGTCTGCAAGATTCATGATATCCTCAAGTTCTACAGAATAGAGAAGAATTGCCGCACCGGCATCCCTTTTCTGAATCAGAAGGTGATTAATTCCTTCTATAGCTCCAACATCAAGTCCACGTGTCGGTTGGTTAGCGATAAGTAGTCTTGGGGTGTCGCTGGTTTCTCTTGCTAGAATGACTTTCTGCTGATTTCCGCCTGACATATCACCAACCCTGGTATTCTTTCCGTTTGACGAACGGATGTCATAAGTTTCGATGAGTCGTGTTGCGTTATCGTTGATGGTTTTCGAAGAGAGAACACCGAAACGAGAAAAAGGTTTCTTTGAGAATTTTGTGATGACAAGGTTGTAGGCAATGTTCAAATTTGCGACAAGTCCTTCTTTTTGTCTGTCACTTGGGATGAGACCTAATTTGTGGTTACGCTTCGTTTTTATATTTGTCCTCAGCAAATCCAAGTAGGCTTGCTGATGTGCACTTCTTTTTAAATAAAGCAGATTGTTTTTGTTGTCAATAAGTTGGTTTCTCTTGTTATCCTCCAAAGACAACAAAGAAAGTTTTAGCTTCTTTATTTGAACTTTCAATTCATCACAATGCCTGAACAGGCTATCACAATGTGTCTGATTGGCTCTCTTCGTTTCGATTTTGGAAAGATCTTTCTTTTCGGATGACTTTCCGGCATGGTTCTGCTTAAGATAAGCAGAAAACTCCTTTTTGCACTTCGCATTTTCTTTTCTGTATTCGGACTGGAGTGATTTCAGCTGTGCCTTCAGTTTCTCTTTTTCCGACTGATATTCACGAATAATCTGTTCCTTCTCTTGTTGGCTCGTCTTTTCGAAATTTGCAACATTCTGTTCGAAAACAGGCAAGGCCTTTTCCTTCGAATTCTTCCAGTTTTTTTCCAACATTTCGAATTGTGGACGGCGTTCTGCTTTCAAAGCAGAGAACTCTTCTTTTTCCTTCTTTATGGATTCATTATAGAAGTTGTTTCTTTCTTTCTTCAAACTAGAAAACTGTTCTTTGAGTTCTCTTTTTTTCTCTTTTTCGTCTTTGGATAAAGCGTTGATTTGTCCGTTAAGATTTTCGATTTCCAAATCAAGTTTATTCAGCCTATCCATCTTTTTCTCTTTGATCTCATAAGCGTCATCATAGCATTTATCGATGAATTTCTCATAATCCGAATATTCTTTTTCGGTCAGTTCATGGAGATTTCCGGGAATACCGATATCGTAGAACCGGATTGCACCTTTAACCTGAGGATAAGATTTCATTCCTGAAATCAGGTTGATCAGTTCTTCCTGTCCGTTTCCTTCGATGCCGGCAATGGCAACGATTTCACCTGCTCTAACTTTGAAAGAAATGTTGTTTAATGCCTTTCTCTTGGAATGAGGAATTCCGCAGGAAAGGTTTTTGACTTCGAGAACGGTTTCCTTCGGTGTCGAATTTTTCTTGTCGACCTTCAGGTTCACCTGTCTTCCGACCATGAGGGAGGCCATTTCCGTTGTTGAAGTACTTTTCACATCAACGGTTGTGATCGTCTTTCCTCTTCTGAGTACAGTACAGGTGTCACTTGAATCCTTGATTTCATCCAATTTGTGGGTGATCAAAATAACGGCCTTGTTCTCTTCTTTGAAATTTTTTAGAATTTGAATAAAACTGTCGATTTCCTGAGGAGTAAGAACGGCTGTAGGTTCATCAAAAATGAGAATGTCAGCATTTCTGTATAAAACTTTAACGATTTCGGTTCTTTGCTGCATACCGACGGATACATCACGGACTTTCTTGTCCAAGGACAGCAGAATGCCGTATTTTTTGCAGATATCCTGAATTTTTCGATAGGATTCTTTTCTGCTTAGGACACCGAATTTCGTATCTTCACATCCTAAAACGATATTTTCATAAATGGTAAAATCGTTGACAAGCTTGAAATGTTGATGAACCATTCCGATTTTGAGCCTTGTGGCATCATTGGCATCTTTCATCACCACTTTTTTCCCATTGACATAGATAGAACCGGAATCAGGTTTCAACATACCGAAAAGAATACTCATCAAAGTGGATTTTCCTGCACCGTTTTCACCCAAAATTGCATGGATTTCACCATATTTTACATTCAAAGAAACATCGTCCAATGCTTTCAGCTTTCCAAAGGACTTGAAGATATGAGACATGCTTACTGCGTATTCTTCTTTTGAATCACCCATAGGTTTACTCCTTAAAGCAAAAACAATCGGAAGTCCTTCTTATAGGACTCCCGATATATTTTATCACTGACTTAATTGAATTTAAGAAAACTACTTGGTTCCCTTGATGGCGTTGCAAAGAGCATCGCTTGCATCATATCCGAGAGTAGTAAGAGCTTTTTTGAAATCAGCCAAAGTGGTATCTTCTACAGAATAGGACGGAACAATCACTTCTCCCTTTTTTAGCTTTTCCATGAAAGCTTTGGTTTTGGCAACGGTGTTTTCCTTGTTTTTGAAACGTGCGGTTTCTCCTAAGACGACATCGCAGCAGTCATCTGCGATACCAAGATCATAGTGACCAGCTTCGAATTTGTTCTCATAGATCTTGTTGCATTCACGGAAGACGGCAGTCTTGAGACCCTTTGTAGCAGAAGTGATGACAGAATCCTTCTTGGTGCTTTCATCGGTATCGACGCCGATGATCATTCTGTTCTTCGATGCGTCACTTGCGGCAATGACAGAATCACCAGCACCACCGGCGGCAGTGAAGATGACTTCGAGTCCATTGGTATACCAACCATCAGCTAAGGTAGTGAATTTTGAATCAGCCATATACTGTCCGCAGTATTCATAATATTTTGGATCAATGGAGAAATCATTCAATCCGAGTTCTTTGGCAGCATAATAGGCACCATAGACATAACCGAGACCATAACGGATCGGAGCTGGCTGGGCAGCACCACCGAAGAATCCCAATTTGGTATATCCATCGATGACAGCAGCATAACCGGCAAGAACGCCAGATTCATTCTCTTTGTAAGAAATAGTTGCAACATTGGGATGCTGTTTTTCAGTATCGAAATCCAAACCGATGAAATTGATATCCGGATAATTCTCGGCAACATTATCAAACGCAGTAGAGAAATAGAAACCAGGGCAGATGATGGTGTTGAAACCATTCTTTGCAGCCTGAGCGATGGCATCTTCGTATCCGGAAGTCTCAGCTTTGGCAGGCTGGAAATACTGAACGTTTCCTACTTTATCGGCGTTTTCATTTTTGTAGGCCGTAATGGCATCCCAAGTGGTCTGGTTGTAAGAACCGTCTGTGATGGAGCCAGCATCGGTAAGCATGGCAATATTGAGCTTTCCATCATTCTGCGTTCTGTTGTTAGAACATCCAGCAAGACCCAAAATGGATAAAACGGCTAAAGCAGCAACCTTCATGTTTTTCTTCATACCTTGTTTCCTCCTATGGTTATTAAAGAAAAAGAAAAAATGGACTCAATTTACATTGTGTCCATTTAATACTTATAGCACGATATCCATAAGCATTAAATGGATAGCCCTCATTTCGGTTGAGGCTAGAAACAGAACCACCTTTACCAGGTTCCTTATATCCATTTTTTACTCGAAAATTTTACAATATGCGGATTTTGATTGGAACAGTAAAATGTATGAAAACGTTTTCACGATTAACGGAAAGAACAAGCCAAGGCATCATCGTCCATTTTCTTGATTTCGGAATCTGTAAAACCTAGGTACTTTCTGGCAATTTCAGTCTCTTTGCGGATATCCGTGTCAGAAACGGTAAGATTGTCAGAATTTAGATTTACCCTAATGCCATAATCGAAAAATTTTCTGATTGGATGTTGTCTGATATCCAGCACTTCTTTAGTCTGAAGGTTGGAAGTTAGGCAGCATTCCACAAGAATGCCTTCTTTCTTGACGATATCCATCAATTCCTTGCTTCGACTTAAGGAAACACCATGACCAAGTCTTCTTGCTCCGAAACGGATGGCGTCTTCTACATTTTTGATGCTCTTGCTTTCCCCGGCATGGATAGTGAAAGGAATCTGGTAGGATTTTGCCAAAGCAAATTCATCTTCATATAAGTCGCAAGGATAGTGCAATTCATCACCAGCCAAGTCTAAACCGACGACATAGTGGCCAAGGTACTGATGGGCCAGTTCTACCGTTTCTTTGTTTTCTTCTTTTGTTCCACCGCGCATCATACAAAGCAAAAGGCGAGCATCGATTCCTGGGTTCTCTTTCATCCCTTCTTCAATTCCGGCTATGACAAAATCCAAGACATCTTTCTGAGAAAGGCCCTCTTTTGTCGAAAGCTGCGGCGCAAATCGTATTTCAACATAGCTGTTTCCTTGCTTCTTAAGGTCTTCGACCAATTCTTTTGCAGCTCTCTTCAAAGCAAAACCTTTTTGCAGAACCTTTAAAGGAATGTTAAAGACTTGAAGCACTTCTGGAAGATTTTTGGCCTCCGGATTTGCCGTCAGAAGTTTTTTCATAGTAAGAACATCGTTACAAGGAGGAATGATGTTTTCCTGATGATAGAGCTCTAATACCGTAGACGGTCTCATTGAACCATCCAAATGAAGATGAAGTTCCATTTATTGATTTCCTTTCTATATCAGCTTTACGCTGACACCACAAACACCGTATTTCTTAATCTCATCTTGGGAGTAGAACGAATTATACGTCTTGAGTGTGTCTTCTTGACTGAATTTTGAGAAACCCAAAACCTGTTTTCCAAAAAAATCAATCATGGGTAAAAAAGAAGGAAAAACATCGATCTTTTCAATTTCTGTTCTGAGTTTTTCTCCTGTTGTCTCATCTAAAAAGACTAGAATATCACCAGAACCCAAATCTCTAAAAAATGAATCATAAAGTCTTCCTTCTACTTTCTTTTCTCCGCTTTGCAACAAAAGAAAATAGGGATGTCTGACAGAAATTTCTTTTTCTTTCATTTAATTTTCTCCAATCAAAAAATTTACAAGCAATTAACTCTTTATGCTTTAGTTTTTTATTTAAATATCATTGGTTACCCGAATACTGGATTTTAGGCTCTTTTCGAACTCGTTTACATGCTTTTTGAATTCGATATCATCCATTGGACCGAGGTCTTGCATGATTCGTTCGAGCATGGCATTCGTAATTAGATCATCGCCACGGTCTTTTTTATAAAGATCTGCCACATATTTTATCCTTCGACAAAGCCTTGATACCTCTTTCGAAATGAATCCGTGTGTATCCTTAGCCAAGGAATCGATGGCCTTAGGATTTTCAAATCTGATACCAGTAAGTCTTTCTTCTATGATGGCTTTTCTTGTTTTGCAGTCTGGATGATGAACTCTCAGCAAATCATCGAAAAGACCTGGTTGGAAGGCTTTTTCCGTCATCTTGTCTGGGCAGGATGTACTGGCGATAAATAAAATATTTAGATTTTTCTTACGAATACGTTTGATTTCCTTTTTAAGCAGTTTAAGAAAAAGCTTGGCTGTTGCCTTATTGATTTTCGAATTCTCTTTTGGGAAAAAACAAACGGGTTTTGTAAAATAAAATACGACATTGTCTTTTTCTTCGGCCATCTTGAATAAGCGGAGCATTTGTTCTTTGGTGTTATCTCCGAACGGGGAATAGTTATTCATCGGATTGATGTAATATGGGGTTGCGTTAAGTTCATGTGTCAATGATTGAATGAAAACGGATTTGGAAACACCTTCTGGACCATAGAGAAGAATTGCTGATGTTTCTCTTTGGGACATCTTGTGGCCTTTCCAATATGGAATCAACGTTTTTCTCAAATAATCCTTAAGCTTATCTTCCCCAATGAATTTATCGAATCCTTTTGGGAGCTTCCTTTTTTTCAATTTAGCAATTTCACTAGGAGGAAGTCTTAGCTGCGACAAGGCTTCATTGGCTTGACCTTCGGCTTTTTTGGCGAGTTCTTCATATTTTTGGCTCTTTTCCTTATCTAAGGAATTTTCTTTGATTTCCTCCGCCAAATCATAACAAACCATCAAATTCTCATAACAGGAAAGATAATCTCCGACTTCTTTTGCCATGGATGCAGCATCCTGATGCCTTTTATAATCTCTTTCCTTATCTACTGTTAAATTTTCCATTGGGATCCTTTCTGATGCTTTTGACTTCTTTTATTTTAACTCTATTGTTTATTCAGTCAATGCATAAATTTCTTTTTTGTATAAGAAAAAATTGTGACATGAATTTTAATTCATTGAAAACCCTTCTTTAAAAGTTGGAGTTACTAATTTGATGTTGATTCATGAATCGTTTGGTGCCCTTTTTACAATAAAAAACGAACCCTCTTCTTTCTAGATTTGGGTTCGGATGGAAATCAGATGGCGGAGCGTCAGGGATTTGAACCCTGGCTAGGTTTCCCTACTGCCGGTTTTCGAAACCGGTCCCTTCAGCCTCTTGGGTAACGCTCCAACGGACACTATTATATAGGTTTACACTTCGTAATTGTAGCTTTTATTTACAAAAAGTTTTAAAATTTACTCATTGGTACTCAAATAATTATGAAAAATATGGATAAAAAACAAACTGAAGAGCTGAATCTAGAAATTCGTTTTAGGAAACTTCCATTGTGGTCTGAGATTGTATTGGAGGTTTCTTTGATTGCGGTGCTTTCTACAATTGGTCCTTTGTTTCTTTTTTTCAACCCATTTAAATTGGTTGTTGGTGAAATAATCAAAATCAATTATTCGGAAAACTTGTATTTTTCCATAGACAAAACTATCCTTCTTTATTCATTAATCGCAGGGATTTTGAATGTTTTTCTTTTTGTTCTTGTTTGTACTATACTTCGTCCCTCTGGAATTAAACCGGACTTTGGTAAACGACATCGAAATATAATAAGTTTAGTCGTGTTATCTATATTTGGATGGATGGCTTTTGTTGTTCTTTCTTCTCTTCTTTCTTCATTTCTTCCCAAACATCCATATCTATCTTTAATTATTGCATCTTTGCTAACTGACACATACGAAATTTTGATTTATAAACTCTATTTTGAGGGAAAAAGTCAATCCAATAATCTTTTTTGGGAAATTTTTCGCTTTGCAATTGTAGGCCTTGTTGCGGCAGTCTTTGACTTTTTGACGTGCTATGTAGTGCAGTTCATTGCTTTTAAGAACAATACTTCCTCTTATGTTACAATCGTGTCTACTGCCTGCGGATTCGTAATCGGCGTTTTTATCAATTACCTTATGTCGACTTATATGGTATATAAAGCAAGTAAATCCGGATTTTCGAAAAGTTTCAAAGGAATCGTATTCTTTGTATTCCTTTCTATTGTCGGTATGGTTATTGGTATGCTGATACAAACTTTCCTCTACGATTATCTTTTTGCCAAGAAACAAATCCTTCTTTTTTCCTATCCTGTCGATTTCGTAATTCGTACTCTTATCGTTATGGTTTATAATTATGTCTCTAGGAAACTTCTTATCTATCGAAACTAAAAAAATAAAAAAACTATTGCAATCCACTTGAAAATTTTATAGAATACTTGAGCTTGATTGATGCAGGCGTAGTTCAGTGGTAGAACTTCAGCCTTCCAAGCTGATCATGCGGGTCCGATTCCCGTCGCCTGCTCCAATTTGATCAAGTGGCTCCGCAAGGAGCCTTTTGTTTCTAAGATCTGTTGTTGTCTCGTCACAAGGTTTGTGATAACATTATGAAAGCTGGTTCCATAGCCAAGTTGGTAAGGCAGAGGACTGCAAATCCTTAACCGGCGGTTCGAATCCGCCTGGAACCTCCAGTGTTGCCCTCGTAGCTCAGCTGGATAGAGTATCTGACTACGAATCAGAGGGTCAAGAGTTCGAATCTCTTCGAGGGCACCATCGTTTCTTGGGACATAGCGAAGTTTGGTTATCGCGCTTGCCTTGGGAGCAAGAGGCCGTGGGTTCAAATCCCACTGTTCCAACCACTTAAACAGTTACTGGTATTGAAATACCAGTTTTTTTATAGCTTTTTCCCGAAAAATTAGAACGAGGATCCTTTAAAATTATATAGGCTAATTAAAACATGCATTATATTCATAGATTACACAAAAATTCATCCGAAATGGATTTGACGGAGGGGAATCTTTTTTGGAAAATACCTCTTTTTGCTCTTCCTATGGCCTTTACTACTATCCTTCAGCTTCTTTATACCACGGTTGACTTATATACGGTGTCGAATTTTGGCGGTGGAAGTAATTCTATGTCTGCCGTAGGTTCGAATACACCTTTGATCAACCTTATTGTCACCTTTTTCGTATCCTTTTCTTTAGGAAGCAACGTTGTAATGGGTAACGCCAAAGGGGCAAAGGACCATAGTCGTGCTGAAAAGATTCTCCATACATCGATGGTCCTTGGTTTGTTAAGTGGCATTTTCGTCGGTTTGATCGGATATTTCATTTCTCCTTATATACTTGTTTGGATGAATACCCCGGAAGGTATACTTAAAGCTTCGACCGATTATCTGCAAATCTATTTCCTTGGTTTACCATTTTTGATGATTTACAACTATGGCTCTCAAGTATTAAGGGCTTTGGGGGATTCGAAACGACCTCTCTATATTCTTATCATTTCTGGACTTATAAACGTTGCTTGCGATTTTTTATTTGTCATTGTATTCAAATTGGATGTTATTGGTGTTGCCTGGGCGACTGTACTCTCTGAAGTCATTTCCGCGCTTCTAATTCTTCTTTGGCTGTTTCTTTATAAAAAATCCTTTGTTCATTTGGAATGGAAGAAGATGAAAATTGACAAAAATGCTCTTTGTGAAATTCTTAAAATCGGAATCCCAAGCGGACTTCAGGGCTTAGGATTCTGTATTCCAAATGTCATGATCCAATCGTCATTATATACGATTACTGATTACTCTATTCAAGGATGCAAAATCAATATTTATGAAATTGTCGCAGGAAGTTCAGCTAGTTCGACTATTGAAAACTATGTTTTTGCCTTTATTGATGCGTTTGCGAGTGCGGTGACTGCTTTTGTCGGTCAAAATTATGGCGCTTGCAAGAAAAAGAATATCCATAAAATATTCGCATACGCTATCTTCTGGACTTTTGTGACTTGGGGGATCTGTAGCCTTGTCTGTTGTATTTTCCCTGATCAGGTGCTTTCCGTGTTCATCACAGAAGGAGAAGATATTTCACATACAAATGCCCTTCTAGCTGGAAAAGAAAGAATGATTATGATGGTCCTTACGTATTCTATTGACGGACTCATGGATTTATCCAGTGCTTACTTGAGAGGAATGAAACATTCTCTTGCTCCAAGCATCAATACGATTTCCTGTTGCGTAGGTCTCAGGATCTTTTTCCTCCTTGTTCTTTTCCCTTTGCCTTATTTCCACACGATTTTCTGGTTGTATTTCGTCTACCCTCTTTCTTGGATCCTTTCTGTTCTTATTTTTATCCCTATGATTCTTATCATCGAAAAGAAAGCGTTCAGGGAAATGGAAGCAGAAAAAGCAGCAGCCTTGGTTTCATTGTGACCAAAAAAGCCTTGCGGTTTAGGATTCCGCAAGGCTTTTTGAATCTATTTCGAAAGAACTATCGGCATTTTCAGAAGAGTAAAGAGTAACTGGATTTTCTTTTTTCTGCGTCAGGAGAAAAACACCAAAGGTGGTGTTTTTTGCCGTAATTTTATACTTTTGCCCGACTGGCAGATAAATTCTTAGAAGATTCTGATCTACTCCATAACAGATTTTGGAATTTTGAAGAAGTCCTTTTTGGGAAAGCTCTGCAATGATTTTACCTTCGCTATTCTCCACTTTCATGGAAACATCGGAGAGATCATCTGGTAAAGAGCTTTTGATATAGATAACATCTCCTGTCGAGTTGTATTCGAAGGGATTGTCGTTAAAGTTTTTGTCTTGTGCCATTAGGTGTGCTAAGCAAAGTTCCGGATAATGAGCTGCTCCGAAACATTTAAGATTTTCTGTCTTGATAAGCGTAAAAAGATAGTCCGTATGAAGGAGGATTGTCTTTGTAATAGCCAGAATCAGGGATGAAATGGAATCTGTCAGTTTTTTTGAATCAATCTCAATATCCAATGTCGTAAGAGTTCGATATAGGACCATGATGATTTCTTTTATTGACTGCCCGGTATTGGCAATAAGATTGTTGATGATCTGGTCAGGATTTGCTGATGCAAGGAGCTGTGTAACGAAGTGAATTCCAACAGAGACCATGGATGTCTTTGGCGAACCGTTCTTATATACCAAAGCAAAGATATCGCGGATACCGTTTTGAATGTTTGAAACGTAATTTTCGAGGCTTTTGACCCCGATTTTGGATAGATTGTCAATAAAATCGGAAAGAAAAAGCCCGGAAGTCCAATTTATTTTTGTCTTGGGGTTCTCGAATTCTAAAAAGGAGGAGGCTGCAGGACTGAAATTTGAAATACAATATGAACCAATTCTCTCTTTGCTGTCCATGTCCTGATAGAAAGAAATTACCTTGTTGAGGTGTTCTTCAAAATACAAATCCCGAATGCTATCTGGTAGATAATAATCGACCCCGTATCTTGTATAGGAAAACGCCGACATAGCCACTTTTGGAACAGGATCATTGTCATTGACGATGTTATGGATATTCGAATACATGTCATCTCTTGGGGAAATGTCTTCTAAGAAGCTTGCTCCTTGCGGGGGTTCGAAGCAATAGCTGAAAAGATTTTGTTTTTCGATGATTATCCTGTTTTGGAAAAGGCAACCATCTTTTTTCATCATTTGGTCTATTCTTCCTGAGGCTAAATTGTTTGTGGCACCAGCTCTAGAATACCCTACTGTCCACAGTTTTATGGAGCCTCTGATATCATATTTGTTAAGATATTCTTCCAAACTGTTGAGATATATAGTGCTTGCTTCGTAGAACCCTTGCGCTTGTTTTTGTTTATCACCCAACCCCAAAGTAAAATTGCTGGCCCATTCGCTTTCATATCCAGCACCGCGAATTCCCACTGCAACCAATGTCTGTCCTTGGATTTCCTTATGAGCGAAAATGGTTCCCAGGGAATCTGTTGTCGGCTTTTCTTTGTAATACTTATTCACATCGATGTCTTTAAAACCGTTCTGGTTCAGAAAATCATAACCATTCCGATAACGTCTATTGTAATTGTTGTCGCTTCCGTTACGGTTGGAAGCAAAACTTGCCATCGCAAAGGAAAGGGAACACGTGGACAAGGATGGATTATAAGTCGAAGCGTCTTCTGAAAAATAGTCATCCGAATAAAAATATTGTGACTTATAATCGTTGGTTCCTCCATTCGGAAAATAAAATACCTTTCCTTTATAGGAACCGCAGGAAGCAAGCAAGGAGACGGACATGGCTGAAGATAAAATAAGAAATGATTTTTTCATGGTTTTATTTTACATATTTTAATGAAATAGTTAAAGATGTGCCATGACAAGTGGTATAATTTTTTTGCTCATGGATTCATCGATATCCTATAATCGCTACCTTTTTGAGAAAAGGTGTCAGCTCAATTTATCGAAAAGAAAGTTTGCAAGGTATTTAGGTATATCTCCTTTCCGGTATAGACTCATCGAACAGGGATATATCAAGCCAAGTAAAAAGGAAATAAAAAAGCTTTCTGATGGCTTTGGATTTGACTTTACTTGTCTTTGCACTTCGATACATTCTTATCCGGAAGAAATGGAAGAGGAAGGACATAGATTCCAAGATTTCCTCTATCGGATTTGCTCATCGAAAATCCTTAGGTCCTTTTTTGCCATACTTACTGTTTTTTTTCTTTCCTTTTCTATATTTGGATTTGTTCAGATTCAAGAAAACAAAAAAAATATTTTAAACAACTTTAGCTCCGAATATGTTGAATTTTATGAACAAATGAAAGAAAAAGGTTATAAGACTTATTCTGTGCTTTCTTCTTTCGAGCGGCCGGCTATTTCCATGTCGGAAGGTTCTTCCTTTGCTTCAATCATTACAAGTTATAAGGATATCAACATTGAAAACCTTGACTGTTATGTCGATTATTTTCAGCCTAATAGCAAGCTGAATTATACGATTAGCGTAAATTCTTTCCGTTTGACGCCATATATCATGGCGAATTATTCAGACTATGTGACGATGGAGTCTTTCCAAGCTGACCTTGTATATAATTCAAACACAAAGGAATTTGATGTCGAATCAATCTATTCTTATGATTATGATTTAAAAGAAGGCTCCGAAAAATATCTTGAGCTGAAAGAAATCGTTTCTTCCCACAAAGATGAAGTGATTCCCCAGCTGGAGAGACTGATCGAGAATAAGCTTTCCTTGAAAGTCGATTTTATGGATTTGGTGAAGGATTATTCTATAGGTTCTTCATCCTATAACCGTAAATCAATTAAATATCTGGTTATCAGTATCCTTTCAAGTATGCTTTTCTCTCTTTTCCTTTTTGCTCTTTGCTTTGCTCTCGTTTTTGGAATACACAGAAAAGGAGAACTTTTTGAGCTTACAAATAGTTCGGAAAAAAATGTTTTCTTTTCTCCGAAAAGACTAAGAAAGGAAAGAGAACTCAAGACCGATTTCCGTTTCACTCCTTTTTTGCCTGAAACCCTGTTTGAAATTGCTGGTATTCTTCTTACTTTCTTTGGTTCTTTGAGAATTTTGTACTATGTCTTCATTGTTCTTTCTTCTGCTGATTCCATATCCGGTGATTTCCAAACGAGTGCAAATTTTCTTTTCATGATTTTCACCATAGGTATGTTTCTACTCTATTTCATTGATTTCGACATATTCCTCAATGATAAGAGGAGCCTTAGAAATGTTTTCTTGTATGGAATCATCTTCTTCTGCCTTTATTATATTGAAAGCCTCTGCCTCACAGAAGTTGCGGATATGAATAACGTCATTTTCAACCGTTTGATCCAAATCCCCATTCCCAATAACTTTGGCACAATCAGCTGTTATTTTCTGATCATGATTTTCCTGTTTATGACACCTAGATGGGTAGATACTAAGAAAAAATTGGTTTTTTACAGATTTCTTTCACTGATACCTGTCCTTATTATTTGTGTTAATACCATCATATCTTTGGAATATACGAATTGGGGATGGGAATTAGACTATTTTCAAAGAGGGTTATTCTCTTCTGAAAGACCTCAGTTCTCTTTTCTTTGTATCGCTTATCTTTTCGGACTTTATTTTCTTAGATTGTATTTTCGTCACAAATACGGAGAAGAAAAGGCGAGACGTTATTTTCTGTCGAATCGTTTCTTTTTCCTAAAGAACATTCTGGCTGTCGTATTGATTGTTATTATCGCGGTTTCCGAATTCTTTATGAAGAATTTCTCGCCGAATAATGTGAAGGGATTCGGAAGGTACTGGCAGATCATCTTCTTGGCTCCGTTCCTTCTTTTCTATCACCCTCATATTGGAAAAAGAAACAAACCATTTGATTGGTTTATCATGGGCCTCTATATTTTCTTCTTCGGATTTGCCTATATCCTGATTGGTATGTTTGTTTTGTTCCTGGTTATCCATATGTTCTAAAGCAAGGAGGATGAATCATGAATGAAGGCAGGAAAAAGAAGTTCGTTCACAGTTGTCTAGTGTTTTTCGTCTTGCTTTTTTTGAGCATTCTCTTTCTTATTCCTTCCAAACTTGTTCCTGGACTTCATTTTGTCAATGGCGGAACAATTTGCCTCAGTATGTTTCCTTTGATCCTTGTCGGTCTGGTTCTGGGACCGGTTTGGGGAGGACTTGCTGGGCTCGTCTTTGCCTTTGTGGATTTATACATGGACAATGGATTCGGATTCCATTGGGTTTCACTGCTTCTTGATTATTTTCTTGCTTTTGGTTTCTCGTTTGTATGTGGATTCTTTCGTAAAAGCTTTTATCGAAAAAAATGCGAATCGATACTTTTTTCTTCGCTTTCCTTTTTCGTTCTTCGTTATCTCTGCCATTTTCTTTCGGGTGTCCTGATTGTCTATTCTGACGGAAATGAAGGTTTACTTGTTAAGGGGAATCCATTCAATCTATCTTCCGTTTCCCATTCCCTTAGCTATAATGCCGGTTATCTTATACCTTCCTTTATCTTGGCAGTTGTTGTTCTTGTCTATTCCGCTCCACTTCTTTTCCATTTCAGCGACTGCAAGTTCATGAAATGCCTTTATCCTAAGAATCTCCAGACTGACGATTCCCTCTCTATCGAAGATAAATCCAGGTTCTATCTTATTGTATCTCTTTTTGTATCTTCTCTACTTTTTCTCATTCCTCACGTTATGCAAAATTACGGGAAGAAACTCGGACTTCTTGTTATTTCCTGCATGATTCTTTCCTGCGTGTTTGTTTTGTCCTCGAGTATCTACCGTTTTGCAGAAGATAAAATATCGAATCGCGCCTATTCTCCTTCTTTTCGAATTCCTTATAAACTATTCGGAATTAGGTACAAATACGACATGTTTCTGATTCTCTTTTCTTTTTTTCCTCTTTTTATCTCCGTATCTGATTTTATTCTTTTTGCAATAAGGTTTTGAACTCACTTGGCGCTTTTTCACAACCCTTTGCCTATTTGGGTTATAATGTTTACATTCGGAATTCCTCCGATGTCAAAATAGGATATAGGTGATCAATATGAACTATTTTCAAAGAACGAATGGTATTATCCTTCCTGTCTCTAGTCTCCCATCTGCACATGGTATCGGAACATTGGGTAAAGCAGCTTTTGATTTTGTGGACTTTCTTTCAAAGAGCAATGTCCATATTTGGCAGATTCTTCCTCTTAATCCGACCGGCTATGGAGATTCTCCCTATCAATCCTTCTCTTCGAACGGTTTGAATTATTATTTTATTGACCTGGATGAACTGGTAGAACAAAAGCTTCTTTTGAAGGAAGAAATCCGGGATGGTGATTTTTACATTGATTGTCGTCGCGTCGATTATTCCCTTCTTTTTAAAAACCGTCTTAAGCTTCTGAAAAAAGCATATATGAGATTCGATAAGGAATGCAACGAATTTTTAAATTTTCTTAAAGAAGGAAAATATAATGATTTTGCGTTCTATATGACGATGAAAAAAAGCCAGGATTATAGACCATGGTATGAGTGGCCTAAGGAAATAAGAACATATTCCTTTCAAATCGAAGATGAGTGCTTGAGAACTCATAAAGAGGATTATCTCTTTTTTCAGTGGACACAATTTGAATTTATCAGGCAATACCGGAAACTTAAAGAATATGCACATTCGAAGCAAATTTCTCTCATGGGTGATATGCCTCTCTATTTGGCTCGTGATTCGGTCGAAGTCTATAAATACCCGAAAATGTTTCTTCTTGATCGAAACCTTAATCCTACACTGGTAGCCGGCTGCCCACCGGATTATTTCAGTAAGGATGGTCAACTTTGGGGGAACCCGATTTACAATTGGTCATATATGGAAAAAAACGGATATCTGTGGTTCCATCAAAGAATCTTGGACAACCTTCAGTTGTTCGATATTCTTCGTATAGATCATTTTCGTGGTCTTTCCGGTTATTATGTCATTCCTTTCGGATTGAAAACCGCCCGTATCGGCCAATGGAGGAAAGGACCGGGAATGGACCTTTTCAAAGGATTTACGGATCTTCCTATAGTCGCAGAAGACCTTGGAGAAATGGATGACGATGTTAAGAAACTTCTTAAAGAAACAGGGTTCCCTGGAATGAAGGTTCTTGAATTTGCTTTTGATGGAAATGAAGAAAATGATCATCTTCCTTCGAACTCCACAAAGAATTATGTCGTATATACTGGAACGCATGACAATGAACCATTATTTGGATACCTTTCCCATTTAAATGAAATAGATCTTGATACATACAAGTCATCATTAAAAAAACAATGTCTGCTTTTCGATGTCGATTATAAAGACGACAACTTGAAACAACTTGTCTATACGACAATAAAACTTGCATATGCAGACTTCTGCAATATCGCAATCATTCCTCTTCAAGATCTTCTTTGCCTTGGAGATGAATCCCGGATGAATGTTCCAAGTAGGGTCGATGGGAAGAACTGGCTGTATCGTTTTTCTGGTTCGGATTTTACGGAAGAATTATCAAGTTTCATTCAAGAAAATGTTAAGAGATACAAAAGAAATTGATTCGTTTCAGTATCGGAGGAAAACATGGAAAAAAATGAAGAAAATATTTTGCTGAAAAATTTGGATATTGATGATTTGGATTCTGGAATGAAGCTCAGTAAACTTTTTGTTCAGTCTGCTTTAAAGGCATTTCAACAATACAAAGATAGGAATGCCGGACTTTTTTTGGTGAATCATTTTTCCAATTCCATCAATTATGATTATAATCCGGTCAGATCCTTCTCTATCTTATCGAAAATCGAAAAAAACGCACCCGGATTGGATGTATTGAATTGGAAAGGGTATTTCCTCCTGTTTGGAATTGGCGTAGAGAAAGATGTCGATAAAGCTATCGATTGTTTTCTTGAATGTGAAAAAGATGAGAATGACGTTAAAAGCGATGCTTTTCTTGCATTGATCTATATCGATTCTCTGAATGGTTATCAAAATTTGAATCGTGGCTTCTATTTTGTCGAAAAACTTGCTGAACGTATGATCAATCAAATGAAGAGAATGAGGAACAATATGGAACGTACCTCATCCCCTGATCAGGACGAAATGAAAAAGTCTGTTTTTCTAAAAGAAAAAATCCAATCTTTTTTGAACGATTACGAAAAAGCTCTGTCATGTTCTGATTATAGCGAAGCCCAAAAAATGATTCTTGGATTAGACAAATATCAGTTTGCTTTAGGATATCTTTTGCAGGCTATTCTTTATTATAAAGGACAGGTCTTTTCTAAAGATGAAACAAGGGCAGTCGAACTATTCCACTCTTTCTATTCTTCTTTTGAAGACAATGAAACCTTGCAGAAAGCCATGATGGATGCTCCTTATATTGCCAGAAACGATGAAGATCATGGAATCTTTGAAATGGTCGACAGCAATTATCCGATTCATTCCAAAAGGATGGTAGACCGCTATATCCGCCGTATGAAAGAAGAAAGTGACTTTGGAATTCTATCTTCCATGCTTTCTTACGGGGAATGTTATTTTGGCATTTATCAAGATTTTCCAATCGATTATACTAAATCCTTCGAAATTTTTTCGGACTTATATTCCAAAAACCCAAAATCCAAAGCGGGATTATATCTCTTTTTCCAATATCTGTACGGATTCGGAACCGAAAAAAATATCGATAAAGCCACAGAACTTTCCAAAAAGATAAAGGAATTCGATGATATCGGGCTTTTTATGGAAGGAATGCTTTTCTTTGAGAAACACGATTATATGAATACCATTTCTCTTTTCCTTCTTTTCTGTTTAGAGGAAAATAAATTCGATAAGAAAAATATCGAAGACAATATGAGAAACAATAAACAGGCTGACCAAAAGACTACTGAATTATATGCCCGTACAATGGGATATGATATTAAGAACAGCAGGTTTCTTTTGGAAGAGGCACTTGAAGGAATGAAAAACGGACGATTCGATGAAGCCTATGAGAAATCGATGGAAGGCCAAAAACTCGGCTATCAGCAGGCTTTTTTGCTTCTTGCCGTTTGCTGTTATTTCGGTTACGGGACCAAGAGGAGTCTTTATCGCTACAAGAAATATGTCAACCAGCTTCTTCTGGTCATGATTTCTACAAATAAGGAGAAATTGATTAAGAATGGATATATTTCAGAAAAATGAAAATGAAGTTTTCCTCCAAGAGAATGAAAAGAAACTTGCCTACTGTCATTTCGAAAGAAAAAACGGCTATCTTGTCATAGACAAGACATTCGTCGATGAATCTTTAAGAGGAAGAAAAATTGCTCAGAGGATGATTGAGGAAATCAAAAGCATTGCTAAAAAGGAACATCTTGATTTGAAAGCCACTTGTTCCTATGCAGTTTCCTATCTAGAGAAGAATCCGTTGGTCTAAACATTGAAAAAGGCTCGATTGTTTTCGAGCCTTTTTCGATATTCGGATTATTTCCGATTTTGGTATTCTTCTCTCAGCTTTTTGGATTTTTCGTATTTGTTCAATTTACGGTTGTTTTTCTCTTTTTCCTGTTTTTCCTTTTCTTCCCTCAGTTTTCCTAGTTTTGTGTTAAGTATAACCTGTGAGAGGATCAGTACAATCAGACCGATAAGGAGAATGATAGCTCCAGCAATCAGAGCGGGAAGAAAATCATAAGTGAAAGGGAAAATCGTCACTTTTCCGAAAAAAACAGCAAGACAGACTCCTACGATGATGAAGACTAGGCTTATGAAGGTGAACCAGGAACGGATTTCACCCAGTTTTTTTGCTTTTTCTTCCATTCTATTTCACCACTATGGAAACAATCCTATTTTTGACCGCTATCACTTTTACGATGTTCTTTCCTTCCGTATAGGCTTTAACTACCTCTAAAGCCTTCTCTTTTACGGTTTCAAGTTCTTCATCCGTACAATCTTTCTTGAAGTCCAGCTTTCCTCTTAACTTCCCGTTTACTTGAATGGCATAGGTGACTGGCTTAAGATTGAGCTTTGTCTCATCGTAGCTTGGCCATTTCACATAATCAATCATTCCATCGAAACCAAGAAGCGAATAGCATTCTTGACCAAGATGTGGGCAGATAGGACTAAGGAGTTGGCAAAGACCCAGGAGCATCTTTTTGGGTAGTTTTTCTGATTTATAGAATTCGCTGACACAGACCATCAGCTGGGAAATGCCAGTATTATAATGAAGGACTTCGAAATCCTCTGTGATCTTTTTGACGGTAAAGTTGTATATATAATCTAATGCCGGGACTTCTTCATCTGTCCATTTGCTGACAAAGGCCTCATCACTGTAAAGACGATAGAATTTGTCCAAGAATTTTTTAGCACCCTTGGGTCCATTTTCATTCCAAGGCAAAGACTGGTCGACAGGTCCTTTGAACATTTCGTAAAGACGAAGTGAATCTGCACCATATTCGTTGATGACGTCATCAGGTGAAACGGTATTTCCAAGGGATTTACTCATCTTCTGTCCATCACTGCCCAAAATCAATCCTTGATGATAAAGCTTCTGGAATGGTTCGTTACTTTTAAAGATTCCTATATCGTGTAAGAATTTATGCCAGAAACGGGCATAGAGTAAATGAAGGACAGCATGTTCTGCTCCACCGACATAAACATCGACAGGCAACCAATGATCAAGAAGCTCCTTGTCTCCAATAGATTGAGTATTCTTCGGATCGATGAATCGGGCATAATACCAACTCGAACCCGCCCATTGCGGCATGGTGTTGGTCTCTCTTTGAGCTTTCTTTCCATCGAAGGTTGTATTGACCCATTCTGTTTCTTTGGCTAACGGTGGCTTTCCATCACCCGCAGGTTTGTAATCCTTCATTTCTGGTAGGACCAATGGAAGTTCATTGTACGGAACTGCTGCAGTTGTTCCGTCTTCCAAATGGAGAATCGGAATAGGCTCGCCCCAATAACGCTGACGCGAAAACAGCCAATCTCGTAACTTATAATTTACCTGGAAATGCCCTTTACCAAGTTCGATTAGTTTTTCTGTGATTGCCTCTTTGGCATCTTTGTTATTCATTCCATTTACAAAAGAGGAATTGATATGTTTTCCATCCCCTTCATAAGCTTGCGTGGAAACATCACCCTCAATAACCTGAATCATTTTGAGATTGTGCTTTTTGGCAAAATCATAGTCTCTTTGATCGTGAGTCGGAACGGCCATAACTGCTCCGGTTCCATACGTAGCCAAAACATAATCCCCGATGAAAACAGGAACATGTTCACCATTGATTGGATTAATGGCATAACTGCCTGTGAAAACACCGGTTTTTTCTTTATTGAGAGAAGTTCTTTCTAAATCACTTTTTGCCGAGCATAATTTGATGTAGTCTTCTACGGCTTTCTTCTGTTCTTCCGTTGTTATTTCTTTGACTAAAGGATGCTCAGGTGCTAAAACGGCATAGGTGCATCCAAAAAGAGTATCCGCTCGTGTTGTAAAAACATCAAAGTGTTTGTCTTTACCAACCAAATCGAATTCAACAACTGTCCCCTTAGATTTGCCAATCCAGTTTTTCTGCATGGTCAATGTAGAACTTGGCCAATCAATGGTATCCAATCCGTCTAAGAGTTTTTCTGCATAGGCTGTGATTTTCAACACCCATTGTTTCATCGGTCTTCGTTCGACGGGGAATGAACCTCTTTCGCTTTTTCCATCGATGACCTCTTCGTTTGCTAACACAGTTCCTAATGCAGGACACCAGTTCACCAGTCGGTAATCCTCATAGGCAAGACCTTTTTCATACATTTTTTCAAAAATCCATTGCGTCCATTTATAATAAGAGGGTGAAGAAGTTTCGATTTCTCTGTCCCAATCATAGGAAAAACCGAGGCGCTTAAGCTGTCTTCTGAAATTTGCAATATTCTTTTCGGTATAAATTGCCGGATTTTGATTGTTCTTTATGGCAAATTGCTCTGCCGGTAAACCAAAAGCATCATATCCGATTGGATGTAGAACATTGAATCCCTGGGATCTCTTCATACGTGCAAGGGCATCCGTTGCCGTGTATCCTTCCACATGGCCGACATGAAGTCCTACAGCGCTCGGATATGGGAACATATCCAAAACATAAAATTTTGGCTTGGAAAAATCATGTGTATCTGTACGATATGTCTTTTCGCTTTCCCAGATTTTTTCCCATTTTGGTTCGATTTGATCGAATTCGTAACTCATAGATAGCCTCCGTAAATAAAAAGTACCGTTTAATTATAACATTTTGCGTAAATACGTTCATCAACAAATGATGAAATTCTAATGATAAAGAAAAGAATATAAATCAGAGACAAAATAGAAAATCGAGAACAAATTAAAAAAAACTTTCAATTTTTTTGTTGCAAATATGACGAACCTTTGATAAACTATCCCATGCATGTGTAGCACGCGGGTACGATTTGGACTGATGACGCTAGTTGTAGTAGCCTAGCTAACAAGGTGAACGACGATCATCCGCAAATCAGGAATCCAGCGCTCTTACTTATGCTCCAGCATAATGAAAGGAGAAATAAAAAATGTCACGTTACACTGGACCAGTTTGGAGACAATCCAGACGTTTAGGTTATTCCGTATTAGGAAATGGCAAGGAACTTGCCAAGAGACAGACTGTCCCGGGACAGCATGGTTCTGCCAGAGCTAAGAAGAAGACTGAATATGGTCTTCAGATGGCCGAAAAGCAGAAGCTTAGATTCACTTATGGTGTTTCTGAAAAGCAGTTCCAAAGATTGTTTAAGATTGCAAAGGCCGATAAGAAGGTTCAGACAGGTCTTAAATTCCTTCAGATTCTTGAATCGAGACTTGATAATCTTGTCTACCGTTTTGGATTTGCTATGACAAGACGTCAGGCAAGACAGCTTGTATGTCATGGACATGTGACTGTCAACGGCAAGAAGGTAGATATTCCTTCTTATCTTGTTCAGCCTGGTGATGTTGTTTCCTTCAAAGAGGCAGACAAAAATCTCAAGGTTGTTCATGAAGCTATTGATGCAAAGCCATCTATTCCTGCATATGTTACCGTAGATGCCAATAAGGTTGAAGGTACTTATGTTCGTTATCCTGAGAGAAGTGAACTTACTTCTGAAATCGATGAAGCTCAGGTCATCGAATTCTACAACCGTAAACTTTAATTCGATTTTGGCTGGATTTATCCAGCCATATATATGGCGGATATGGTGAAGTGGTTAACACACCCGGCTGTGAACCGGTCATGCGGGGGTTCGAGTCCCCTTATCCGCCCCATAATAGTAGAATAGGTCTGATACAATGGTATCAGACTTTTTTTGTTGTTTAGGAATTT
>DHKM01000013.1:43162-46688 GCA_002404835.1 Caryophanales bacterium UBA4694 | reverse complement strand
AACTTCCTTTTTTTCTATATAATATGGTAGTTTAAAGGGAGAAATAGAATGAGAATAGCTATTTATGGTGCCGGTTCATTGGGTACAGTTCTTGGGGCGTATCTATCCAAAGCTGGTATTGATGTTGATTTGTTTTCCAGGAATAAGGAACATATTCTTGCACTTAAGGATAAAGGTGCACATATTATCGGAACGGTAGATTTTACCCAACCCGTGAAAGCTTTCTTTCCTCAAGAGATGCAGGGAAAATATGATTTGATTTTTTTGATGACGAAACAATTGAACAATAAAGAAGTAGTTACCTTCCTAAAAGAGCATCTTAGTGAGAATGGGGATATTTGCACGATGCAGAATGGTTTTCCTGAAATTTCCGTCAGTGAAATTATCGGAGAAGAACATACGATTGGATGTTCGGTTGCATGGGGAGCAACACTAATTGGAAAGGGTGTATCTGAACTTACAAGTTCTCCTGATAGTATGTCTTTCGGATTGGGCCGAATGAACGGGGAACAGGATAGTAGGCTTCTTGCCTGTAAACAAATTCTTGAGAAAATGTGTCCTGTTGTTTTGGAAACCAATTTTTCGGGAATGCGTTTTTCGAAAATCTTGATCAATAGTGCATTTTCAGGAATGTCTGCTGTTTTAGGAACGACTTTCGGAGAAGCTAGTAAAAACCGCAAGTCAAGAGTTTGCATC
Source organism: Caryophanales bacterium UBA4694 (assembly GCA_002404835.1). Taxonomy (GTDB): domain Bacteria; phylum Bacillota_I; class Bacilli_A; order RFN20; family CAG-288; genus Enterosoma. The sequence goes on along the minus strand of DHKM01000013.1, from coordinate 45,992 downwards.
CAAAATATCATTAAAGAATGTATTGATGTAAGTCGCGCCAATGATATCCAAATCGAACCGATTCAAGGAAAGGATGTAGTGAAGCTTCTTGATTACAAAAATATAGTCAAGAAAAAGATTTCTTTTCTTCTAATTCCTCTTTGTATCAAAAAACATGCTGGCTTGAAAGCCAGCATGCTTCAGGACCTAGAAAAAGGGAAAAAATGTGAAGTAGATAGTATTAATGGTGTTGTTGTCAGTTTTGGAAGGAAGAAAAACATTCCGACTCCCTATAACGATAAGGTTGTTCAAGTCATCCATGAAATCGAAGAAGGAAAACGAAAACCTTCCTTCGATAATCTTGAAGCTTTTTCATCGTTGAAGAAATAAACCTTCATGTCTTATTAATTTTGATAATGGATATCCTGTTTCTGAATCAGCGGATATGAGACGAATTCGTTCCCATCAAGATTTTCTTTATTCAGATCGATGCAGGAAATACGATTGTTTTGGTAGGTCGTATAGTAATATTTTCCTTCAATCATGTCTATGCAAGAAGAATAAATGGTTATTTCGTAGGCGCCTGGTTTGACCTCACAGGCGCCTTTTTGCTGTTCTACACTATGTAAGACATGGAAAAACTGGGTTAAGGAAGAAATGGTATCATCTTCACTGACGGAATAGTGGTTTGTAAATGCGATTTTTATAAATCTAGACGCAGATGATAAGTCACCTGGCAATCCCAATGCTCCCATACCTCTGGAATAATTCTCAAGGTTCATTTCTGGTAAAAAAGTATTAATTGGATCTTTGTTAGATAATTTTTGATAGTTGTTCAATTGGAACATCTGCTTATCGAATGGAGGGTTGTTTGTCAGAACATGAATCGGATTGTCATAAATCTTGACCCCGTTCTTTAAGAATTCAATGACAATACATTTTCCAGTTGTATCAGCAAGCATGTAATGAAGACTGGAAGCTTTCACTCCATCCATGAATTCGGTGTCTGTGACAATTATTTTGTCGATGCTGCTTATCACTTCTTCTACAGACTTAAACTTTGCTAAAATGTAGGGGATGAATTCAAATTGCGCAATATTTGCTTTTCCGTTTTGTGGCTTTTGATAAAATGTATTCCCTACAAAGTTCAGCCCGGCAATAGACAGGCCATATTCATTTGTTCCGTCATAGAAAAAGGGGAGTGTTTTTCATGATGGTTGCTGTTCCAAGAAAAGCTGGATGTGTTGTAATTGATTGTGTATTCCTCAGAACTAATTCATGGTTTCTTTCCACGATAGTTACATTTTCTCCATATGAAAAATCATAATCCAAGTTTCTTCCGAAGTATCTGTTCTTCATGAATAACGCTGTACACATTTTGTTAGTTCCTCCCTTTTAATACATTTTAGCATAGTCTATGTTAAAATTTCTTTGTTTGGAGGAAAATAGGATGAAAGTTATATTTTTGGATATCGATAATACACTTTTGGATTTTGACGAATATACTAAAAGAACATTGAAGAAGGGTTTTGAGATATTTGGTCTAGGAAAATTCGATAACCACGTTCTCAATGTTTTCCATCATGAAAATGACATCCTTTGGAATCGAATTGAACAGGGGAGTCTGACATTTGATGAATTGAAAAAAACGTTTTAATATTATCTTCTCAAAGTTGGGTGTTCAATTTGATGGAATACGATTTGAGACCTTTTACCGGGATGAACTCCATGAATCGGCTATTTTTGAAAAAGGTGCTTTGGATATGGTCGAATACCTCAAAAAAAAGTACGTGCTCGCTGTCAGCAGCAATGGTCCATATGAACAACAATTGCATCGTTTGTCTATTTGTGGCCTTGATAAGTACTTCTCTTATTTTTTTATTTCCGAGGGTATTGGATATTCCAAACCGGACACACGTTTTTTCCTTGAGTCATTTCGCATTTTGAATGAAGGTAGGAGTGAGAAGATACTTCCTCAAGAAACTTTGATCCTTGGGGATTCATTAACAAGTGACATGAAGGGTGGTCATGATTTTGGAATGCATACTTGCTTTTATAACAAAAAAGGAACCCAAATGGTTCCTCAATACATCGACTACACGATTGACTGTTTATTACAAATAAAGAATTTTCTTTAAAGAGATTTCTTTACTCTCCGATTTCCTTCAGGGTTGTTCCTTTATAGCTGATTGTGAAATCGCCATCTGTTTTTGCTTCAAAAGCAAGCTGAATATTTATGAGTTCACCGGAGTTTGCCTTTATTTCCTGTGAATTGCTGTTTTCTAAAACATAGGTGATGGATTCCTGTTTTCCATTGACGGTGATACTAGAGAATTGATATTTGTTGACGACGAATAAAGCCGGATAATCTGTCTTATCGAAGGTTAATTTAAAATCCGAGGCTTTTACTTCGATGCTCTTGTCCGAATCATTCCCTGCGATTACAAGAGCAACAAAGATATCTTTTTCGCTATCTTTGTTTTCCTTCATTGTCTCGAAATATTTTCCGTTATCGTATTTGTGTTTATAGAGACGCAAATCGTTGTTTACTTGATTTCCACAAGAAGTAAGAAGAACGCCAGTAAGAAGAAACGAAGCAAGTTTTTTTGAATTTTTCATTGAATTATTCTCCTGTTTTTAACTAAAATCAGTTTAACATAAAGTAGGCGGTTTTGATAGAACCAGATCAATTTAACTTCGGCTGTATTTTGTTTTTTTAATTTTGTTATTTTTTAATTTTTAACGAAAAACGTCCCACATGGGACGTCCTTCATACGACAAATACTTATTAAGGAACAAAATTCCTGATTTTTCCAAATTGGTGGACCTGACGAGGATCGAACTCGCTACC
>DHKM01000013.1:23868-43129 GCA_002404835.1 Caryophanales bacterium UBA4694 | reverse complement strand
CCTGCTTGCAAAGCAGGTGCTCTCCCAGGTGAGCTACAGGCCCAAAGCCACGGAAAATAATATATCATTTTCCATGGGTAATTGCAATCAGAATTTAATTTTTTTGAATTGGTTTGTCAGATTTTCTTCGCTCTTTGAATGAACTTCCAAATAGTTTTCTGTGTATCCTTGATAAAGACCGTCTTTGTCTTTCCCTTCGAAAAGGACTTCCAGATTTTTCCCTTTCATATCTGCACGGAAATTTTTCTCTAGGATTACTCCTAAATCTATTAATTTATTTGTTCGCTGCCTTCGGATGTCCATCCGGACGATTCCCTCTTTGATTCTACTTGCAACAGTGCCTTCTCTTTCACTGTAAGGAAACGCGTGTATTCTCATGAATCCGACTTTTTTAATGAACTCGTATGTGTTTTTGAAGTCTTCATCTGTTTCTCCAGGAAATCCAGAGATGACGTCCGTGGATAAGGCAACGTTGGTTATGTTCTTTTTGATCTTCTCTGTCATGGAATAAAAGTCTTCGAGTCGATATTTGCGATTCATTTTTATAAGTATTTTTTCACTTCCGCTTTGAAGAGGAATGTGGAAATGGGGACAAAGTCTGTTCGGATAATCGTGGAAAAGAGAAATATATTCATCATCAATCTGTGAACATTCAATGGATGATACACGAATGCGGAAATGTTTTTCAGGAGCATATTCTGCCATTTCACGAAGTAGATTTTTCAAACGGTACGCTTTTTCTTCGTGGGGATCTTCATAGCTTCCGACATCGATTCCACCAATGATAATTTCCTTTACTCCATTATCAAGTAGCCTCTTCATTTCCTCCATTATGCTTTGATGATTTCGTGATCGAGATCTTCCTCTAGAATAGGGAACGATACAATATGAACAAAAGTTATCGCATCCATCCTGAATCTTGATATAAGACCTTGCTTCATGTTTTCCTTTGCTGATTGAAAGATTATCGAAGGTAAAACTTCGGAAATCTGAATTGACCTGGTCTCCAGGAGTTCGTCCTTCCATAATACATTGTGCCATTTCGTCTTTGTGGAAGGTTCCATATACAGCCTTTACGTTTTCGATTTCCAAATACATTTCTTTATGAATTTGGCTTGAACAGCCCATAACAAAAATCTTGGAATCGGGATGATCTCTTTGAATATCCCTAACGGTTTTCATATCCTTTTTTTCGGCCATGTGTGTAACGGCACATGTATTGACGATATAACAGTCTGCATTATCGTTTGTTTCCTTAAATCCATTTGCCAAAAGTTTTTCTTTCAGTGCTTCGGATTCATAGGCGTTCATTTTGCAGCCTAAAGTGATGATTTTGAATGTCATATTATTTTATCTGTTCTCCCAGAAAATTTTTGATATCCTCATATAATTGCTGTGAAATGAGTTTTAAATCTTTTAATGAGGTGAGGAACCTTTCTCTATCTGCACTGAAATAACTTTTCATAAGTTCATCAAGCCTTTCGAAGAGGTTTTCTTTATTCGGATATTTTAATTTCTCATCAAAAAGTGGGATTTCTTGTACTAAGCAGCCTTTGTTATCAAGAATGAAGACTGTTTCAAAAAAAGGATGATAAAAACCACAAAGATCATTTTCTTGTATATCCAAACGAATCAGCCTTGTAAAAGTTGAGTCGAAAAGCGCCCTTCCATATGTCTCAAACGGATCGACGTAAAAAGACGAATCCCCTTTAAACAAGCCTTCATATTTTCCATCTAAAAGAAGTTTCATATCCCTATAATACAAATCGTTCACTTCCTCGTTTAAAGTTGGAATATAGATTCTTTTGCTTCCTTTCTTTAAATAGGGAAGTTTATTTTTTGCGTTTTTCATGACGGATGGAAGGGATAAAGCCTCTTTCGGGAACGTCTGTAGAAAATAATCAAGTTCCTCCCTGTTTCGTTCGCCTTCCAATATGATGCAAGCTCTTATTAATCCATAAATGCTTGAGGTATCGTTATAGATATTTGTTTTGCTGTTGAAGTTTGAGGCATGATGATAGAAAAATTCTTCTTCAGCTGAATTTGCCATTGGCTTTGGATTTGACCATTGTAGGTATTGGAAAATTGTTTTTTTCATAGTCATTATTTTACAACAATTAAGAACAAAGAAAAAGGAAGAGACAAATGTCTCTTCCTTATCATCGAATCGATTTACTTGTTTTCGGTAACTGTTTTCTTGTCTCTGAGAATGGCGTTCATGATGATGCCAAGAATCATGGAAACGGAAACTGCCGTAATGCTTACGCTTCCTTTTCCGCTTCCGAAGGAGAAGACAAGTCCGCCAATACCTGCTACCAAGATGATGGAGGCTACAAAGATGTTCTTTGTGTTGCCCATATCTACTTTTTCGTGGATAAGCATCTTGACACCGGATGAGGCAATGAAACCATAGAGAATCAATGAGACGCCACCAGTAACACATCCAGGAATAGTTTCCGTGAAGGCCATGACAGGGGAGATAAATCCTAAAAGAATGGAGAAGATGGCAGCAAGTGCGATAACTTTTGTGGAAGCGATCTTTGTGACGCCGACGACAGCAACGTTTTCACCGTAAGTAGTATTTGCAGCTCCGCAGAAGAAACCGGAAAGTGCGGTTGCAATTCCGTCTCCCATTAATGTTCTGGTCAATCCAGGTTCTTGTAAAAGGTCTCTTTGAAGGATACCAGACATATTTTTATGGTCGCCGATATGTTCGCAAATGGTAACCAAGGAAACAGGGATGAAGATCAAGCAAGCCTGACCGACGGCGGAACCGGTAAGCGGGACAATGCTATCACCGCCCTGACTGGCGACAAGGAAAAGGAATTTCGGATAATCCAAGAAAGACTGGATGGTAACACTAGCGACTCTGTTTCCGCCCTCGACTTTAGTGAAGAGGTCAAGAATCGGATCAAAATTGATGACCTGGAAATAACTTTTGATGGTTGGATCAGAGATTCCTAAGGAAATGAATGTAAATATTGCCGCGACAAGATAACCAGCAAGCATACCCATGACAAACGGAATGAGATTTAATGTTTTCTTTCCATAATGAGAGCAAAGTGCAGTAACAATCATGGCAACAAGACCAGAAATGATTGCACACCAATTATACGACATTCCGCTTCCGCTTGTAGCGGTAAGATTGCTGATGGCACTCCCTGCTAAGGAGAGACCGATGACCATGATGACCGGACCGACGACAATAGGAGGAAGAAGCTTGTTCAGCCAATCCACTTTGAAAATCTTGATGAGAAGAGCAACAAGACAGTAGACGATTCCAACCATAAGCATTCCGATGGGCAGAATCCATAAATTGACTTTTCCGGCAGTAGCATCGACCTTGATTGCCTCCGACATAGCAGCCATATATGCAAAGGAAGAGGCCAGGAACACAGGTGATTTGAATTTTGTGATGAAAAGATAGAACAAAGTTCCGATTCCGGCAGAGAAAAGAGTCGGAGCTAGCATCAATGAACTCAGATTATAGGTGACATTGTTCAAAACGACTGTAGTACCGGAAAAAACAAGAAGAGGGACGGTTACACAAGCGACAAACATAGCCAGAACGTGTTGAATTGCAAGAACAATCCAACTGGAGATCTTTTTGGGATTCTCATCGACTTCGAGGATCAATCCATTGGGATGAACACTCTTTACTTCTTCATTCATATACAGCTCCTTTCTTTTCTGGGCCAAAAAAAGAGGGGACTTTAGACAAGTCCCCTCTCAATTTGCTGAAACTGATTTGTATGAAGAACAAAAAACGAATCCAAAACAATTAGCTTTCTTTTGAATAGCGATGGAGTTAGATTTCTTTTCTTTGTTTTTCATTTCAATTAAACCCTGGGAGAAATTTTATCGAAATTGTTAGTAGAATGCAAGAAAAAAATTAAAAACAAAAAAATGCATGTTATCCATGCATCAATTAACGATGGAGCAAGCGACGGGAATCGAACCCGCATATTTTCCTTGGCAAGGAAATGTTCTACCACTGAACTACGCCTGCAAGAATGGCGGATCCTACGGGATTTGAACCCGTGATCTTCTCCGTGACAGGGAGACGTGATAGGCCTCTACACTAAGGATCCACGATTGATTTTTTACTTCGTTTTGCGAAGCTCAAATATTATCTCAATTCTTAATCTAAAAAGCAATACTTTTTTTAAATTTTTTTCTTTCTTTCATTTTTGAGAACAGAATTCATTCTCGTTTTATGTTGTTTTTTCATTTTTCTTTGAATGAAAATGGTAAGATTTCAAAAAAACAAGTATAAAAGAAAAGAACATGGATTATAATATTTTGGTATTTATATTGAAAGTGGGGAATACCTATGGAAAAACTGATTCTTTCTGAAGACGAGATTGTCCGCATTTGTGACAGACTTGGAAAAGAAATCGACAACAAGCTCGAAGAAAATGCAAATGGAGTTCCGATTCTTCTTGGCGTTATGAATGGTGCACTTCCGTTCATGTATGAGCTCGTCAAGCATATCTATACACCATGTCAACTCGATACGATTAAGGTCAGTTCCTATGATGGGACCAGTACGACTGGTGAAGTCAAAGTCCAGAAAGGACCGGATCATTCCTTGGAAGGAAAAGATGTCGTCATAATCGAAGATATCATCGATACAGGTATTACCATGCATTTCCTTAAGGAGTTTGTCCAGAACACTTATCATCCTAAGCATCTTTATGTTTGTATCTTAATTAAGAGAGAAAGCAAAGAAGTAAAATTTGATGAACTTGCTGATTTCACTGGTCTTAGAACGGATGAACAGAGATATATCGTTGGATTTGGTTTTGATTATTATGGATTGTTCCGTAATCGCCCATATGTATTTGTCCCATCCATCAAAGACATCAAGGAATGGGGAGCCATTCTGGATGAGGATAAGAAGCTCACTGAACAGTGGAAGAAAGAGCATTCCTCAAAGTAGGATTATGAATTTCATGGCTGACCAATTCGGTTGGCCTTTTTTGTATAGAAAAAGCAGGAGCTTCAGTGACTCCTGCTTTTTGAGAGATGATTATTTGTCGATTTCGTTGAATTTATCCATTACTGCACGGATTGTATCATCCATATCGAAATATTTGTACATTCCTAGTCTTCCCATGAATGTGACATTCTTTTCTTCTTTGGATAATTCTTCGTATTTTTTATAGAGAGCTGCATTTCTTTCATTGCTGACAGGATAGAAAGGGTCGTCTCCTTCTTCAAATTCTTTTGGATATTCTTTTGTAATATAAGTAACTTTGCTTTCTCTAGGATTAAACCATTTGTGTTCCGCAATTCTTGTGAATGGAACTTCACGTTCTGTATAATTGATGACAGCATTGCCTTGGAAGTTTTCTTTTTCTAAGCGTTCTGTTTCAAAACGAAGCGTCCGGTATTGTAAATGACCGAAACAATAACCGAAGTATCGATCAATTTCCCCTGTATAAATAATATGATTCGCAAGTTTGTTAAGTTCATCTTTCTTTTCAAGATAATCTGTATTATAGATTACTTCAACTTCTCCAAGCATTCTTTCGATTACAGCGGTATAACCATCAACTGGAATGCCTTGGTATTTGTCGTTGAAATAGTTGTTGTTGTAAGAAAATCTTACTGGAAGTCTTTTGATTATGCTGGCCGGAAGGTCCTTGCAATCTCTTCCCCACTGTTTTTCTGTGTATCCTTTGATTAATGTAGTGAAAACATCGTTCCCGACCAAAGAAATGGCTTGTTCTTCGAGATTTTTGGGTTCTTTGCCTTCCATTTCCTTGCGTTGTGAATTGATTTTGGCTAATGCTTCTTCTGGTGTGATAACTCCCCAAAGAGCATTGAAGGTATTCATATTGAATGGAAGATGATAGAGCTTTCCTTTATAGTTGGCAAGAGGGCAATTTACAAAGTTATTCATTTCAGAAAAAGAGCAAAAATAGTCCCAGACTTCCTTGTCAGAGGTGTGGAAAATATGTGGACCATAGAGATGTACGTCTATATTATCTTTTCTTTCTGACCTTATTGCTCCAGCTAAAACTGGCTTTTTTTCAATAACAATTACTTTTTTTCCTTTTTTTCTTGCGAGATTAGCAAAGACGGCACCGCTGAGACCTGAACCAACTATTAGATAATCATACATAGATAAAAATCTCCTAGATTTTGTAATATATAAATATATATATTTTGTTCATTATACCCTTTTTTTTATGGTTTTCCTAGTTCATAGAAAAAATTAGGTATATTAGTTAAGAAGATTATTTCTTTTTCTGGTTTGAAAGTGATATAACTAATCTTGGGAACCAAAATAATGGAATATGATGTTGCAATTGTTGGCTGTGGTCCGACAGGTTATATGTGTGCCTACCGTCTCATCGAAAAAAATCCACATTTGAAAGTCGTTCTAATTGATAAAGGAAAAGACATCACAAAGAGAAAATGTCCGATTCTGGAACATTTGGTTACATCTTGTCCGAATAACGGAAAATATCAAGGATGCTTGCCTGCATGCTCAATGACTTCTGGATTTGGTGGTGCCGGCGCTTTTAGTGATGGAAAATTCAATAAAACTACGAAGTTTGGCGGATGGCTTACGGATTATATTACTCCGGAACATCTTGTATCTCTGATTGATTATTGCGATCAAGTGAATTTAAAATTTGGAGCTACTAAAGAAATCACAGATCCATACACCGATGAAGTAAGACAAATTGAAAAGCAGGCTGCTGGTGCTGGCCTTCTTCTTCTTAGAGCCGAAGTGCGTCATTTAGGCACAGAAGAAAATGTAAAGATTCTTTCCAAAATTCAAAATTATTTGATGGAAAAAGGCGTTGAATTTTCTTTTTTCAGCGATGTTATCGATATTGATGTAGTCGATCATCAAGTCAAAGGATTGCTGCTCAAAAACGGAAAACGCATTGATGCAAAGAAAGTGGTTCTCGGTGTTGGCAGAGAAGGATCTTCTTATTTACAAAAAATGCTTAAAAGGCACGACATTTCTTTTGTTAACAATCAGGTTGATATTGGTGTACGCGTTGAAACTTCTAACGTTGTCATGCAGGATATTAATAAATATCTTTATGAGGGAAAGTTCTTATTTAATTCTAGTCAGGGAACAACAGTGAGAACGTTTTGTTCTAATCCTAGTGGTCATGTCGTCATTGAGAATGATGACGGCGTTATGCTGGCTAATGGACATAGTTTTTCCGACCCGAAACTTGGTTCTGAAAACACAAATTTTGCTCTCCTTGTTTCTCATAAGTTTACGGCTCCCTTTGATGATCCTAATCAATATGCCAAAGATTTGGCTACTTTGGCAAATCGTTTAAGTTGTGGCTCTGTTATCATACAAAAATACGGAGATCTAAAACGTGGAAGAAGATCCTCCCCGGAAAGAATTCGCAAGGGATTTATTCGTCCTACATTGAAAGAAGCTGTTCCTGGAGATTTGGGACTATGTCTTCCCTATAAAACCTTGCAATCTATTATCGATATGATTGAAGCCTTGGATCACGTTACTCCGGGAATTGCTACGGAACATACACTTCTATATGGCGTTGAGGCAAAATTCTATTCTGCAAGACCAAATGTTGATGAAAATCTTGAACTTAAGGAACTTCCCAATGTCTATTGCGGCGGCGATGGAGCTGGAATTACAAGGGGCTTGGCTCAAGCGGGTGCATCTGGTGTTCTTATTGCGGATCGTATCATTGAAGAAATGGAAAAGAGGTAATTTAAAATGAAATACAATACTGTTTCTGTTGAAGGTAGTCAGTTTGGAGACGAAGGCAAAGGAAAACTTACGGATTATCTAGCGACTGGTGCAGATATGGTTGTTCGTTATCAGGGGGGGAATAACGCAGGACATACCGTAGAAATCGATGGTGTCAAGCATGCGCTTCGCTCTTTACCTTCTGGTATTTACAACAAAAATGTTCTTAATGTAATTGCAAATGGTGTTGTATTGAATCCTTTTGCCTTCTTGGATGAATTAGATGAAAACCTCAATTCAGGGTTAAAGGAATTTCATCTTGCGATTTCCAATCGCTGCCATTTGATTCTTCCTTCTCATATTGCATTGGATGGTGCGTTTGAAGAAAAACTTGGCGATAACAAGATCGGAACAACCCATAGAGGCATTGGTCCATGCTATTGTGATAAGGCAAGAAGAATTGGACTTCGAGCTGGAGATCTTCTATATCCGGAGTATCTCAAGGAAAGGCTTCATGGCCTTCTTGCTATCGATAATACTGAATTGGCTGCACTTGGAAAGGAAACCATCGATGAGGATCAGTTGTATCGAGACCTTTTGAAGGTTGCTGAGAGAATTAAGCCCTTTATTACTGATACTTCCGTTTTAATTAATTCGTATATTGATTCTGGTAAGAAAGTTGTTTTCGAAGGGGCTCAGGGTTCGTTGCTTGATTTGGATCATGGTACTTACCCATATGTTACTTCTTCTTCTCCGACCTCTATTTCTATTCCAGTGAATTGTGGTGTTGCTCCTCAAAAAGTTAGCAAAGTACTAGCTATTATGAAGGCATATATGACACGCGTCGGTGAAGGGCCTATGCCTACTGAACAGAATAATGACTGGGGAAATGCTATTCGTGAAAAAGGCCATGAATATGGAGTCGTCACGCATAGGCCTAGACGTGTCGGTTACCTTGACCTTGTTCTTCTTGGTTATACGTCCATGGTTAGCGGAGTCACTGATATTGCTGTTACATTATTCGATGTACTTATGGATGTCGATGATTTGAGAATCTGTGTTGCCTATGAGTTGGATGGCAAAGAAATTAAGACTGTTCCTGCTAGTGAACCTGAATATGCCAGATGCAAACCGGTTTACAAATATTTCCACAAGATCCCTCATTATGATACTAAGAAAATACACTCCTTTGAAGATTTCCCTATTGAGGCTCAGGAATATCTTAACTTCATCCGTGATTATCTTCATGCCAATATTTCTGTTGTCGGTCTTGGACCTGACAGAGATGAGACGTTGGTACTTCGTAAAATTTTTGACTGATTCGATTTTAGACCGGCTAGTCCGGTCTATTTTTCATAAAGATATTGAAATGTTTCAGCATTCATATTTTTGATTTAAGACAATTTATTGACAATGTTTTTGAAAAAATCCTTATTTCTCGATAAGTTTGAACTGTTGTATTTACGGATATTAAAAAAGGGGAAATCTGAAGATTATTCATTGTTTAGACATTTTGATTTGGATTTTATATCGCTATTTAAGGCTATTTTTGATTGAGAAGAGACCAGGACTAGCGGAAATGACTTACTGATCATCGTTGTAGTCATAAAATAAATGGTTTTTATTATGAGTAAACCAATATTGGATCTTCAGGTTTACGAAATATGGACGGACTGCACAATGATGAAGTCAATAAAAACTTTATATATAAAAAACGGCAATCCGTTTTTGGAATGCCGTTTACAAATTGCTTTTGTCAATTAGTTAAATTCATCATATCGGGAAATATGGTAGGTTTTTCAATCTATTGTGATCCGAAAATCCTTTTTTAAATATTTTTCTATCATGCTTGAACTTCCAGGTGTGAATTGTGCTCTGCTTGGAAGTCTGTCAAATGGGCAAAAATAAACTTCAGTGGTTTCACTTGCTTGGGCTTTGATTTCTATTCTTCCGTCTGCTTCAGCTAAGAAATTCAAATCGACATATTGAGTAATGTCCCCATTTGGATAGTAAAAATCGCATTTTTCTCCTGACCGTATGGAAAAAAGTGAAATGTTCTTGATTTCAATTCCTGTTTCTTCTTTTATCTCCCTTTTCAGTCCTTCCAAAACCGTTTCGTTCAAATCGATACTTCCGCCTGGGAAACAGTATTTCCCATTGTCTTTTCGTCTCTCAATTAGAACTTCGCCTTTTTGATTGAAGACCATTGCTGTTAGGCCTACGCTCAGACATTTGTCATGTCCGATCTTTTTTCTTAAATAAGGAATATAATCAATGATTTCACTCATAAAATTCCTTTTTCCAGAAGTTTCTTCCTATAAATATCGCTTTTGGCATAATCTTTTTCGGCTCTGGCTTGATTGTATTGTTTATAGTTTTCCTTGTCTTCGTCTGTCAAAGGCTCGACATCAAATACCAAACCTAATACAGATGTGATTCTATGGAATGTATAAAGAAGATTGGAAAGTTTCTGTGTATCCGTATCTTTCTTCATGCTCTCGCTGTTTATGGATTTAATCAGTCTATCAACGACAGTCATACAGTTGGAAACATTTAAATCATCGGCAAGTGCGTTCATACTTTCCTCATAATCCTCTATCAGAAGACTGGGTTCTTTGTTTCCGGATAATTCCAGTTTATAGACACCTTTTCGGTAAGAATTTTGGTATTTTGCAATTTGCTTGTCACAATTGTTGAGGTTCTCTTCGGTATAATTAATCGGTGCGCGATAATGGGTGGATAAGAAGAAAAGACGTACTGAATTTCCACTATGACGTTCAAGGACATCTTTTGCTAGAATGGAGTTTCCTAAGGATTTACTCATTTTGACACCATCAGTCAACAGAAAACCGACATGCATCCAGTAGTTTGCAAGTCTGGTATGATTCACGGCTTCGGATTGGGCGATTTCATTTTCGTGGTGTGGGAATTTCAAATCAAATCCTCCTCCATGGATATCAATCAATGGTTTTTTGAAGACATCATTAACCATACATACACATTCAGTATGCCAACCTGGTCTTCCTCTTCCGATTATCGTATCGAATTTGATTCCTTTGTCGTCTGTAAGTTTCCATAAGGCAAAATCTAGAGGGTTCTTCTTGTTTGAGTTTACATCAATTCTGGATCCACTTACGAGATCCTCGATGTTCTGTTTAGATAAATTGCCATATGTTTTGTCTGTATCAATAGAAAAGAAGATATCGTCTTTACTCTGGTATGCGGCACCGATATCCATCATTTTTTTGATAAAAGAAGCCATATAATCAATATATTGGCTAGCTTTTGGGTGAGCATAAAGAGGAAGGATGTTTAGTTTATCTAGGCAATTTTCGTAAGCTTTAATATAAAACTCGCTGAGTTCTTTTTCAGTTTTCCCTTCCTTTTGGGATTCCTTGATGATTTTATCATCGATGTCCGTATAGTTGCTTACACATTTAACCTCATATCCTTCTTCTTTTAAGAATCGAGAAAGAAGATCAAAAGTAACGGTAGGTCTGAAATTTCCCAGGTGAACATAATTATAGACGGTCGGTCCACAGTAATAAATATCTACTTCCTTGCTATCGATTGGCTTGAATTCCCTTATTTTGCCTTCATATGTATCATAGAGCTTTATCGTTCTCATGTGTCTATTCTCCTTGATTTAAATTTTTCTCCATATTCTGAAGTCTATAAAGATTATAATACGTTCCTTTCATTTTCAGTAGTTCTTGATGATTTCCTTCTTCGATTAGACTGCCTTTTTTTATTACGAAAATGTGATCTGCATGTTTTATGGTGGAAAGGCGATGAGCAACTATGATCATTGTTGATATATTCTTCATTCTAGATAAAGAGTCTTCTATGATGTTCTCCGTTTCAGTATCGATATTCGCCGTTGCTTCATCTAATAGCATAAGGCTAGGATGATAGGAAAGCGTTCTAGCAAAAGAGATAAGCTGCCGTTCTCCGGAAGAAAAATTGTTTCCTTTTTCGCTAACCTGTTCTTGATATTTAAGAGGTAGTTTGTTGATAATTCGGTCTGCTCCGACAAATCGAGCATTATTTTCAATTTCTTCTTCGGAAAGACTTTTATCCCCTAGCGAAATATTTTCGCTGATTGTCCCAGAAAACAAAAATACGTCTTGCATCATCATTCCGATGTTTCTTCTCAAGCATTCAAGTGAATATTTCTTTATGTCAATATCATCAATTAGAATTTGACCTTTGTCAGGTTCATAAGTTCTCGAAATCAGCGAAATGATGGTGCTTTTTCCAGCTCCAGTCGGGCCAACAAAAGCCACGGTTTTCCCAGGATAAATGATGAAACTCACATCCTTCAAGACATAATCCTGACCATCTTCGTATTTGAAATAGACGTTTCTGAATTCGACTTTTCCCTTGAATTTGTTAACATCTACACTATTCTTCTGATTGACGATTTCTGGCTTCATATCCAGAACAAATTGGGTTCTTGTAGCAGAGGAAAGTACGGATTGTATCGTATTTTGTAGTTGGCTCAATTGCTGAATAGGCTGGAAGAATTGACTTGAATATGTTATGAGAAGATAGAAAACACCAACGGAAAGGATTCCTTTGTAGACGGCTGGAATTGAAAAGATGCAAATAATAAGTACACAGACCATCTGAAGTAAATACATGGAAGGGTAGAAAAAGGCAAAAAGATCTTGGCTTTTTACATAGTTTTTATAAATATCATTGTTCTTTTGCTCGAATTCCAGCATTTTCTTTTCTTCTTTGTGGTATGTTTTTATGACTTGGATACCTGAGAAGGATTCCGAAAGGAAGGAATTCATTTTTGAAATGGCATCTTTTTCTCCAAGATAATGTCTTCTGGCTTTCCTGGAAAAAAACGAAGAGATGATAAAAACGAAAGGAAGGAAGGCAAGAAATACAAAGGCATAGACTCCTGCATGGTAGAAAGATATGGAAAGGATGATGACCAAGGATAATATGGCTCTTAAAAAGGAAGGGAAAATATCACTGAAAAATGTCGAAAGGTTCTGTGTATCGTTTGTTATTCTTGTGACGAATGAACCTGTTTTGAGACTTTTAAGCTGCTTTTGGGAAAGATTTAAAACATGAGAAAACATGTCTTTCCTGAAATCGTAGATTATTTTCTGTCCTATCTTCCTCAAATAGAAAGATACGATATATGTTCCAATTGAGGCAAAAAAAAGCAAAGAAAAAGTAAGTCCCCCATAAAGGAAAAAACTGCTTTTGGTTTGTTGAAAAGAATAAAGTCCTTTTTCAAAATCGGAAATTGAGTCGATTACTAAAGAAAAGAATAAGGATTCGGCAGTCCAAGAAAAATTGACGAAAATATCAAAGAAAACCAAAAGTGAAAAAGAGGTCCGATATGGTTTCAAGTATTTGAGGAAACTTTTCATTATCCTCATGTCTTTTATGGAATAGGAGGAATTTTGTTCTTCGATGGATTCATCCATTTTAGTTCACCTCCTTTTCTAGTTTCTGCATTTCGTTGATATTTTTGTATAGTGGACAATTTTCAAGCAGTTCGTTATGTGTTCCTTTTCCGATAAGTTCTCCATTATCAAGCACAAGAATTTGGTCGCAGTTTTCAAGTGCGGATATTCTGTGGGTTATGATTAAAGTAGTGATTTTGTTTTCAAGAGATCGAATGTTGGAAAGAATGTTTTTTTCTGTGTCTGCATCAACAGCGCTTAAAGAATCATCCAAAATCAAGACGTCAGGATGCTTGTAAATTGCTCGCGCAATGGAAATTCTTTGTCTTTGCCCACCACTGACCGAAGAACCTTTTTCTCCAACTAATGTAGAATATCCGTTTTCCATTTGCGAGATATCTTGATCGACGGAAGCGAACCTTGCAGCTTGAACCATTTTACTTTCGTCAATCTGACTAGAATCTGATTCTGAAAAAGCTATACTGTCTTTCACGGTTCCGGAAAAAAGATAACTTGTCTGTGCAACAAATCCAATATGTTCGCGGAGATCTTCCTTTTTCCATAGGTTGATATCGTCTCCGTCGATAAATAGTTGTCCTGGTTGAATCTCATAAAGCTTTTCGAGAAGACTTACCAATGTACTTTTTCCACTCCCTGTTCTTCCAATGATTCCAATCATTTCTCCCGGTTTTATCCTAAATGAAATGTTTTTTACGGCAGGTTCCTTACTTTGAGGGTAGGTGAAATTCAAATTCCGGAATTCGATTAGTCCTTTAATTGAAGAATGTGAAAGGCAATTATTCGTATCAGGTTGTAATTCTTTTTCATCCAAGATAGTCGAGATCCTTTGGCTTGCTGCTTTAGCATTCGAGACTTCGTTTATAAGAATTCCACAAGCCATTAACGGCCAAATCAAGGTATCCGTATAACCAGCAAAAGTAATAAATTGTCCTGAATCTTTTATGTTTCCAAGCAAAGTTGGATTGACTTCAATTAAAGAATAGGCACCAAAGCCTAGGAGTAGAAGATACATAATAAGGATGATAATGTTAATTCCTCCATCCAACAAAGAAGAATAGTTTGCAAATTTGATGTTCTTTATTTCAGCCTGTAAAGCATAGTAATCGAATCCGCTGTATTTTTCTTTTTCTTTACGGAATGCCTTTATAACGGCAAAACCTTGGAGGTTTTCTTCGGTGTAATCACTGAGATCTTCAAAGGCGTCACCAGCTTGTTTCGACCTTTTTGTTTCTCCTTTCATAACCGTGCTTCCGAGAATAACAAAAAGAAGAAGAGGGATGACACAAATCAATGCAAGTGGAACAGACGATTGAAGCATGAAAATAAAAGATAAAGAACCTAGAACAGTGAAATCAATCAATAAAATCATTCCATCAGAAAAAAGCATTTTAATAGATTGCAAATCACTTGTAAAATAAGAAAGCAGTCCACCTACTTTTTTATTAGAAAAATAAGTAAGCGATAGTTTTTGTATATTTTGATACATTTCTTTCCTAAGATCTCGCTCGATTTTGGCACCAATCCTAGCACTGGATATACGCCAACCCATTCTTCCCAAAAAGATGCAAATGGACAGAACAGTCAATGAAATTAAAGTGATTTGCATGTTTTGGTAATAGAAAGGAATATCGATTGATTTATTATCGATGATAATTTGGGAAACTTTTCCATTTATGAATTCTTCTGGAGCGTTTCTAAGTAAAGTAATGATTCCTCCAGTTATTTTTGGAATAAATAATTGGAGAACATCAACTGAAACGTCAAAAAAAATCAGTAAAAGAAAATAATACCAGTATTTTTTATAAAATTGATTTATATGTTTTCCGAAAATCATAAAACCTCAACTAATTTGTTTCTTCGTGTCTGATTAGTTCAATGACTTCACCTTCCAAATCATAGAAGAATGCATTAACGATTTTTGCTTTAACTAAGTCACCTGGAACTAAAGGAATCTTCGAATAAAGCTTCAAGCCACCATCTACATCGTCTGGGGCATAGAGATTGCAAATGCACTTATAGGAAAAATCGGATTCGTCGTATTCTGTGATCAAACAAGTGACCTCACTTCCGATTCTTTCTTTATTTAAAGCATATGAAATCTTCTTCTGTTCCTTCATGATCTGATTGTAGCGCTTGCGTTTTGTCTTAGCATCAATTTGACCGTCCATCTTTGCTCCTGGTGTGCCTTCTTCTGGTGAATACATAAAGCATCCAAGGTGGTCAAAACGGATTTCTTTCATTTGCTTTAAGCACTCTTCGATATCAGCGTCGGTTTCTTTGGGAAAACCTACCATAATTGTTGTTCTTAAGACACTGTTAGGAACTCTTTCCTTGAATTTATGAATCAAATCGATGATATCTTGCTCTGTTCCTCTTCTTCCCATTCTTCTTAATACAGGGTCGGAGAAATGCTGAACAGGTAAATCGAAATACGGGGTTAAGTTGGAATTCTGACTAAAAAGTTCAATCAGCGAATCGTCAACTTCGTCAGGATAAAGATACATAAGTTTGACAAAATCAAAGCCTTTGTGCTTTACGATTTCTTTTACCAAGTCAGTAAGGGAAAGTCCTATATCTTTTCCATACATGCTTGTGTCCTGAGAGATTACCGTAAGAGAGCGTACGCCTTCCTTCTCTAAGTCTTCAATTTCTTTTTTCAAGGTCTCGAAGGGTACGGATTTGAATCTTCCTCGAATATATGGGATAGCGCAAAACGTGCAGAAATTATTGCATCCGTCACTTATTCTAAGATAGGCTTCCCTTTTAGGGGAAATGAATACACGCTGAGTTGGATCGATTTTTCCGGAAAGTTTTTTGTCTTTTATGAGGGATTGGAATTTATCACCGAAGTTCTTGTAATCTTCTAGCGGAATCCAAAGACTGACCTCGGGAATCTCTTTTTTCAAATCTTCGAGATATCTTGTTGCTAGGCATCCAGTAACAACGACCGGTTTCTTATATTCGATCATTTCTAAAATGGCATCGATGCTTTCTTTTTTTGCAGCATCAATGAATCCGCAAGTGTTAATCAAAATGATATCGGCCAAATCCGGATCTTGGACAGTCTCAAATCCGTTCTTTTTCAAATAGGCAAGTATTTCTTCCAAATCGACTTGGTTTTTTGCACAACCTAAGCTGATTATTCCAATATTCATAAATTATTTTCCTCCTAAGTTTTTTATTATATAAAAAATTTCAATCAAATTCTTCTTAAAGATACAAAAAGGCGAAAGAAAGGGCTTCTTTCGCCTTAAATCTATTTGTTTTCTTCGTTTGTCCTTTTGGGTCTATTATCTTCTCCAAAGGCATTGTCGTATGAATATTCTTGGTCAGGGTTAATAAGGAACAAATCTCGGAGCAGACTTTTAACTTTCTTCTCTTTTTTTTGCTTGTTCTTTTCTTTTTCGATATTCTCTTGTATCAGTTTAGGAAGAGCTTCGATGAACTTCTTTTTGCTAAGTGATAGTCTTTCTTTCTGTTCATATACGAATTTAGTATAGTTGACACTGATTCCGCTCTTCTTGACATATTGTCTGACTTTGCTGAACAAACCAATGGAAGAAACAAAATCATAGAGCATTAATCCATAGATAACTCCAAAAAAGAATATTGGAAGAACTTTGATATATCCGCTAGCGTCAACAACAAAATGATATACATCAACGGTTATTTGATATACATACGGATTGATAAGATAATAATAAATGATGGCAACAGCAAACCAAATAATATCAAAAACTGGGCAGATTATTCCTAGAATATTTCCTTTCATATTGGAATAATCCCATAGTTTAACTTTGAATCCTTTGACAAAAATCAGTCCAGCAATGAATTCCAAGGCAATAAGGGACAAACCCATGATTGAAATTGGAATCAAGTCATAGACGTTTGGTCCCCATTTAATTGTGCTATTGAACAAATTTCCGGTAGGATTATAGAAATGGGAATTATTTGGAAGAGGAAAATAGCACAGCATCAGCCAACAGAAGGTGAACATGATACAGCAACCAAATCCATATAATGGTAACCATGGGCCTTTCATAAAACCAGGGTTAACCCATTTTTTAGCCGAGAAAATTCTGCGGAAAAGGACCTCTATTAAATAGCCAAGAACATCGGCAAATAAGAAAAGAAATAAATAAAGAAGCCAAAGTTGACTTCCATTCAGATTTACTCCAGGTACGATGGAATCTACGAACATTGAAACCATATCAATTTCCCTCCAAGCAATTTTATGATACCATATTCCTGTTCAAGAATATATAGAGGTAAACGAATGAATTGTGAAAAGAAAATCGTATTTCTCGGGACTCCTCAGATTAGTGCCGATTGTCTGAAAGGATTAGTCGAACGTGGATTTAATATTGTCGGTGTAGTTACAAAAGAAGATAAGGTTCGTGGAAGAAACAATGAAATTGAAGCTTCGCCGGTTTGCAAAACAGCGATGGAATTAGCGATTCCTGTACATAAGCCTCATCGTTTGAACCAAGATTTTGGATTCATCAAGAATCTTCAACCGGACCTTCTTTTGACTTTTGCATATGGGCAGATGATTTCGGATGAAGTACTTTCTCTTTCTAAATATAGGCCATTAAATTTGCATGCATCCTTGCTTCCCAAGTATAGGGGAGCTGCCCCAATACAATATGCCTTGAGGAATGGAGACAAGGTTACAGGTGTGTCACTTATGCAGATGGTTCATGAAATGGATGCAGGGGATGTATTCGCTGTTAAAGAACTTCAAATAGATGCCGATGACAACTATACTTCACTTGCCAATAAGCTTAGCAGAACTGCATTGGATTTAGCTACGGAAGCATTACCTTTGTTTTTCGAAGGAAAACTGGAAGGGAAACCTCAGGATAAAAACAAAATCAGTTTTTGTCCATCCATCAAGAAAGAGGAAGAGATTCTTAGATTAGATACGGATCCGAATTCATTTGTCAATCAAGTTCGGTCGTTAAGTGAGACCCCAGGTGGTTATTTGTTCAATGGAAATCAAATCTTGAAGATCTATAAAGCAAGCTATTTCAATGATGAAGTAACAACAAAGGTGGGCTCTTTGATCAGACCTTCAAAAAAGCAACTTGCGTTGCAATTAACAAAAGGGCAAGTTCTTCTTCAGGAACTTCAAAGACCTGGAAAGAAGAAGATGACTGCAATTGATTTTTTGAATGGTGTAAAGAATGTAGATTCTATAGTTTTAGGAGAAGAAAAATCAGATGAGTAAAAAAGAAAAGAAAGAGGAAAAAACAAATGTCATGAGAGAATTGGAACAGAAAAAAATCTCCTATATCTCTCATGAATACGACCCGGAAAAGGCGATATCAGGAGCAGAAGTTGCAAATATTCTGAACCAAAACCCTGAAAAAGTCTTTAAGACCTTGGTTTGTGTAAGCAAATCGAAAGAACACTATGTTTTTGTAATTCCAGTCCTTTGTGAACTGGATTTGAAAAAAGCGGCCAAAGCTTGTCAGGAGAAAAATATAGAATTGATTCCTCAAAAAGAACTGCTTCCTTTGACCGGTTATGTACATGGTGGATGTTCTCCTATAGGAATGAAAAAAGTATTTCAAACGTATTTTGACGAAACCGCACAACTTTTTGAAACGATCATGGTCAGTGGCGGAAAACGTGGCTATCAAGTAGAGATTAATCCACTCGATTTTCGAAAAATAATTCCTTGCTGGTTTGCAGATTTGACAAAGTAAAAAAGCTCCGACCTTTATGGTTCGGAGCTTTTGTTACATTTGTGATTATTTAATTAAATCAGCCCAAGTGAAAACTTTATGTTTGCAGATAATCCAAACAATATCTAAGATCCAATAAATGAAGATACCAGCAATAAAGCTGAGAAGATCAAGAACAAGAGCAACCAAGTTATTCTTGCTGACATCATTGATGATAGCATAAATAACGTGGAGAATAGAGAGAGGACCGAAAATTGCGATGATGATGTTCACAATTCTTGGCAAACCGTCGATAAATTTACAATATTCCATAGGAACCTCCAATAACAATATTATTTTACCACTTCAAGTTTGAAATAAAAGGTATGAAAGAGAAAATAACTCAGTGTTTTCAAATGATGAGTTTCTTTTGTTGCTTACCC
>DHKM01000013.1:11043-23733 GCA_002404835.1 Caryophanales bacterium UBA4694 | reverse complement strand
CTTTTATTCTTAAATTTTGAAGAATTCGTCAGCTTTGCCTTCACAACCAAAGAGCTTGATTTTCTCTGCAACCTTGGCTTTGATTGCTTCATAGCCAGGTTTTAAAAGCTTACGGGGATCATATCCCTTTTCAAGATTTTCACTAGTCGGGTCAGCTTTACCTTCTGCACAATATTTAATAGTAGCTGCAGCAAAAACCAACTGACAATCAGTATTTACATTGATTTTTGAAATGCCTTCTTTGATAGCATGAGTGATTTGGTCATCCGGAATTCCAGTTCCACCATGTAAAACAAGCGGGATATTGCCTGTGGCTTTGTTGATTTTATCTAAAGCATCAAAATGTAAACCTTTCCAATCCTTTGGATAAATACCATGAATATTTCCGATACCAGCAGCAAGGAAATCGATTCCTAATTCAGCAATCTTTTTGCACTCTTCAGGATCAGCAACTTCTCCGTCTGCAGTGATTCCATCTTCTGTACCGCCGATAGCCCCAACTTCAGCTTCTATGGAAAGTCCTTTATCATGAGCAAGGTTCACAAGTTCCTTGGTTTTCATGATGTTCTCTTCAAAAGGAAGAGAGGATCCGTCAAACATGATGGAAGTATAACCAGCAGCGACACATGCTTTTGCAGCTTCAAAATTACCATGGTCCAAATGTAAAGCAACAGGAACTGTAATTCCTAAACTTTCATCTAAAGCTTTAACAAGAGCCGCAACTGCTTTGTAACCACCCATATACTTTCCAGCACCCATTGAGGTAGCAATGATTACCGGAGAATTAAGCTCTTGGGCAGTGGTGAGAATGGCTTTTGTCCATTCGAGGTTGTTGGTATTGAAGTGACCGACAGCATAATGACCTTGCTTAGCAAGTTTTAACATACGTGTAGCGTTAACTAACATTTTTTCTTGTCCTTTCTTTGACTTACAGGAATATTGTAATATTTCGTTTCGGCTTAATCAACTTGTTGAATTTAACTTTTTCTTTAATTGCGCACTTTTCTCTTATTTCTTTTAAATCTTTAAAATTCCACTTAAAAAGTGAACAAGTGTTTATATTGACAGCGGTTTCATAAAAAATTAAAATATGATTATTCAACTCTTTTTTTATTCAGAATAGGTCATTTTGGCAAAATAATTCAACCATATATATAAAAGCGAAAATTTCTTGTAAAAAAAGAATTTGAATAAAAATGGACGAGATATAATCGATTTCTTTTTTTGAAAAAAACTATGCTTTTCAAAACCGGTATGATAGAATACCACCCGAAAGAAATGGATATATTGGGTAAATGTATGGCTACCCTGTCTCTACCTTCTGACCATTAAACAGAAGTCTATCCGTTTAATCCACAGACATCAGTCTAAGATCGTGGACTAAATTGGGGCTTCTCATCTCGAGAAGTCCATTTTTTCAAGAAAAGACGTTTCATACTAAAAGGAGGGGAAAAAGTATGAAAAAGCAGATGATTCTTTCTGTCATTGCTGTCGCCGGTATGGGTCTTGGATTGGTCAGTTGTGGTGAGACAAAGGGAAGTGATAAAACCAGTACTACTGGTTCTGCCACTGCTAAAGCTGAAATTGGTGTTGTTACAGATGTCGGAATGCTGAAAGATGGTGGATTTAACGAAGGTACTTATAACGGAGCGGTTGATTTTGCTAAAAAGAACAACAAGACTTATCAGTATTATCAACCGGCAAATGGTTCTAATGCAACGGATAATGATCGTGTCGCCGCTATGGAACTTGCAATTAAAAATGGTGCCAAGGTCGTTGTTGCTCCGGGTTACTTTCAGGCAACAGCAATGACTCAAGTTGCATCTGAAAACCCTGATGTCAAATTCATTTTTGTTGATGGTTTTACTCTTTCTGATGCAAATAATAAAGTTCTTAGCAATGTTACTGCCATTACCTATAAGGAACAGGAATCTGGTTATATGGCTGGATATGCTGCTGTCAAGGAAGGTTATACAAAACTTGGTGGATGTTTTGGTGGCGGCGGAACTAATCCTGCTTGCAATCGCTATGCTTATGGATATGCACAAGGAATCAATGCAGCTTCCAAGGAAAAAGGCATCAAATCTATTTTGAAGGTTTCTTATCAGTATGGTTCTAGCTTTACTGGTGGTTCAGATCTTCGTACCCAGATGGATTCATGGTATAAAGATGGTACTGAAATTATTTTTGCATGCGGTGGAACTATGGTCGAATCTGTCGTTTCTGCAGCTCAGTCTTATCCTGAGAAAAAGCTCATTGGCGTAGATACGGATCAGAAAGGTCTTTCGGATCAGGTTCTTACCTCTGCTATGAAAGGTCTCTCCGTTTCTGTTAATAGAGTCCTTGATCAGTTGTTCAATAAGAACGAATGGGATAGCAAATTAGGTGGCAAAGCTCAAAATCTTGGTGCTAAAGAAGATTCTACTGGACTTCCGACTGAAGAGTGGAGATTCAAGAATTTTACTAAAGAAGAATATCAGACATTATTCGAAGGTATCAAGAACGGAACAATCTCTATTGATGATAAAGTTGATAACGACTGCAATGAACAGGCTTTCTGGAGCAAAGAAGTCTTTACAGACGTTACAATTACTCTTGATAAGTAAATTTCTACCGTGTTGACTTAGCCCTCTAATTAGAGGGCTAATTTATTAAATAAAGGTTAGGTCTCTCTATGGAAAATGAAAATTATGTTATTGAGATGCGCAACATCACGAAAACATTTCCCGGTATCAAAGCTAATGACAATATCACTTTATGTTTGAAAAAAGGTGAAATCCATGCCTTACTTGGAGAAAATGGCGCTGGAAAATCTACTTTGATGAGTGTTTTGTTCGGACTTTATCAGGCTGATTCCGGTGAGATATTAAAAGACGGAAAACCTGTAAAAATAAGAAACCCAAATGATGCCAACCATCTTGGAATAGGTATGGTGCATCAGCATTTCAAACTTGTTGACTGCTTTTCTGTTTTGGATAACATAATTCTTGGTGTTGAGACCTCTCATTTTGGCTTTGTTTCTAAAAAGAGAGCCAAAAAAAAGGTGCAAGACCTTATGACCAAGTATGGCTTAAAGGTTGATTTGGATAAGAAAATAAGTGATATCTCTGTTGGCATGCAACAAAGAACGGAAATTTTGAAGATGCTCTATCGAGATAACGATATCCTTATTTTTGATGAACCTACAGCCGTTCTTACTCCTCAGGAAATCAAAGAGCTGATGGAAACCATGAAATTTCTTGCCAAAGAAGGCAAATCCATACTTTTCATTTCACACAAATTGAATGAAATTATGGAAGTCAGTGACACATGTACTATTCTTCGTAAGGGAAAATTCATTAAGACCGTAAAGACTAAAGAAACGAATGTCGAAGAACTCGCTTCTCTTATGGTAGGTCGACATGTTATGTTCCTGTTGGATAAGAAAAAATCTCATCCTGGAAAGACTTTGTTGGATATTCAAAATCTTACCAGTAAGTCGAAATTAGGACATAAGAAATCTTTAAAAAATGTTAATGTTCGTGTTAGGGAAGGTGAAATCGTCACAATTGCTGGTATTGAAGGCAATGGTCAAATAGATTTTGTATCCTGTATTACAGGATTAAGCAAAATCGAAAAAGGAAAAATCCTTTTTGAAGGAAAAGATATTTCCCATTGTTCTGTTCAAAAAAGAATTCAAAGTGGTCTTTCCCATATTCCAGAAGACAGACAAAAATATGGTCTGGTTCTTGATTTCAACATGGATGAGAACGTAGTTATTGAACGATATCGTTCGGAAGATTTTTCAAAAGCCGGTGTCATTCGCTTTAAGAAAAGAACTGAATATACAAATGACATTATTTCCAAATATGATATTCGTTCTTCTCAGGGAACTAAGACATGCGTAAGAAGTATGTCAGGCGGAAATCAACAAAAGGTTATTGTTGGACGTGAATTGGAAAAGGAACATTCTCTTCTTGTCGCAGTACAACCTACTAGAGGACTTGATGTAGGAGCCATTGAGTCCATTCATCGTAGGATTCTAGAAGACCGAGATTCCGGTCGTGGTGTCCTTCTCGTTTCTTTGGAAATGGATGAAGTTATGAATCTTTCCGATTACATTTATGTTATGTATGAAGGCGAGATTGTCGGCCTCTTCAAAGGTGGAAAGGTTACTTCGGAAGAACTGGGTCTATATATGGCAGGTGCCAAAAAAATGACTAAACAGGAGATGGATGCTGTTTATCAAACGGGGGATGACAAACAATGACGAAAAACAAGCGGCGATTGATTTCTTCGGATGCATTAATTTCCTTTTCTTCTTCTATCATGTCCATTCTTATCGGTTTTGTAATCGGTATTTTGGTTATGGTTATCTGTTCTTTTCTTATTAGCAGTGCCAATCTCGGAAATGGTATTGCACAACTTTTCATGGGACCTTTTTCTGCTCTTAAACCTTTGAAAGAGTTTGGCAATATGCTCTTCTATGCTGTTCCCTTGATTTTTACTGGCCTTTCCGTTGGTATTGCCTATAAGACTGGTCTTTTCAATATCGGAGCACCTGGTCAGTTTCTTGTAGGAACGGCTGCTTCCTTGTATATAGCTTTAAGTATCGATTCTACTGGAAAGCCTGTTCAAGGCGTGCTTATCTGGATTCTTGCAGTATTGGCTGGTGCACTTGCAGGTATGATATGGGGTGCAATTCCGGGTATTTTGAAAGCTACACTCGGAATTAATGAAGTAATCATCTGTATCATGACTAACTGGATTGCGGCCAATTCATTCACGTGGTTCTTTTCTACTCAGCATAATTTGATCAACAAGACATCCGGAAAATCCGGTTATCTTATTAAGACTGCAGTGACCGGGAATGGAACACCAAGTTTGTTTCTAAAAGAATTTACTCAAAACAGTTATCTAGATATTTCAATCTTCATTGCCATTGCTATTGCAATTGTTCTTTGGTTTGTCATGCGTAAGACCACATTCGGCTATTCCTTAAGGGCATGCGGACTTAATCATTTCTGTGCCAAATATGCTGGAATCAATGAGAAAAAATATATCATATTGTCTATGATGATTGCTGGAGGTCTTGCTGGTCTAGGTGGTTGCTTCTATTATCTTAACCCTGGAATTGAAGTTCAGTTCCTTAGTGCTTATCAAAATCTTCCTTCCTATGGGTTTGATGGTATCCCTGTCGCACTTCTTGCAAATTGCAATCCGATAGGTATTATTTTCTCGGCTATATTTATGAGATATATATCTGCTAGTGGCAGTTTCCTTTCCATTTCTGGATTCAACCGCTATTTTGCTGATATTATTGTTGCTGTTATTGTTTATCTATCTGGATTCTCCCGTTTCTTCCTTGAAACATTCTCGGGTGCAAGCAAGAAGCGTAATGACAAGAAGAGTGCATATCTTCTTCATGTTTTGACAATCGATTTGCTTCCTGAAAAGCAAACGGAAAACAAAGAAGGAGGAAAATGATATGGATATTACTTATATCATTCAGCAAACAATCATTTATATGATACCTCTCTTGATTGTTGCTCTGGGCGGTGTTTTTGCTGAACGCAGCGGTATTATCAATCTTGCCTTGGACGGTGAGATGATTTTCGGGGCTTTTATCGGTGCGATATTCTGCAGCTTGATGACTAAAGGCGGATATTTCGATATTCAGACGACCGATGCAGGTCTTAGACTTCTTGCCAATCAAGGACTTTTTGTACTCTGTATGCTTGTCAGCATGGTTAGCGGATTTCTTCTTTCTCTTTTACTCTCATTTGCAGCCATCAAAATGAAAGCTGATCAGACTATCATCGGTACAGCATTGAATAATCTTGCTCCTGCTATTGTTTGTGCCTTCGGACTGCTTTTCTTCGGTAATGAAAAAATTCGTGGAAATGGAAATTTCGTTTTAATTGCTCAAAATTATAATCCAAATTTCCAAAAAGCGGTGATGGAAAACCCGGTTCTCAATTTCCTTTTCGACAAGACTTATATTTCTACCTATATAGTGATTATATTATTTGTTTTCCTTTCTATTTGGCTTTATAAGAGTAAAACAGGTACACACCTTAGAGCTTGTGGTGAGAATCCCCATGCGGCAGACAGTGTTGGAATCAATGTCGGGAAGATGCGACTGCTTGGCACTTCTATATCCGGTGCATTGGCAGGACTCGGTGGTTTTGTTTATATTGCAACGGCTTATGGAACGACTGCTGAGAGTCAAGTCGGTGGACTTGGTTTCCTTGCTCTTGCTATTATGATTTTCGGAAACTGGAATCCTTTTCTTATTTTCCTTGGCGCCCTGTTCTTTGGATTTTTGAAAAGTCTTGGAATTCTTTCCTCTTCTATTCCATTCTTAAGTAAGCTTGAACTCCCGATGTATTTCTATAACATCATTCCTTATTTCCTTGTTATTGTTGTTTTGATTATTGGTCATAAGAAATCTGGATGTCCTAAAGCTGAAGGAATTCCTTACGATAAAGGAAAACGATAATAAAAAGCGAAGCTCAACGGCTTCGCTTTTTATTCGTTTTCGTTTTCTGGAAAGAAGATGGAGAGGCAAAAACGATTACGTTCCGATTTTATTTTCAGGGTTCCCTGATAGGAATTGACGATATTGGCAATCGATTTCATACCAAAGCCATGATAACGGTTATCTCCTTTTGTTGAAATCGGAAGGCCATCTTTGAAATAAATTGGTGTATAGATTGGATTTTCCTCATAGCAGAAGACTCCATTTGCGATTTTCTTTACTTTCAAGGTAATGGTTCTTTGGTCCTTGTTTTCTAGTTTTAAACAGGATTCTATGGCATTGTCTAAGATGTTTCCGAATAGGGAGTATATGTCACTGTCCTTGATGAATTTGAGCTGTTTTCCATCTATGATACAATCGAAGGTAATGCTGTTTTTTGCGCAAATAAGTGATTTTTCCTGCAAAAGGATATCTAATGAAGTGTTCCCCGTTTTCATTTTCGTGTCGTAGATTCGGATGGCATCTTCGATGGATTCAAGTTCTTCTTTGCTTACCATTGTCCTTCCTTGACTTAATTCTCGTATCTGGTGTCTTAGGTCATGGCATTTTATATTTATCAGATCGATGCTTTCTTTGGTCATTTCATATTGTTTTTCTTCTTGATGTCTTAATTGGTTGACAGCAACGATTTCACTTTCCAGCTCAATTTGCTTTGCATTCCCTATCAAAAGCAGAATGATCATCCCGGAAGAAACAAAAGCGAAGATGTTTAATACATAGGGCAATGATATCGGCAGGTTTTCGTTGTCATTGTAAGAAAGTGCAAAGATATTCAAAACGATGGTAATCATCAAGGAGAAGAAACTGGCGATGATGATTGTGAAAGATGGTAGTGCAATATTCGGATTCATCCGGATTCTTTTCGTCAGAAGGTAGCCGACTGGCAGGTAGACCAATATTGAAATTAATGCCAAAATCAACCAATAATAGGAGAAATTATCCAATTCCAGATGCAAAAGGTCTTTTGCTAGATATGAAAGGAGCTGCCAAAGGAGATAGATCATATGTCGGAATGAATAACCAATGATGGAAAGAAACAAGGAAGAGGAAAAAGAATATTCAAAACAGACGGATAAGGTAATCGGCAAAGTAAGGAAGACGAGGATATAAGTCAAGGATAAAGAGCAAATTATATTATCCGGTATTTTGATGCTTTGTGAGAAAAAACCGACAAGAAGCGAACATGTTATGGTAATACAGCTTTTGAGGATGAAATGTTTCTTTTTTTTGAAGGAAAAAGAGAAAAGAAAGCAAAGAAAGAGGCTCTCTGCTTCAACAAGTAGGTTGAAGACATTGTCGATATTAAAAATCATTAGCTATGCTTCCCCAAATATTCCGTAAACGCTTCGACGAATGCTTTCTTTTTCGTTCTTGAAATCTGCAAATTGTTTTCCTTTAATGTGACACTTGATTTTTCAATGGCTGTTACGTACTTCAGATTGACGAGATAACAATGGTTGCATCGGATGAAATCGGATTTCGGCAAGATTTTTTCGATTTCGCTAAGACTCCCATACGTACTGTAGGTAGCCTTTTCCGTATGGAAGAAGAGTCGATGGTCGATGATTTCGATGTATTCGATATCACCTGCTTTTATTGCCATAATTCCCTCTTCCGTCTTTATTGTTATCTTCGGTTCACAGGCCTTTTCCTGGAGAAGGGAAACCACTTTGTCTAATCTTGTTTTCAAATGATCGTAAATGACAGGCTTTACAATATAGTCGATGGCGTCAACTTCATATCCTTTGATGGCATATTGGGCTAAGTCAGTGACGAAGAAGAGGTAGCTATCAGGCATTTTCTTTCTCATCTGTCTTGCTGTTTCCAAACCATCGATTCCCGGCATGTTTATATCCATGAAAATGATATCGAAGGTAATGTTTCCGTTGTAAAGAAAATCTTCGCCACTTGTGAATTTGGAAATGCTGTATTCGCGATTTTTCTCTCTTGCATTGGCAAGCAACAGGTTTTTGAGACTTTCGTAAGCCTTCTCTTCATCCTCAACGATTGCTACTTTAATGGTCATGATAAAAATCTCTCTCTTTTCAGTTATTATAAAAATAATTCTGTGTTTCTTCAAGAAGGGGACAATCCCTTTTATCTTGTATAGTCCGACTTGTAGAATTGATTTAGCCTTTTTCGACTAAAAACAAGAAAAAGGATTGCAAGAATGCCAAAGAAGATAAATGCTATAAGGTAGGAAAGCAGTCGGTTAATACCAAGCATTGGAAAGCCAATGACGAAAACAGTCAGTGGTATACAAAAAATAGTAGATAGGAATCTTGAAAGGATGGCACCTATGCCCTTTTTTAAGATTTCGAATACATTGCCATAATTAAAGTTCGGGAAACGATTTCCGAGGTAATTACTAGAAAAAATGACTGATAAAGCAAAGGCAAATGAGATAAGGACAAAGGGGAGAATTGTTTCCATGGAGGCAACCACGGATAATGAAATGGTTGTGTAAATCAAATAAAGAGGAAGATATAGAGCGAAAGAAGGTACTAATTTTGCAAAAAAATCTCCATTCTTTTTAATTGGAAATGTCTTCAACAAGACTAGGTTCTCTTTATTGATGCTTAGGGCGATATAAGGTAGAGTCGAGAAATCCATACTGAAGCATTGGAAGATAAGAACCATTCCTGTGTAAATTTCAAACGGGATGTTTGTATCCTTTTTTAGAGAAATCATGGTATTGATTAAAGTAAGGTAGAATAGAATGGAAGTGATAAGGGAAAAGAAGAAAAGAGTTCCTTCGTGTACATAATTTGAAAATTCTAGGTGGACCTTCATAAAGAATGGATGAGAAATTCTTTTGTAGGATTGTATTTCCTTTCTTTTTGATTTGCTTGGATTTTCTGCCTTTTTGATTCTAGTGACTTTGTTTCCGAGAGTTTTTATATAAGAGGATTTAGTTATGAAAAAGGTTAAAGCCAATGCCAACGCTGTTATTAGGAAATAAATTAAGACATAAAGGTGATCAGCGCTTCTGGTATGGTAAATGGCATTGACTTCACCATTAAGGAAAAAAGAAATGAATCGAAACTTGTTTAGAAATGTAGCCAATACATTAATGGCATCAGCTTTGGTTAGGTTTTCTGCATTGGGAAAAAGAGAGGAGGTTGAATTGATGGGAAATAGTGATAAAGCCCCCAGTATGCCGAAAAGTATTGTTAGGATAGAAACAAATTTTTTGGATGATTTAAGATTGATGAATTTTGATAAAAGACTTAGAATCAAGAAACTTAAACAAGGAGAAAAGAGCATGAAAAACAAAAAGAAAAGGAAAGAATAAAAATAACTGATAGCATTAAATCCCATTAAGATACAGACAAGAAACGAACAGGTGAGAAGAGTCATTCCTCCGTAATAGAAATTATAGGAAGAGGAAAGTAGCATCTTAGCTAAGAAGATTTTATGACCTGATATTGGTAATGGAAGAAAGATTTCGTCCTTTCCTTTGAAAAAGATAGATATGGAGAGGCACAAACTCATGAATAGGCCATAGAAGAAAACACAAGAAAGAAAAAAAGAAATATAATCCCGGTAATCCGCTGCAGAGAAGCCGAGACTTTTCAACGTAAAGAAAGTTGAGGTGAAATTGGTAACGTTCACACTCAGAAGAATCAGTCCTGATAAAAAAAGAGAAAGACTAAAAACCTTGTTTTTTCTTATTTTGCCGTTCTTCTTTTTTCTGTTTACGGTGAGATTATTGGCATTGACTGCACGTATTAATTGCAATAGTTCTTTCATTTTGTGAAGTTCAGGAATAAATCTTCCAGGTCGCCCTGAGTCAATTTTTCCTTCTCCCTTAGTTCGTCCGTTGTTCCAACAAACTTCAGTTCGCCATCAACGAGGATTCCGATGCGGTCACAGATTTTTTCTGCTACATCTAAAACATGTGTTGAGAAAAGAACGGTTTTGTTTTCTTCTTTCAATTTTCTCATGGTTTGCTTCACTGTGAAGGCGGAATCCGGGTCAAGACCGGTCATTGGTTCATCAAGAATCCAGTTTTTCGGTTCATGAAGAAGAGATGAGATGATGAAAATCTTCTGTCGCATACCATGAGAATAATCGATGATTGTTTCATTCAAACTTTCTTCCAAGTGGAATTCCTTACTTAATTCATTGATTCTTTTTTTTGCCAATTCTTTATCTATATGATAGACCGATGCGATAAAAGTAAGATAGTCAAGTCCAGTGAATCCTAAAAACATATCTGGACTATCCGGAACATACCCAAATGAAGATTTGGCTTCGATGGGATTTTTGATGACAGAGTAGGAATCGTAAATGACATCTCCTTTACTGGGGTAGAGTATCCCTGTCATCATTTTCAATGTCGTGGATTTTCCAGCACCGTTTGGGCCAAGAAGGCCGAAGATTTCTCCGTCTTTAATTGTTAAGGTAATTCCTTTTACAACCATTCCTTTTCCATAGTCTTTCGACAAATTTACGAGATTGATCATTGGATTCCTCCTTGTTTTGATAGTTCATTTTAGCATCCGGCATTCTAACGTTCAACAAATCTTCCTTTTTGGATAAAAAACATTCTCTAAAAGGATAAAAAGAAAATCAAAGTCTCTCTCTTGAATAATAAAAGTATTATAATCTTTAAGTTAAATCAAATTCTTAGGAGAGATTTATTATGCGAAAAATGACAAGTGATGAAATCCGTGATACGTGGTTGGAATTCTTTAAGGAACACGGACATTATGTTGAACCAAGCGCTTCCTTGATTCCTGTAAATGATCCGACTTTGTTATGGATCAATGCAGGCGTCGCTGCATTAAAAAAATATTTTGATGGAACTCTTACTCCAAAGCACCGTAGAATCACCAATGCACAGAAGTGCATTCGTACTAATGATATCGATAATGTCGGACATACAGCTAGGCACCACACATTCTTTGAAATGATGGGAAACTTCTCCATTGGGGATTATTTTAGAGACCAGGTCATTCCGTGGGCATATGAGCTTCTCACCAGTGACAAATACTATGGATTGGATCCACATAAGCTTTATGTTACTTATTATCCGGATGACCATGAAACCCATGATCTCTGGGTGAAATGCGGTATTCCGGAAGAGAACATGGTTCCGAGTGTGAATAATTTCTGGGAAATCGGCGAAGGTCCATGTGGTCCTGATACGGAAATCAATTACGATCGTGGTGAAAAATGGGATCCGGAACATCTTGGACTCAAGCTTCTACAAGATGATATGGAAAATGATCGTTATATTGAACTTTGGAATATTGTCTTTTCCCAGTTTAATTCAATGCCTGGTGTTCCACGTAAGGATTATAAGCAGCTTCCTCAGAAGAACATCGATACCGGTGCTGGACTCGAACGTCTTGCTTGCATCATGCAAGATGCCGAGACCAATTTTGAGACCGATCTTTTTATGCCTTATATCGAATACATTCAGAAAGATGCAAAATACCCTTATGAAGGCAAATACAAACTTGCTTATCGCGTCATTGCCGATCATATCCGTTCCATTACCTTCGCTTTGGCAGATGGTGCAGTCTTTTCAAATGATGGAAGAGGTTATGTTTTGAAGAGACTCTTAAGAAGAGCAAGTCGTTATGCTCAAACACTCGGGCTTAATGCTGGTACTTTAGCCAATCTAGTCCCTGTAGTTACCAAGAATATGGCTCATTATTATCCGTATCTTAAAGAACATGAAGAACGAACCATGAAGATGATTCAAAACGAAGAGAATAAATTTGCCTATACGTTGAAGAATGGTGAGAAAATGCTTGCCGATTTCTTAGGCAAAGAAGGCGATACTCTTTCTGCTGAAGATGCCTTCAAATTATCTGATACCTATGGATTCCCATTTGAGCTTACAAAGGAAATTACGATTGATAGTGGAAAGAAAATTGATGAAGAAGGTTATAACAGACTTCTTGAGAAGTCGAAAGAGCTTGCACGAAAGAGCAGAGGAGATAGACAATCCTTTGGACTTCAAAGCAAGGATCTCATTGATTTTGTCACGCCTAGTGAATTTATCTATGATGATGATGTTTTGGAAAGTAAAGTCATTGGGCTTTTCAAAGAGGGACATAAAGTAGAATCAATCGATGAAGAAGGCGATGTTGTTTTTGAGAAAACAAATTTCTATGCTGAAATGGGTGGAGAAGTTGCCGATAAAGGTTTTCTGA
>DHKM01000013.1:0-10969 GCA_002404835.1 Caryophanales bacterium UBA4694 | reverse complement strand
TGGAACCATTCATATGGGCGATGTTCTGGAAGAAAAACCCGATTTTGATAAGAGAAGTTTGGTGAGAAAGAACCATTCTGCCACGCATCTCCTTCAGAAAGCCCTTCAGGATATTGTAAGCAAGGAAATCCATCAGGAAGGTGCCTATTACGATGAAGAAGGGTTGCATTTTGATTTCAATTCCGATGAGAAACTTACTGAAGATCAGTTGAATGCCGTTGAAAAGAAAGTCAATGAATGGATTTTCGCTTCTTATCCAGTTACCTGTAAAATCATGGCTAAAGATGAGGCTATGAAACTTAGCGCCATGCATCTTTTCTCTGATAAATACGGAGAGAAAGTCCGAGTTGTAACCATGGGTCCATCCGTCGAGTTTTGCGGAGGGCTTCATGTGTCCAACACCTCGGAAATAAATCTCTTTGTCCTTGTTAGTGAAGGAGCTGTTTCAGCTGGTATAAGAAGAATTGTAGCTTATACCGGAATGAAAGCCTATGAGTATCTTAAGGAAAAGCAGTCAATGATCAATGAAGCGGCTTCCATTCTTAAATTGAATTCCGATAAGGGAGTACGACAGAAATTATTCAGTTTGAATGAACAGATTGTTGAGCTGAATAGCGAAATAAAATCCCTTAGAGAGCAAACAACAAATGCCTTGATGGATGAGCTATTTGAGAAGACCCAGAATAATGTTCTGGTTGCCTTAGTCAAGAACCTCAATCATGAACAGGAAGATTCCATAGCACACAAGCTTATCGATAAGAATCCTGATCTTGTTCTTCTTCTTGCTATCGATAATGGAGAAAAGAATGATCTTGTCATCGCTGTCGGTAGAAACAGAATCGCTCTCAACAAAGCAGGTGTTTTGATGAAGGAAATCAGCAAAACGCTGAATGGCCGTGGTGGAGGTAGGCCGGATTGTGCCTTTGGAGGAACTAATGATCTTTCTCAATTCGAAAAGGCAAAAATTCAGTTTATTTCTTTGGTGAAGTGATGGAAAAGTATCTTCTTGCTTTGGATTTAGGGAAAGGAAGCCTTGGAATGGCTATTTCCCGTTCTGGGTTCCTAGTATCCCCCTTGAAAAATCTGCGCTTCCATATGATGAAATTCGATGAAGCTATTGAAGGTATCAAAGAAGTTCTTCTTACAGAAAAGGTAAGCAAATTCGTTATAGGCTATCCGAGTTATCCAAGCGGAGATCCTACCGAAATGAGTTTTATCGTTGAAGACTTTATTCGACTGCTCAATCAAGAATTTCCCACTATTCCTGTTGTTAAACAAGATGAACGTTATTCGACTGTAGAAGCTTCCTCGATTCTTCATGACAATGGTCAGAATGCGAAAAAACAGCATAAAAACATTGATTCTGCTGCTGCTATGGTTATTTTGGAACGGTATCTTAGTAGTATTGGACAATTA
The DNA here is from genome assembly GCA_002404835.1 of Caryophanales bacterium UBA4694. Classification (GTDB taxonomy): domain Bacteria; phylum Bacillota_I; class Bacilli_A; order RFN20; family CAG-288; genus Enterosoma. The sequence goes on along the minus strand of DHKM01000013.1, from coordinate 9,553 downwards.
TGAAAAAAAGGTCTTTCGGCTTAGGCTGAAAGACCTTTTTTTGAAGGGGCAGTTACGAAATTCAATCTACAGAAATAGCCTCTGGTTTTGGTGAAAGGGAACAAAAAAGTCAAAAAATGGCCCAGGGAATCTAACCCTGAGCCGTTTTTGGCAGAATACCTTTGTTCACGAGGTATCACCATGGCTTATTTTACCATAAAGCAGTGTCCCTTTTTCTATTCTTTTCCGATGGATGTGAAGAAACAGAGTAAACCAGAAAAGATGGAAAGCAAAAATGCTGTCAGAAGAGCCCATTTAGAGGAATTGATTTCGTAACAGCCCTTTTTTAATTTCATTTGAACTGCGAAGAATACAGGGAATAATAGAAACCGTGTTTTTCCATCAGGGAATCATGGTTTCCACTTTCGATAATATGACCGTCTTTTAGAACAAGGATAATATCGGCCTCACGGATGGTTGAAAGTCGGTGCGCAATTACAATGGAGGTTCTCCCTTTCATGATTGTATCAAAGGCATCGGTAATCAGTTTTTCTGTTCTTGTATCGACATTTGAAGTCGCTTCATCCAAAATGATGATATCGGGATCAAGAAGCATAACTCTTGCAATAGTGAGCATCTGTCTTTCTCCTTCGCTCAACCCTTCTTTGGCTGAAACGAACGTATTGTAACCTTCAGGGAGTGTATTTATAAAGCTATCAGCATGGGCCTTTTTGCAGGCTTCAATGACTTCCTCATCCGTGGCATCAGGTTTAGCGTATCGGACATTTTCCATGACCGTTCCTGAGAAAATCCAGGTTTCCTGAAGCACCATTCCGAAATTTTTCCTTAGATTTGCTTTTTTGATTTGTGTTCCGTCTTTTCCGTTATAGAGAATTTTCCCGTTTGTTGGATCGTAGAACCTCATCAAAACGTTAATTAAAGTCGATTTTCCAGCGCCGGTCGGTCCGACAATTGCAACTTTTTCCCCTTTTTGGATTGCCTGATTGAAATTCTCAATCAGTTTCTGGTCTTTCTCATAACTGAAGTACATATGATCGAATGTGATGTTGGTTATATTGTTGACATCATCTTTGCCTTCATCAAAGTCATCTTTTTCTTCTAAGAAGGTGTTGATTCTTTTGAAAGAGAAAACTGCTGTTTCATATTCACTCATGACACCGCTGATTTCATTGAAAGGTTTTGTATAACTAGTCGTATAGCTTAAGAAGGAGGAGAGCTTTCCTATGGTCATGCTAAGAACTGGATAAGCTCCGGTAAAGCCGATCATTATGATTCCTCCGATGCCGATGATGGCATAGATGGTATTGTTGACAAGTCTTGTGCAAGGATTTGTCCATGAAGCAGAAAATTGGGCAATTTTTCCTTCTTTTCTCAAATCTTCATCTTGGCACATGAATTCTCTTAGTGAGCTGCTCTGATAGTTGAGGGACTGAAGGACATCGGAATTGTTGATGGCTTCCATCGAAATACCGGTGAGCTTAGACTGAAGTTTAGCTTGTTTCTTGAAGTATTTGTGAGAAAACTGGGCGACAAAACGGCTTACGAGGATGGATAATGGTGATAGGACGAAAACGGCCAGGGCGAGTATCCAGTTTGTGATGAACATCATGATGAGAGTTATGAGAATGGATAAGATACCTTCAATCAATGACTTGAACACAGAGAACAAACCATTTGCAATATTTTCTATGTCGCCGATTTCAAGCTGTATCAAATTTCCATTTGTCATCGCAAATAAGGTTCCGATTGAGACTTTGTTGATTTTCCGATAGACATCGTTCCTCATCTCTTTGATCATTTCCTGGGTCATTAGGGAGACATAATATTCGAAGAAGAAATCTGCGATGGCTCCGAATATAGAAAGGATGAAAGTGACGGTTATATAGATATAGAAGGCTTTGGTTTGACCGGCAATGGCTGCATCCAAGGCTTTTCCAACGATGAAAGGCTGAGAGAGCTGGGCAATCAAGAAAACAAGGACGGCACCGCTCATGGCGCGGATTTTTCCTTTTTGGGGAGAAAGATAAGAAAAGAAACGTTTTTTGTAATCCATTTTATCTAACCTCCTTCTTGGTCTGCGATTCATAGGTCTCTTGATAGGCTTTGCAAGTGTTCATCAAGGAGTCGTGATTTCCTTTTCCGATGATTTTTCCGCTATCAAGAACCAAGATGATATCGCAGTCTTTGACTGTAGAAACACGTTGGGAAACGATGATTTTGGTAATACCCTTATATTGAGTGTGTATATTGTCTCTGACTGTCTTGTCTGTAAGAAGATCTAATGCTGATGTTGAATCATCGAGGATGATCATTTCCGGATTTTTTACTAACGCTCTTGCGATGCAAAGACGCTGTCTTTGTCCGCCTGAAAAATTTTTGCCGCCTTCTTCGACTTCATGATCAAGATAATCATCATATTTGCTGACGAATTCATAAGCCATGGCATTTTTCAATGCCTGGGTCATTGTTCTTTCATCTGCATTGGGATTGCTCATCAGAAGATTGGATCTTAATGTGCCTTTGAAAAGTACGGATTTCTGTGGGACAAGTCCTATTTCTTTTCTTAAGGAAGATAAACGATAATTCTTTATGTCTTCCCCTTTATAATCTACCGTTCCTTTTGTCGCATCCAGAAAACGTTCGACTAGATTGATTAAAGTGGATTTGCCGCTTCCTGTACCTCCGATGATTCCTAAGGATTCTCCTTTTTTCAAAGTAAAGCCAATATCGGTAAGAGCATTGTTTCCACCATCCTTGTATCCTAGGCATACATGGTGAAAAGAAAGAATTTCATCCCCTGCTTTGATTTCCTTCGTTATTGCTGAAGAAGATTCACGGATTTTAGGCTGAATACTTAAGATACTGTCGACTCTTTTGGAACTTACTTTTGCCTTTGTCAGTACCATAACGACATTGGTCAACTGAACAAGGGTAGTGAAAATCTGAGCGAGATAAGCGACTTCGGTAATAACGGTGGAAGAAAAAGTCAGAGCAACGTCACTATCTGCTTTAAAAATAGGAAGACCGCCAAAGAGAATGACAAACGTAGTGGCTAAGGCTATGATTGCAAATGTCAGTGGATTGATAAGCGCATTGAGTTTCCCTACTTTTACAGCATTTTTTTCATAATCAGCCGTGGATTTACTAAAATTGTCATTTTCATATTCTTCTCGATTGAAGGCTCGGATGACTTTTGCGCCATCCAGTGAATCGCTTGTTTTGTTGCTCAGTGTATCTAGTTTGTTTTGGATGGATAGGTATTCTTTACTAGATTTTCCCATGATGAGGAAAACAACGAGTAGAATAAGAGGAATGATGCATAAGAAAATAAGGCCTATTTCCCAATTAAGAATCAAGGAGATGACGAGTGCTCCGATGATGATGAAAGGAGCTCTTACGATAAGACGGATGAAAATGAGAACTCCCTGCTGTACTTGGTAGGAATCCGCATTAAGGATAGTTAGAAGCCTGTTGTTTCCAACCTGTTCTCTTTCCTTTTTGCTCAAGGAAAGAATCTTCTCGTATAAAGAATCCCTGACGGATGTTCCCACAGCTACAGCTGTTCTTGCTGCAATATATTGGGTGACCATGGTGGTTATAAAACCAAGAACACCCATAATCAGAATCATGACGCCTCCGATTAGGGCATAATTGAGATTCGGATCTCCTTCAATCCAGGTTCCGAATACTTTGATGAAACGCGAAATCCATAGGATGATAGGATTTGATTCTTTGTCAATGGCACTGACATTGTCGAAGGTAGACATTTCGATTACCGTCTTCATGAACAAAGGAATGAGAAGATCGAAAATGGCTTCAATCATCTTCAGTGTTGGTCCAAATATGAATTCCGCCCAATGTTTTTTGTACGTGTCTGAAACTTTCTGTATCATTGTTTACCACCTTTTTAACGGAATGATTATACTACTATAAGTCTTATATATTTTGAAGTTTTTGATTAACATTCAAATAATGACTTTTGTTCACTGTTGACTTTTCAAAATCCGTTTTGCTATAATTTCTTCGCCAGAACGTGTGATCTGGTTATTAGGTCAGTCCTAATATACATTCTTAATCATGTCATTAAGAGTGAACCCTATTTGGGTTCACTCTTTCTTTTTAAGGGGGTTATATGGTTCAAGAACTGCAGGACGAAATCAAAAACATCTGCCAAAAGACCGCTGATGAAATGGGACTTACTTTGGTCAGTTTCCGCTTTTTGGCTAATGGAGATAATGGTCCTACTTTGGAAGTCCTGATTGATAGGGATTTCGATATTTCGATGAAGGAAATCGAGGAATTTACCGAGAAAGTCAATCCTTTGATTGATAAAGTTGACCAGACCGATGAAGCTTACGTCCTGGATATTTCCTCTGGCGGAAGTGAACGGAACATCCCATTTGAAAAACTTTCTCGCTTCCTTTCTCAGTGGTTGGACATCACACTGAAAACAGGTGAGAAAATCACAGCTTTACTTTTATCTTTCGATGGAACGGAAATGGATGTGCAATATTTCATAAAAGGAAGAAAGAAGAAACTGAAACTTGTTTCGGCGGATGTCAAGACGATTCGTATGGGTTACAAGGCTTAAGCCATTTATATAAAAGGAGAATGTAACAAATGTCTGAAGAAGAAATCAAAGTAGATGAAGAGACTGGTGAAGTTTTAGAAGAGGAACCCAAGAAAAGGGGAAGAAAGAGAAGAGATCCGGAAGAAGCCAAAAAAATCAACGGCAAAATCGATAATGACACGTTCATTCAGGCTATTTCCGATATTCAGAATGATTCCATGGTTAGTACGGAACAGGTTACCGAAATCCTTTCTTCAGCCATGACTCAGGCTTATTTGGAATGGTCATATCCAGGACTTTTCCGTGATAGAGACAACAACGATCCTGCAAAGGAACTTGTCAAAGCAGAAGTTGTGTTTGAAAACAACTTCAAGAAATTCAAGATTTTTGATGTAAAGACAATTGTTCCGGATGAAGAAATTGTTGATGATTCCTATCAGATATCACCAGAAGACGCTCAGGAATATTCAAAGAAGACAGTCAACGTCGGAGATACTATCAAAATTCCTTTTGATGTTAAACAACTCGATAAAAAATATGTTCGCCGTGTCAAACAACTTTTCATGGCCAAACTTAAGGAAGCATCAAAAGCCGCTATTTCTTCTGTTTACTCTACAAAAATCGGTGGTCTTATTGATGGAACGGTTACACATGTTGATCCTGAATCCAAAACCTATGAAGTTTCTTTCGGAAAAGCTCAAGCAACTTTGAGGAGAAACAATATGCTTCCGCAGGATTCTTTTGTTGTCGGTGATAAAGTGACGGTTTATCTCAGTGATGTTTCCGACAAAATGAATCCGCCTTCTTTGGTTGTTTCCCGCAGCAACGAAAAATTTGTCGAGAAGCTTTTGGAACGGAATGTTCCTGAACTTCAGACCGGTGAAATTAAAATCAAAGCTATTGCTAGGGAAGCAGGCAAGAGGAGCAAGATCTTTGTCGAAAGCGAAAATCCGAATCTTGACCCTGTTGGTGCATGCGTTGGCCCCGAATCTACTCGAATCAAGTCCGTCAATGCGGAATTGAAGTCCGAAAAGATCGATATTCTTGTCTATAAAAAGAATAAGGCACTTCAAGTTATCGAGGCTATGAAACCGGCCGTTGTTATTGGAATGAACTGCCCGGATGATTTCTTTGATCCGAATGTTCACTATGAAGAATTTGAAAATGATCGCGATTATGAATTCCCGAAGATTACCTGTGTCGTTACAAACGGCACCCAAGGTGTGGCCATTGGTACTTCCGGTGTTAATGTCCGTCTTGCCAGCAAGATTACCAAATGCACTGTTTCTGTTCTTACTGCTGATGAAGCTATCAAAGAAGGCCTCAAATATACTCTTGTGCAGGACATTCGCAAGCTTGCTGGAGAAAAAGATGAAGATACGCCAAATGAATCTGAACTGAATGATGCTGTCGATGCCGATGAAGCTAAAGAAATCGATGCCGAAGTCGATGAAGAGATGAACAAGAATTCCGTCGACTCTGAAAAGAAAGAAGAAACAAAGGTAAAAGAAGAAGTCAAGGTTGAGGAAAAGCCGATTGAAGAAGCTAAGGCTTTGGAGGAAATCAAGACTGAACCTATTGTAGAGGCAAAACCGGTCACTCAAGAAGTTAAACCGGAAGAAAATCCCACCGAAGTCGAGCAGGAAGAAAAAGCAGAGCCTGTCAAAGAAGAACCAATTGAGCATATTGAAATCAAAAACAAACCGAAGATTTCGCTTGAAGAATTGGAACAGGCTATTTCCTCTAAGAAAGGACCTAGCGAAACCAGGGGAAGAAAGAAATGGAAGAAGGAAGAGAAAAAGCAAGAAGAAGCTCCTTCCAAAGCCTCTCAGGCAACCGCTATGCCTATTTATACGGATGAAGAGCTCAAAGCAATGGAAGAAGAAGAAAACCAGACGGATAACGAAGATTATGGCGATGATATCGACCTCGACGAATATGAGGACGATAAATATTACGAAGACAAATAAGGAATGGATTTCATCTCTTATCGAATGGATGCTTTCACTCGAAAGCGTTATCCAAAGTCCGAACTTCTGAGATTCGTTCTTCAAGATTCAATTCCTGTGCTAGATAGGACCTCTTCCATTAAAGGAAGAGGCTTCTATCTTAGAAAGGAAAATATTCGCCCGTATTTCGAAAAAGGACCAGGAAAGAAATATTTGAAAGTTATTGATGTTTCGTTGTTTAAGGAGCTTGATGATGCTTAATGATTTGGAAATGAGAAAATTGGAAACTTATTTTGGTTTTCTGAAGCGTGAAAAGGGATTCTTTGTAGGAAGAAGACTGGAATCCGAACTTCAGAAAGATGAAATCAAATTCTTAATCCTGTTTCCTTCTTTTTCAGAAAAAAGTAAGCAAAATCTGATTGGACTTTGTAAGGTGGATTGTGTCGTTTTGGAATATACCGGCAATATTGAAGTGTACAAATTTCTCAATCAGAAGCAAATCAAGGCAGTTGGAATTCATGATGCTAACTTGGGCAAAGCTATCGTGGATTTGCTTAAGAAGGATATGGAAGCTGTTAATAAAGGAGGGTGTTGATATGAGTAAGAAAAGCAAAGCAAATTTCAATAAGAAAAACCAGGATGGTATAAAAGACGGTGTTTTTGTTTATTCTGGTCCGATGACTTTAGACCAACTTTGCAAAAAAATGAACATTTCAGCTACGGAAACCATCAAGAACTTCTTGATGCAAGGAAAGATGATTTCTTTGAATTCCATGCTGAATGATGATTTGATTGCTGAAATCTGTTTGAACAACAATCTGGATTTCCGTAAGGAACAGAATGCTGCCAATGAGGATTTCACGAAATTCGCTATTTTCAACAAAGATACCGATTTGGACCCAAGACCTGCCGTCGTTACAATCATGGGTCATGTCGACCACGGGAAGACGACCTTGATTGATTGTATTCGTCATTCTTCTATTGCAACCGGTGAGGCTGGAGGTATTACACAAGAGATTGGTGCCTACCAAAAAACCGTTAATGGAAAGAAAATTACTTTTATTGATACTCCAGGTCATGAGGCATTCTCTGCTATGAGAGCCAGAGGGGCTTCTGTTACAGATATTGTTATCCTTGTTGTAGCTGCTGACGATGGTGTTAAGCCACAGACGATCGAAGCCTTGGATCATGCTAAAGCAGCCAAGGTTCCGATTATCGTGGCCATCAATAAATGTGATAAACCCGGTGCAGATGTCGGAAGAGTTAAGACTCAACTTTCCAATCTAGGATTGATGCCTGAAGAATGGGGCGGAGACACCATGATGTTTGAAATCTCGGCCAAGAGAAACCAGGGTGTAGATAAACTTTTGGAAGGTCTTCTTACTTTGGCTGAATTGCTTGAACTGAAAGCAAGTGAGAACAAACCGGCTATTGGCAGTGTCATCGAGGCTGCTCTCGATAAAAGAGAAGGTGCCAAAGCTACATTGCTTGTGCAGAATGGAACTCTTCATGTCGGTGATTATCTTGCTGTTGGTCAATATTATTGTAAAGTCAGGAAAATGGCTAACGAATTCAACAAGGTTCTAAAATCCGCTGGACCGTCTACGCCTGTTGCTGTGACCGGTCTTTCAGGAGTCCCTGTTGCCGGTGATCGTTTCATGGCTTTTTCCAGTGAGCAGGAAGCAAGGGCTGCTGCCGAAAAACGTGCTCAATCCCTTATTGGGAAAAATGATACAGGTGTTTCTTTGGCCACTGCAGCATTAAATGCTGCCAATGGTGAGACGCCGGTCATTAATCTTGTTGTCAAGGCTGATACACAGGGCTCTGCGGAAGCTCTTAAAGATTCTTTGAGCAAAATCAATGTCGAAGGTACAAAACTTCAGATTCTTCACTGCTCTTCTGGTGATGTAACTCAAGGTGATTTGGCACTTGCCAATGCTTCCAAAGCTGTTATTCTTGCTTTTGATGTGAAAGTCAGCAATACCATAAAAGATCAGGCCAAAGAACAGCATGTCGAAATCAGAGAATACGACATCATTTACAAACTTCTTGAAGATATTCAGTCTGCGCTGGAAGGAAAGCTTGGACCTGTTTATGAAGAAGTCGTGTATGGTCATGCTGAAGTACGTTCTCTTTTCAAAGCAAGCAAAGTCGGTCAAATTGCTGGATGTATGGTTTTGGACGGATCTTTGAAATCCAATTGCAAAATTCGGGTATTCAGAGGGAAAGACCTTGTTTTAAGAACGCATTTGTCGTCTCTCAAGAGGTTTAAAGATGATGTAAAAGAAGTCCAAACAGGATTTGAATGCGGACTTACTATCAGTGACAATTTTGAACTTCAAGAAGGAGACGTTTTGGAAGGATTCGGAGACGAAGAGGTAAAGAAGGCTTAATATGGCAGATAAAAAAGGTAGAGTCAAAGAAATCATCCAAAGGAATCTAAGCGAAATTATCATACACGATCTTAAAGCTCCGATTTCTCAATTTGCTTCTATCAATGAAGTAGAAGTGACAGATGATTATTCTTTCTGCAAAGTATATTGTTCTCATGTACAGGAGAGCAAATGTGATGAACTTGTCCGTTTTTTGAATAACAATTCCAAGAAAATCAGGATGATGCTCAGTAAAAGAATCTCTATTTTCAAAACTCCGGAGCTACGTTTCATTCGTGATACTTCCTATGAAAACGGAAAGGCGATGGAAGATCTCATATATCAGGCTATCCACAATAAGCCAAAAACTCTTAAGGATATCGAAAAAGAAGAAAAAAAGAAAAAAACGACAAAGAAGACTTCGAAGAAATCTACTGCAAAAACAACGTCTTCCGCAAAAAAGACTACTTCAAAAAAAGCAGTTTCTAAATCTACTGCATCAGTCGATAAAAAGAAAATCATTGAAGATAAGTAAATAAAAAGGGTCTGTTAAAGTATTCGGCTTAAATGCCGATGGCTGAAACAGCCCTTTTTCAATGAATCATTTCTTCTGTTTATACGTCTTCTTTGCCTTCTTTGTTCCTAGTACTATGAATTTGTGA
>DHKM01000042.1 GCA_002404835.1 Caryophanales bacterium UBA4694 | reverse complement strand
AGCTTCTTTCTTCTGACTTTACCATGTCTGAGGACGCTGATGGAGGAAATGATAGGAGAGTTGACTAAGAAGTTTCTTTCAACTCCGACACCATTAGAATCTTTTCTTACGATGAAGGTTTTGCTAGATCCAGAACCTTTGACTGAGATGACGACGCCTTCAAAGGCCTGCTGTCTTTCCTTGTTGCCTTCACGGATGGTAACCATGACTTTGATGGTATCACCAGTGACAAAATCCGGAATATCATTACGGATCTGGGTGGCAGCAACCTGCTGAACTAAATTTTTGTTCATTGTTTCTGTTCTCCTTTGGAATTTATTGTGATGTCCTTCGGCACTTAGACGTGACATATCCAGCGGTGCAAAAGTAAGCTTTGCTCAAAGCATTGTTAACTATATCATGATTTTAGATTTCTTTCAAGGTTAAATTGATTGCTATGCCAGGATTTTTTACCTATTAGGAATTGAGGAGGACCTGCAATGGAAACAATATGAATAGTTGGAAAATATTAGATTAGGAAGAAGATTTGGATAAATATAGAAGGTATAGAAGGGTTTTGAATGGATGGACGCAGGATTTTTAAAAGAAACTTTTTAAAAATGGCAGATTGTACGGGAGAAACTGAAGGGCTATTTTCTCCATTCCGTCAGGATTTGGATAAAACCGGCTGACAATGAGATCAGTGAGAATGATTGCAGTGAAAATAGCTACGAGCCTCCACCTGTTTTTCTTGGAAATCTTGTGCAGAATGGGGTATAAGGCAGGACCCACGAAATAGATGGCAAACAAACATCCGATTCCGAATAGTAAGCCTCCGAATAGACAAATCCTTCCATGGAGGTTGAACGGCATATTGTCATAGTTCCAATAACGTACTCCTTTTGTCTTCTCCAGAAAATAACCAGTGAAGTATTCGATAGTTAAACAGACAACAATAGATAAAAGGAAGGAAAGCCATGGTGTTTTTCGGAATTTTTTTAGCAAGACAAGAGCTAAGACTGCTCCGGTACCATAGATTGGAAGTACAGGGCCCCATAAAGTCCCTCGATTTGCAAATTGGAAAGTCCGGATAAAGTTGTAAAAGACTTCCCAACACCATCCGCCAAATGAAATGATAAAAAAGATTAAAGCGTAGTCCACAACTTCATAGGGAACATCATATTGGACGCCTTGCCGGAGAATTAGGGATTTGCTGTTCTGTTCGTATATTTTGACATAAGTTAGTTGATAGATGTTTGGATTTGCCTTGCTGAATTCATCCTTGATTTCCAAATAAGCTTTGGCGTAACTTAGTTCTTTGTAAGGATTGATATAGAACAAATCAAGTAGGCCGAAACTGAAAATCGAAAGAACATCCCATCCGATAAATGACAACTGTAAGCAAAAGAATTTCCATTTTTGCCCTTTCATCATTCGTCGGGATAACTTTAGTGTTTCAATAGGACCTAGACTTGGGTTTTCCATTATGATGTAATCGACAAGATAGTAGGCGTAATACATGACAAATCCACCGATGATGGTTAAAGACCAAAGAAAGTAGATGAGGGATTTCAAGAACCTTGTAAAAACGATGTTCAAGTAGAAGTGATTGAAACCACCCTGGATGATTGCGTTTCTTTCTTTGTCATTGCCATCGTCTTTTATACGTTTCAGGAAATAAGACTTGGCACCTATGTTAAGCGGATGGAGAAGAAAAACGATGAAGACAAAAAACAGGAGACAACCGAAAATGGCTGACCAAATCGCGTTAACGCTGTTTGCTTCATGGGCACTAAGTATTGAGTATCCTATATATAAAGGAAATGAGATTTCTTTTGTCAAAGTGGTTGATAAAGCGTTTCCTATTGAATCATATAAAGTGTATAGTTGTACCTGGGCGATATTGTTTGGGTCAGCAATTAGGAAACCGGAATTATAAAAACGGATGATATATTTGATGAAAAGCCAGGAGTAATCACCACTTAAGTCACGGTTTATTCCATTTAATTGGAGGAGAAGGCTGTTTAAGATTCCTGTTGTTGTAACAAGGACGACGATTCCCATGAAAATGGTTCGCCAATAGGGTCTTGTGATTTTTTTTACGGCACTTTGCTTTGTCAGCCGAATATCTAACATATTTAAACCTCTTTTGAACTATTTTAAATAAGAGAGGAGGCTATGTGCAACAAAATTCCATTATTTTCTTGCTTTTTGCCAACTTAAATCATATAATGTTTCAGCTAGGCATATTATGCCATTTTTAATGGGGATAGTATGTCTAAATCGTGGGAAGCCAGTGACAACTGATATGACCACAACACGTAAAATTTCAAAAAGGAGGAAATTACCGTGCCAGCAAAGAAAGTCACAAGAGTGATGATTATCCGTGCAGAAGGCGGCGGAGCCAATCCGGCAAAGTTAGGTCAGAAATTAGGACCTTATGGAATCGGTGGAAAGTTCTGCCAGGAGTTCAATCTCAAGACAGCAGATCGTAAGGGAGAAGTCGTTCCTTGCATTCTTACTATCTATGAAGATCGTACTTTCGATTTGAAGTTCAAGACCACTCCGGTCACCTTCCTTGTTTTGAAGGCTGCAGGCCTCGATAAGGGAAGAAAGGGCACCGATCGTGGTGGAGACCCCAAGAACATTGTCGGCAAGATCAAGAGAGAGGATGTTAAGAAGATCGCAGAATACAAGATGCCTGATCTTAACGTTGATTCTTTGGAAGCTGCCGAAAGATGTGTTGAAGGCTCTGCAAAGTCTATGGGCATTGCCATTGTTGATTAATTGGGGGACTGAACAATGAAAAAATTAGCTAAAAAGTATGCCGCCAGTCTCAAATTAGTTGAGAAAGGCAAGAAGTATTCCATTAATGAAGCTTGCGAACTCGTCAAAAAGACTGCAACTGCAAAATTCGATGAAACCATTGATGTTTCTTTTAATTTGAACATCGACCCAAAACAGGCTGACCAGCAGCTCAGAGGAACGATTTCCCTTCCTCATGGAAACGGAAAGACTGTCAGAATCCTTGCTATCACCGATAAGGCTGAAGAAGCAAAGAATGCCGGCGCTGACTTTGTTGGACAGCAGGATATGCTTGACAAGATTGCCAAGGAAAATTGGTTTGATTTCGATGTCATCGTTGCTACTCCGAATATGATGGGCTTGTTAGGAAAGATGGGCCGTGTCTTAGGTCCTAAAGGCTTGATGCCGAATCCGAAGAGCGGAACTGTTACCATGAATATCGGTGCTGCTATCAAGGAAATCAAGAATGGTAAGATTTCTTATCGTAACGATAAGGATGGTAACCTTGCTATCAATTTCGGTAAGGCTAGCTTCTCTCCGGAATTCTTGGCTGATAACCTTAAGGCCATTGTCGAAACCGTTAACCGTATTCGTCCGGCTGCTGTTAAAGGTACTTACATTCTCTCCGCTACTATCTCCTGCACCTACGGCCCGGCCATTAAACTTGCTCTTTAATTCTTGAATTAGAGCAGATAAAGTCGTTTTCCGATTCATTATCGGGTGAGTCAATATACCGAAGACAGTAACTGCCTGCCTAGAAAATTGTTGCAGACTCAATTTGTTACCGAGGATATGTGATAAAACCATATGTCAGAAAAGTATATTGTTACATACACCATACCTAGAAGGAGGTGAAAAGATGAATCAGCAGATCTTAGCTGAGAAGAAAGAAATCGTTGCTAAGCTGAATGACATTCTCAAGAATTCTCATTCTGCCGTTGTGGTTTCTTATTCCAACATGTCTGTCAGTGAAGTCAATCAGCTCCGCGCTGATCTGAAGAAGGCTGGCGCAAAGTTGTCCGTCCACAAGAACACCTTGGCAAAGAAGGCCGTCGATGATGAAGGCTTATCTTCCCTTGATGATTCTTTCAAAGGACCGACTGCTATTGTCACTTCTCCGGAAGAAGGTGCGGGTCTCAAAGTCTTGAATGATTTTGCTCAGGCACACAAGAAGACTTTCGTCATTAAAGCTGGCGTTATCGCAGGAACTTATTGCGATCAGGCTAAGCTTGGCGAACTTGCCGCTATCGGAACCAAGGAAAATGCTCTTGCTTCCTTGCTCTCTACTCTCCAGTCCCCGCTTGTCATGTTCGCTCTTACCCTCAAAGCACTTGCTGAAAAGGGTGAAGGTGCTGCCGCCTAAAAGGCAATTCGGTACGAATTTATACCATTAATTGGAGGAAAATCAAAATGGCAAAATTAGTTAAAGAAGATGTCATCGCTGGCTTGAAAGAGATGAACATGGTCGAGATCATGGACCTTGTCAAGGCTATTGAAGAAGAATTCGGCGTTAAGGCCGCTGCTGCTGTTGCTGCTCCTGCCGCTGGTGCCGGTGCTGCTCAGGAAGGACCGAGCGAAGTTTCTGTCGTTCTCAAGTCCTTCGGAACTGCTAAGGTCGCTTGCATCAAGGCTGTCCAGGCTGTCACTGGTTTAGGACTTATGGATGCCAAGAAGCTCGTCGACAAGGCTCCTGTCGCCATCAAGGAAAAGATTTCTCCTGCTGAAGCTGAAGAAATCAAGAAGCAGCTTGTCGCTGCCGGCGCTGAAGTCGAAGTTAAGTAGTTTCATCTTATCGTCTTATATGTACCCACCCTGCCATTATGGAAGGGTGGGATTCGTTGTCTATAGGAACGCGGTTTTTTGTGACCAAAAAACCGCTTTATTCAATTCCTATCCAATCCAGATTACGAACCAGGACACCTTCCTGGTAGAAAACACGAGGTTATTACATGGCTGAAGAATTTGATTTAAACCAGTATCAGAAGCTCGAAAATGGTCGTCTTGACCTCTCCAAAACTTTCTCCAGTGTTCCGCTTCCCAATCTCTGCGATGTTCAGCTTAAGTCTTTTGATTGGTTCCGGGAAGTCGGCGTGAACGAAGTGTTCCGCGATGTTTTCCCTATTGTTTCCAACAAGGACAGCAGAGCCCATGTCGTTGACACAGATCAGGTTGCAGAACTGGATTTTGTATCCGCGGAATGGGGCGAACCGAAGCATGATTATTTTGAATGCAAAGTTTCTGCCCTGACCTATTGTGCTCCTCTTCATGTCACTTTGAGACTGAAGCATCCGGATCAGTCGATTACCCAGGAAAGAATCTTCATGGGAGATTATCCATGGATGACTCCTTCTGGAACATTTATCGTAAATGGATCCGAGAAATGCATTGCTTCTCAGCTTGTGCGTTCTCCGGGCGCTTATTTGAGCAAGCGCAGCGATGAAGTCGTCGCCAAGAAGAACGAAAATGATATCAAAAACGATGTCAACATCGTTTACGGTTCTGATATTATTCCAGCTCGTGGTATTTGGCTTGAATATCTTACGGATAATAGAGATTTTGTCTCTGTTCGTATCGACAAACAGAAGAAGGTTCCTGCCCTTACTTTGCTTCGTGCTTTGGGCTTGGTTTCCGATTCTGAGGAATTGGTCGACAATTCCCTTCCAATCGAATCAGATGGACAAAGTGTCTCTGTCACGGGTATCCGCGGTCTTTTCGGCATCAACGAAGCTTTAGAAAAAGCAGTCGAAAAGAATCCTGTCGATGAAAAGAAGACGGCTCTTTCCCGTTCTCAGGAAGCTGTCACAGCTATTTTCCGTAAACTCCGTCCGGGTGAACCTTATACTAATGAATCTGCCGCTTTGATGATCAAGCAGAGATTCTTTGATAAGGAACATTATGATCTTGGAAAGGCAGGAAGATTCAAGATCCAGGAAAAGCTCGGTGTTTACAATCGTCTTTCCGATCAGGTCCTTGCTGAGGATCTTGTTTCCAAGGATGGTGAAATCGTCTTTGAAAAAGGCCATAAGCTTTCAATCGATGAAGTAATTGCTTTGAAGAAAGAGAAATTCTTCGAAGGAAACGAAGCTCATTCCATCCATGTTTCCGCAAATGCTCTTCTCGATGATCATTCTACGGTCAACCTCGTCCGCGTCGTGAACCCTCTTGATGCGTCCAAAGTTGTCAATGTTGTCGGTACGGATCTTACTCTCAACCTTACTTATGTCACGATTTCCGATATTCTTGCTTCCTTGAGTTATATGCTCAACCTTATGGATGGTGTCGGGGAAGTGGATGATACCGATCATCTTGGAAATAAGAGAGTACGTTGTGTCGGCGAATTGATTCAGGATAAATTCCGTGCCGGTCTTGGTAAGATGAAGAGGACGATCCATGATCGTATGTCTACTTCGGATCTCAGTCAGCTTACCATTCCTTCCTTGATCAATATCAAGGCTTTGACTGGTGCTGTCAATCAGTTCTTCAATTCGGATTCTCTTTCCCAGTTCATGGATCAGACCAATCCATTGGCCGAACTTGCCAACAAGAGACGTCTTTCCGCTTTGGGACGCGGCGGTCTTACCAGAGACCGCGCATCCAGCGCTGTCCGTGACGTTCATCCGACGCATTATGGCCGTATCTGCCCGATTGAAACTCCGGAAGGTCAGAACATCGGCTTGATTTCCAATCTTGCTTGTTATGCCCGTATCAATTCCTATGGTTTCATCGAGACTCCTTATCGTCCGGTAAAGAACGGTATCATCGACAATAATCCAGACCATGTCGTCTGGTTTACCGCCAATGATGAAAAGCATCATGTCATTGCTCAGGCAAATGTCAATGCAGATAAGAAGACCATGAAGATTCTGGATGAGACGGTTTCAGCCCGTATCAACTGCGAATATGTCAATGTCAGCCCGATGGAAGTCGATTATATCGATGCTTCTCCGAAGCAGATCGTCTCCATTGCAGCTGCCTGTATTCCGTTCCTTGAAAACGACGATGGTAAGAGAGCCTTGATGGGTTCCAACATGCAGCGTCAGGCTCTTCCGCTTCTCCATCCGGAAGCTCCGTTTGTCGGAACCGGCCTTGAAGACAAGATTGCCCACGATTCCGGTGAAGCTCTGCTTGCCGAATTCGATGGAACCATCTCCTATGCCGATGGTACGGAAATCCGCGTCATTTCCGATAAGGGCGTCGAGAAGACTTATCACCTTAGAAAATTCATCCGTTCCAATAAGCGTACCTGCATCAATCAGACTCCGATTGTCAAAGCCGGAGATAGGGTCAAGACGGGCGATATCATTGCCAATGGTCCTTCTATGCAGAATGGCGAGCTTGCTTTGGGACAGAATGTCACCATCGCCTTTACGACATGGCATGGTTATAACTACGAGGACGCTGTCCTTATTTCCCAGCGCTGTATCAGCGACGATCTTTTCACCAACCTCATTATCGAGGAATATGGTGTTGAAAGACGTAAGACTAAGTTAGGCGACGAGGAATTCACTCGCGATGTTCCGAATCTTGCCGAAGATAAGAAAGCTTATCTGGATGAGACCGGTTGCGTCATTCCGGGAACCGAAGTCAAGGAAGGCGATATCCTTGTCGGTAAGACAACTCCGAAGGGTGAGACGACGGAAACCAACAATGACCACCTTCTTAAGTCCATCTTCTCTTCCAAATCGGATGAAGACAAGGATAGTTCTATGAGAGTTCCTCATGGCGGAGAAGGTATCGTTCTTGATGTGAGACATTTCTCCAGAGCCCATGGCGATGAGCTTGCTCCGGATGTTCTTGAATCCATCAAGGTATACGTCATTCAGAAGAGAAAAATCCAGGTCGGCGATAAGATGTCCGGCCGTCATGGTAATAAGGGTGTTATTTCCAAGGTTCTTCCGGTCGAGGATATGCCTTATCTTCCGGATGGAACTCCGGTCGATATCTGCCTCTCTCCGATGGGCGTCCCTTCCCGTATGAACATCGGTCAGGTTTTGGAAGTCCAGCTTGGTTATGCCTGTAAGAAACTCGGTATCAAGGTCTCTACTCCTGTCTTTGATGGTGCCTCCAATGATGAGATTGCCGCTTTCATGAAGAAAGCCAATATCGATGCCGATGGAAAGACTGTCCTTTATGATGGTCAGACCGGTGAACGTTTCGATTCCCGTATTGCTGTCGGTGTCATGTACATGATCAAACTCGACCATATGGTCGAAGATAAACTTCATGCCCGTGCAACTGGTCCGTATTCTCTTGTTACTCAGCAGCCTTTGGGCGGTAAGGCCCAGAACGGTGGTCAGCGTTTCGGTGAAATGGAAGTCTGGGCACTGGAAGCTTATGGTGCTGCTTATACTCTTCAGGAAATGCTTACGATCAAATCTGATGATATGGTCGGAAGAAATAAGACCTATGAAGCCATTTTGAAGGGTGAACCGATTCCTAAGCCGAATATGCCGGAATCCACCCGTGTTCTCATCAAGGAACTTCAGGGGCTTGCTGTCGATGTCAAGCTTTTCGACAACAACAACCAGGAAATCAACATGAACACGATTTCCGAAGAAGCCGAGAGAGATTCTCGCCGTATCCATCACGATATTGTCAACTATGATTCCAAGCAGAACGAACGTCGTGAGGATAACCGCATGAGAAACGGTTATTTTGATGAAGAGGACGATAGTCCGATTGAGGCTGTCACCAAAGAAGAGCTTCAGTCAGAGAATTCTTCCGACGAAGACGAAAACAACTAATTGGAGGTAATTGACAATGTTTGACTTAAACAAACTCAAGTCGATCAAGATCGGTCTTGCCTCTCCGGAACAGATTGCTTCCTGGGGTCATGGTGAAGTCACTAAACCTGAGACAATCAACTATCGTTCCCAGAAACCGGAACCGGATGGTCTTTTCTGCGAGAAGATCTTCGGTCCTGTCAAAGATTATGAGTGCCATTGCGGCCATTACAAGAAAGCATCTTTTGCAGGCAAGGTCTGCGAAAAATGCGGTGTCGAAGTTACTCTTAAGGCTGTCAGACGTGAGCGTATGGGTTACATCAAATTGGCTTTCCCCTGCGCCCATATCTGGTATGTCAAGGGTAGCCCGTCCAAGATGGGACTTGTTCTTGGCGTTGCTCCCAAGGAACTTGAGGAAGTTATCTATTTCGTCAGCCATATTGTTCTCAATCCGGGAAATTCCAAGGTTTTGAAATATCGTGAAGTACTCGATGAAAATGAGGCTAGAGAAGTCTTCCATCAGGTCATCGAGAACGAAATCCTTTCCGGTGAGAACTGCAGATTGAAGGAAGGCGACAGGGACTTTGTCCGTGGAACCGACCTCATGAATCACATCTCCAGGAAATCTCAACCGTTCGATTTTGTAACGGTCAGCCGTTTCATTACCCGCTATACCGGTGCCAAGTTCGGAATCGGTGCCGAAGCTGTGCTTCAGCTCCTGAAGGAAATCGATCTTGACAAGGAAATCGAAATTGTCCGTAAGGATCTTGAATCTACTTCCGGTGACAAGAACCAGAAGAGAATCAAGGCCATCAAGAGACTTGAGGTTCTCGAAGCGTTCCGCAACAGTGAAATCAAGCCGGAATGGATGGTCCTTTCCGTACTTCCTGTCATTCCGCCGGATCTCCGTCCGATGATGCAGCTTGATGGTGGTAGATATGCCACTTCCGATCTCAACGATCTTTATCGTCAGGTCATCATCAAGAACAACCGTCTTAAGAGAGAAATCGAGGAGCATGCACCGAGTGTCATTCTTCTCAATGAAAAGCGTATGCTTCAGGAAGCTGTCGATGCTTTGATCGACAACGAAAGAAGAAGCAAACCTTCTCAGTCCATTTCCGGAAATACGCTCCGCTCTTTGAGTTCTACTCTCAAGGGTAAACAGGGACGTTTCCGTCAGAATCTTCTTGGTAAGCGTGTCGACTATTCTGGTCGTTCGGTCATTGCCGTCGGTCCGGAGCTTGATATGGATGAGTGCGGTCTTCCTAGAGAGATGGCTGTCCAGCTCTTCCGTCCGTTCATTGCCCATTATCTTATTGCCCAGAAGGACAGCAATGTCACTTCCCAAAGACAGGCTGATGAGATGATTGCCCGCAAGGACTCCAGAGTCTATGATGCAATCGAGAAGATCATCGAGAACCATCCGGTTCTTCTTAACCGTGCCCCTACTCTTCACCGTCTCGGTATCCAGGCCTTCCGTCCTACTTTGATTGAAGGCAAGGCCATCCGACTTCATCCTCTTGTCTGCCCTGGATTCAACGCCGACTTCGATGGTGACCAGATGGCAGTCCATGTTCCGCTTTCCCGTCAGGCTCAGGCTGAAGCCATGTCTTTGATGCTTGCCAACCACAATATCCTGAAACCTTCGGATGGTCAGCCTATCTGCGTCCCTAGCCAGGATATGATCTATGGCAACTACTACCTGACTTTGGAAGATGATCAGGATCAGGACGATGACTATGCCAAGTATTATGAGAAGCGCGGCGAGATGGATATGCATGATAAGTTCATCAGCTATAAGCAGTATGAAGGAAAGGTTTTCTCCGATCCGGATACGGCTATTCTTGCTTATCAGAACGGTATCATCTCCCTCCGTACGAGAATCTATGTTCCGGCCTCTTCTTTGAGAAAAGATTGGATCAATGACGAGAAGTACGCTTCCATCCGCTCTTCCTATCTTCTTACCACTGTCGGAAAACTGATCTTCAACGATATCTTCCCGACGGATTTTCCGTACATCAACTTTGCTTTCTCCGCTGCCAGTTTGAAGAAGCGCGGAATGAAGGTCGATAAGGCTGCCTTGAAGAAGGAACTCAGCAAGAACTTTGATGAGACTCCGCTTGATTTCTTCATCTCTGCCAAACAGGCATATGATGCCGTCATCAAATCCGGCAAGTTCAAAGCCGGTGACGATTTCAATCCTTTCAAAGAATATGTCAAGTTGGTTCCTACCCGTTCTCCGATCGAAAAGAAGGGTATTAAGACCATGATGGATTATGTCTTCCGTCGCTATGGGGCTGTGGAGACTGCCAAGATCATGGATCTCTTCAAGAATCAGGGATTCGATTATTGCACCAAATCCGGTCTTACGATTTCTCTTGACGATATGCAGCCGTTAAGCGGTCGTGATGAACTCTACAAGCACTGCTATGAGGAAGTCCAGGAGATCAACGAGAATTTTGAGCTTGGTTTCTACACCGACGAAGAAAGACATGATGCTGTCATTTCCCATTGGAATGCCGTCAAGGATACTTCCATGAAGGAAAAGCTCCATCAGCGTATGGCTTCTGCTCCGAGAAATCCGATGTTCATGATGATGGAATCCGGCGCCCGTGGTAGTGAAGACAACTACATGCAGCTGATCGGTATGAAAGGCTGTATGCTTGATTCTACCGGACGTGCCATCGAAGTTCCGGTCACCGACTGCTATGCCGATGGTCTTTCCGTCTCCGAATATTTCACTTCGACCCATGGTACGCGTAAGAACGGTTCCGATACGGCTTTGAAGACGGCAGACTCCGGTTATCTTACCCGTAAGCTTGTCGATGTTTCCCATAACGTCGTCATCCGCGAAGAAGACTGCCACTGCGATCACGGTATCGAAGTTTATACGATTCTCGATTCTTCCAACCAGGTCATCGCCAGCCTCTACAACAGAATCGTCGGACGTTATTCGATGCATGATGTCGTCAATCCGAAAACCGGCGAAGTCATCGTCCCTGGCAATACTTTCATCGATGAAGAGCTTGCCCAGAAGGTTGTCGATGCCGGAATCGAAAAAGTTGAAATCCGTTCCATCCTTACCTGCGAAAGTACGGATGGTGTCTGTGTCCACTGCTATGGACGTAACCTTGCTACTGGTCAGATTGCCACTATCGGCGATACGGTCGGTATCATGGCTGCCCAGTCCATCGGTGAACCGGGTACTCAGCTTACTCTGAAGAACTTCCACACCGGCGGTGTCGCAGGTGTCAAGGATATTACTACCGGTCTTCCTCGTGTCCAGGAACTTCTTGAAGTCCGTAATCCGAAACCGAAGAGCCAGGCTCTTATCTCCACTATCCGCGGTACCGTTACCGATATCAAGGAAGTCGGTCTGCGTCATGAATTCACTGTCAAGAATGAACTGGAGGAACAGAAATTCCTGTCCTATCCTAGCGCTGTTCCTGAAGTCAAGAAAGGTGATGTCATCCGTGCCGGTCAGTCTCTTACCAAGGGACATGTCAATCCGAAGGAACTTCTTGAATGCACCGATCTCCTTACTTTGAGAAGATATCTCATCCAGGAAGTCAAGGAAGTCTATTCCAGCAACGGTATCGATATTTCCGATAAGCACCTTGAAATCATCGTCCGTCAGATGACGAATCGTCTTCTTATCATCAATCCTGGAAACACCGACATGCTTCCTGGACAGAGAGTCAACGATATCGTTTTCACCGAGAAGAACAAGAAGGTTCTTGCCCATGGCGGAAATCCGGCTGTCGGACGTCCGATTGTCATGGGTATTACCAAGGCTGCCTTGGATACGGAGTCCTTCCTTTCCTCCGCTTCCTTCCAGGAAACCACCCGTGTTCTTACCGATGCGGCTATCAAGGGTAAGGTCGATTACCTTAGGGGCTTGAAAGAGAACGTCATGATTGGTAAACTAATACCTGCTGGAACGGGTATTGAACCGATCCTTTCCGAAGAAGATGCCGAGAAGGATGCTTCCGAAGTTGTTTCCCAGGAGACGCTTCTCAAGTCTTCCAACTCTATCGTTGTTGCTGATGCAAAGGCTGAAATCTCAGTCAATCAGAAGCAGTAAATCCATGTTTGTATCCTGATGCACAGTGATGTGCATCAGGTTGTTGCGGCTATTGTTCAGTGGTAGAACCTCTCCTTCCCAAGGAGAAGACGCGGGTCCGATTCCCGTTAGCCGCTCCATTATCGTAGAATAGGTCTGATACAATGTTATCAGGCTTTTTTCTTGCGAATAGGAACATTTATCTTTTCCGCCAACATACTTTAGAGTCTTGTAGAAGTGTCAAACGGCATTTTTACGAGTCTCATTTTATTTTTGAATATTGCTACGGAACGAAAGCCTTTCATTTGTTTTTTAACCGGATAATATGATAAGGCATCGCTGCTTTTTCGTGTCCGTGTCACCCTATACCTCCTTCTCTTCCTTACACAAACTTTATGTTACTCCCATGAGCAACTTGTATTTGTTGTTTTATTGAAAAATGTTAATTGAGTTTTGCAATGCAGTAAGCCGAAAGATTTCAATCGTAGCATATGTAGCTTTGCTAAAGCTGCACTTACATAGCAAAGGATTTTGTATTCAACTTAATCGTTTGAACCAGGATCGAAGATGTTTTTCTTATTGCTCTTTGGCAGGGGTAAATAGTCATTGGTATTTCTATTCCTAGCTATGACCCTGCGGTGGACTCATTTTGGATGATTCTAAAAAAGATTAACAGTGAAAATAATATTTTTTATTAGAAATCCAATTTGGAAAGTGGTATATTTTCTTTTGCAACGTGTAACGAAAAGTGTAAATCCGGTTGTTTCCGGGTTTGCACTTTTTTTCATTTTAAGAGGTGAAAAATGAAGCAAGTCAAGCAGAATGTCATGGCTGTTACGCCGGTGAAAAAACTGATCTGGAGTCTTGGATTTCCGATGATCGTATCCATGGTACTCCAGGCTCTCTACAATGTGGTGGACAGTATTTTCGTTGCCAACATGAAGGATATCGGCGCAATTGCCAATGAGGCTCTTACTTATGTGTTTCCGGTTCAGATTCTGATGATTGCGGTCGGTGTCGGCACAGGTGTGGGAATCAATGCCCTGCTTTCTAAGAATCTCGGTGAAGGAAACAAGGAAATGGTAAATAAGACAGCTGGAAACGGGATTTTTTTGATGTTGGTCATTTATCTATGTTTCCTTCTTTTCGGGTGTTTTGGAACATCATGGTTTGTCTCCCTTTTTACAGATGCAAGCAAGACCATTGAAATCGGATCCGGTTACCTGAGAATCTGCTGTATCCTGTCTTTGGGTTCTATCGGATTTGCAATTTACGAACGTTTCCTTCAGTCTACCGGCAAGACCTTGTATTCCACGATTGCCCAGGTTTCGGGTGCTGTCGTGAATATTGTCTTTGATTATCTTTTTATTTTTCCGTGCGGACTTGGCGTCAATGGAGCTGCCTGGGCTACGGTTCTCGGTCAGTTTGTTTCGCTTTTCTTGGCTATGGCTTTTCACTATTTCAAAAACAAGGAAATCGGTGGGAGTCTTGTGTATGTAAAGCCGTCCTGGAAAATTATCCGTGGGATTTATTCAATCGGTATTTCGGCAGCTTTGATGCAGGGACTGTTGTCTGTTATGATGGCAGGCATGAATGCGATTCTTTCCAAGGCAAATGTCGATTCTTCGATTCTTGTCGGGGCTTTCGGTATTTACTATAAAATCCAGCAGATTGCTTTGTTTTCCTGCTTTGGTCTTTCCAATACGATCATCACTGTCTTATCGTTCAATTACGGCCTAAAGGATAAAGAAAGATCGATGGATTGTATCAAGTACGGCATCCTGGACTCTGTGATTGTTACCCTGGCTATCACGGTTCTTTTCGAAATCATTGCGAGACCTCTTTCCCAGCTTTTTGCTTTGTCTGGAGGATCTACCTTGGAATTGATTGATGTCTGTGAGAAAGCTGTTCGGATTGCTTCCGTTGGGTATGTTTTTATGGCTGTTTCGATTTCGATTCAGGGTGTATTTCAGGCGTTGAGAAATTCGATTCTGCCTCTGATTACGGCATTGTTAAGACTTGTTGTCTTTGTATTTCCAATAGCTTATTTGTTTACGCTTTCCGACCGGGTACTTGATCTTGTCTGGCTGACTTTCCCTATTGCCGAGTTTTTGACGGCTGTTGTTTCTGCTTTGTTACTCAAATGGGTGATTAAGAACAGAGTAAAAGTGATGGAATGATTCGCTTGATTTTGGATTTTGGTACTATTTTATTCACAAATTATAATTTTAAAAACTTTTTTTGTTAGATTCGAGATGACTTGTTTTCTACAGCTTTGATTCTTTGGTTTTGGACAATCCAATATGACGGGGAGTTTTTCCAAACTGTTTTTTATAGGCTTTGTAAAAGGAACTGGTATCATTGTATCCTAGCATGGTAGAAATGGAGTCGATGGACATATCTGTGTTTTTCAAAAGAATGTCTGCTCGCTCCATTTTTTCTTTTAGCAACAGTTGTTTGAAGGACTTTCCGGTTTTTTCGTGAATTAATTTCGATATATAATTAGGATGATAACCGAAATGGGAAGCTAGAATTTCCAAGGAGACATTGTTGGAATTACAGGCTATATAGGATAACAGTTGATCAATCAAAGTGCGGTTCTTCGCTTTTTTGTTCCTACTGTTGTATTCGTCGAAAACGATGAGCAGGAAGGATACGGCAAGTGATTTCATCAATTCGATTCGTTTGTTGGATTTGGATAGATAGGCCGAGATGATCAGATCAAGAATTGCTTCAAGGGCTTTCGACTGAAAATTAAAATGAAAGGATGCATTTGATGTATTCTTGGTCGATGGGTCCAAAAGGAATTTGAACATATTCAGATTGCTTGAAATGGAAGGAAGCAACTCTTTGATGAAGACTTCCTTTTTGATCAAAATACCGATCACGATGAATTCTTCTTTGTTTTTGTTGATCAAGGCATAACCGTTGAATGGCTGGGCGATGTGGATGTCATAGGGGGTGACCGCGATTAATTTTTTTGGACTGTTGTTGTAGATATAATAGTGTCCTTTCAATGTGTAATTGAAAAAGAAAAAATCTTGTCTATGATAGGGTTCGTTGATGCTGTTGCCATCGTAAATACAGACCATGATGTCTTCATCGGGTTTTCCAAGCCACTGGGACACGAGTTCTTCGTGACCGTTTATATATTCTGATTTGAAATTCCAGTTCAACCTGTCGAATTCCTCAGCTACGAGTTTTATGTTTTCCAGATTCATACGATTACCAGGTTTATCCTATCATATATTAAGTTTTGACACTATATTTTTTAAGTTATGAAATGGTTTTTGTTCTGCGTTTTAAATAGAATTGTTCCGGTGATTGTTCAATGGGATTAAATAAAATCAATGACATGACAGGGGACTCGATCTTAAAGAGTATTTCTGTTGTTTGCATGTCCTTTGTCTGTCGGTGACCGTTCGAATTGTTATACAGCTTAACCGATAGAGTGATTTCGTCGCATTCCATTGGAACGAATTCTTTGACCACGGGAGTATTTATACCGAAATGGAAATATCGAGGTCATGTCACTTCTGAATTTGTATCCAGGATGTTATGTGTTCTGTTTGTACGTGGTGTGTGTTTGTTTCTAAGGCATCAAAATGAGGTGTTTGTCAATAAAGGAGGATGATAAAATGACAGAATTGGAGAAACTTGATCTTGGGCTTGAGTATTCTTTTTTCGATGATGATGTGAACAAAAGAAAGCAATTTGCGATTGTGTAGTGCGAGAAGCTTCATAAGATTCCTCAGACGGATGAAAAAGCCATTGCCGAGCAGTTGATTCATATGTTTGGTGCTGCAGACAAAAATCCTTGGGTAGGACCAAATTTCTGGTGTGATAATGGAAAAAACATTTTTGTCGGTAAAGATTTTATTGCTAACTATAACGTGACTATTTTAGATATAGGGAAAGTTAACATTGGTGATAACGTATGGATCGGTCCGAATACGGTGATTACAACGGTAGGACATCCGATTTCTCCGGAAGGCCGGAAGAAGCATTTGGCCTTTCAAAAGCCCTTTACGATTGGAAACAACGTTTGGATAGGAGCCAACGTCACTATTCTTCCAGGAGTGAATATCGGAGAGAATTCGGTAATCGGGGCCGGAGCTGTCGTAACGAAAGATGTCCCGGCAAATTGTGTTTTTGCAGGTTTACCTGCAAAACTGTTGAGAAAGATCGAGGAAAAATAGAATGAAAACAAAAGAACTGAAATTGGAAAAGATAACAAAAGTGATTGATCCGGTTGTGGCGATGCGGGACAGGCAGTGGTTTTTGGTCACCGCCAAAGGGAAAGAGGAGGTGG
The DNA here is from genome assembly GCA_002404835.1 of Caryophanales bacterium UBA4694. Taxonomy (GTDB): domain Bacteria; phylum Bacillota_I; class Bacilli_A; order RFN20; family CAG-288; genus Enterosoma. Next base: position 14,486 of record DHKM01000042.1, on the reverse strand, counting down.
GGACTTTGACGGCAGCCTGGGGACAGATTGGAAATGTATGGGAAAAGAAAACCATGACGATTTATATCAGACCTCAGAGGCATACGCTTCCTTTGATTGAAGAAAGTGAATGCTTTACTTGTACTTTCTTCGACGGTCATTTAAAGGAAATGGGTTATCTTGGAAGTGTATCAGGGTTTGACGAGCCTGACAAAATCAAAAAATCCGGACTGCATCTGACCGACTTGAATGGTTGGCCGACATTCGAAGAAGGAAAATACGTCCTTTGCTGCAAGGTCTTGTATATTCAGCAGTTGGAACCGAATTGCTTTTTGGATAAGGAGACTTTGGAAATGGCTTATCCGGACAAGGATTATTCCTATACCATTGTCGGTGAAATCTTGAATGCGTATGAGGTGGAATGAATCGCTTCTATGAAACCGGAAGTTTATCCTAAGTCTTAACATCCATGTTTATAAACGAACGGAATCGTTCTGGAATGTACAACTTAAAAAGGCATCTTTTCCGTGAAGGTGCCTTTTTTGTGTCTTCTTTGTAGAGAAGTCAGCATCTAACGTTTTGCAATTTACCGGTTATCTTGGTTTGGTTCCCTTTATGTAAAGTTGCCGATCTGATTTGATTCCCGGGTGGTTTTATGGTTCAATAGTCTTAAGAGGATTGCTTTATGGAGACAGAATATGTTTTTCGAAAGAACAGCAGATATACGATTGTCTTTGTCCACGGGATTATCGGTAGTCCGGTTCGGTTTTGCGATTTCTATCCTTTGATTCCGGATTCGTTTTCCTACGTGAAGGTTGTTCTGGATGGGCATGGGAAGAAGGCAAGAGATTTTTCTCATACGTCTTTGAAAAAATGGGAAGACCAGATTCTATCCCTGCTTACCACACTCAAGGAGAGAGGACAGAAAGTGATTTATGTCGGTCATTCTCTTGGTTGTCTGTTTGGTCTTTGCGATTCGCTTCTTCCGGAGAATTTGATTTCAAGGCTTTTTCTTCTGAATGTGCCTCTTCGACCTAAGCTTTCCTTTATGACGGTCCGCGAGTGTCTGAAGTGCACGTTTGTCAAGCCGGAGAACTACGATGAAATGACACGCATTCTGAAAGACAACTGCTGTATTGAACTTTCGAGGAATCCGTTTGTCTATTTGGGTTGGATTCCTAGGTTCCTTGACCTGTTCAAAAAGGTAAAGGAGACTAGGAAAATCGTACCTTTGGTCAGGACGGAATGCATCTGTTTCCATTCCGGAAAGGATGAATTGGTCCGGAAAAAGGCTCTTTATGATTTAAAGAGGAATCCGGCTTTTGAAATCCACGTCCAGGAGGATGCTGGTCACTATTATCTTCCTCAAGAGGATCTTAATGAGGCCAAGGATCGTTTCTCTTCTCTTCTTTCTTCTTTGTCCTGATTCTAGAATTCGTATTTGAGAAGCTGACAGTTGTCGATCCGGAAATGGAGGAACTCTTCGTTTGTCATGTTTTCGAAATAGGAATTTACGATTCTTGAGATTCCCAGATGGGCGACGATGAGTATGTTTTCGTTTTTGTGTTTTTCTTTTAGTTCATCCAAAAAGGAGTAGACCCTCTTAGCTACGTCGAGATAGCTTTCTCCGTTTGGATAACGGTGGGCGAAGAGGGTTCTTTGGATTTTCAGTTCTTCGTTGTCGTGATTCTGCCCGTCAAAATCGCCATAGTTCATTTCGATGATTCTCTTTTCTTCTTTTTGGATGACGTTTCTGCCTTGAAGTGCGATGGCCATGGTTTCTTTTGCCCGACTTAAAGGGGAACAGAATGCCAGGTCGATTCTGATATCTTTCAGTTTCTCTTTCAGTTCTTCGGCTTGGAGAATTCCTTTCTCTGATAATGGGATATCTATTCTTCCCTGTATTTTATGCATGGAGTTCCATTGTGTTTCTCCGTGTCTTGTGTAATATATGGACATTTTCGTTTTTCCTCGTCTCCATTATACGTTCCTTGCTTTTTCCTGTGGTCTGATTTGTTTCTTTTTTTGGATACTACTTGGTTTTGTTTGTTTTAATGACATAATTTGTTGTTTTTAACAAATGTGATGTAAGGGGTTCAAACTTGTATACAAGAATAGTATAATAGGGCAAGATAAAGGAGAAATGTTACATATGAATCCAAATGCATTCCGATTAGATGGTAAGGTCGCATTGATTACAGGCGCAAGTTATGGCATCGGCTTTGCCATTGCCATGGCATATGCGGAGATGGGAGCCAAGATCGTCTTCAACGATCGTACTGAAGAGAAACTCAAGGAAGGCGAGGCTTCTTACCGCAAGCTAGGCATCGAAGCTAAGGGCTATATCTGCGATGTTACGAAGGAGGATGAGGTCAAGGCTATGGTCGAGGATATCGTCAAGACCTATGGCCACCTGGATATTCTTGTCAACAATGCCGGTATCATCAAGAGAATTCCGATGACGGAAATGAAGACGGAGGATTTCCGCGCCGTGGTGGACGTCGATTTGATTGCTCCGTTCATCGTTTCCAAGGCCGTCATTCCCTATATGATCAAGGAAGGACATGGAAAAATCATCAATATCTGCTCCATGATGTCAGAACTTGGCAGAGAGACGGTTTCTGCTTATGCGGCTGCCAAGGGCGGACTTAAGATGCTCACGAGAAACATCTGCTCGGAATACGGAGCGGCCAACATCCAGTGCAACGGTATCGGTCCTGGATATATCGCAACTCCACAGACGGCTCCCCTGAGAGTCAAGCAGCCGGATGGTTCCTTGCATCCGTTCGATTCCTTCATCCGCTCCAAGACTCCGGCCGGAAGATGGGGAACTCCCGAGGATCTTCAGGGACCTGCTGTTTTCTTGGCTAGCGATGCTTCCAATTTCGTCAACGGACACATTCTTTATGTTGATGGCGGAATCCTGGCTTATATCGGCAAACAGCCTAAGTGATTGCGGTACTTTATATGAAAAAGGCTAAAATTCTCTTTCCTTTGTTCCTCCTTTTCGGATCTTTCTCTCTTCAGGGATGCGCGAAGACCATGGAGGCAAAGTGTTATGCGATTTCCAAGGTGACTTCCAATCTCGGAATCCGCTTTTCCAAGTCGGAAGTGCATGTTTATGACGGCAGCATGACTGCTGTCACAATCGAAGAGACTTATTCTCCTTCCTGCTGGGCACGGTTGAGCAAGGATGATGCCCTTAAACTCGGCGAGGAGAATGTCGTCGAAGTGAAGGATGCCATCCAGGAGGACGGTTCTTCTGCGGATACGTTCTTTGCCAAGTACATCAAGGTCTGCGGGGATGTTTGGGTCGGAAGCCTTCGTGATGATTCCGGCGATGATGAGTTTTATAATTACAACGAATATGTTCAGTACAGTTCTTTGTCCAATACCGACGAAGCAGCCACGGATATTCTCCGTTATCTTTCTGTCCAGGATGCTACGACATATCAGCTTGGCAGCCGCGTGGGGATCTATTATGAGGAAGTGATCGAAGGAAACAACAAGATTCTGAAGGCGATTTCCGGGACAGGCAAGGATGTCAAGACGGAGGAAAGCTCCGTTTCTCCGTATTATCCAAATGGCAAGAGAACAAGAAGCGAGAACGATTCCGACTGGAAGGCTTCCATTACGGCTCTTTCTACCTATCTTACGGGCAAGAAACTGAATTATAAGGAAAGAGTCAGTGATGACGATCTGAACAACTATGATACTCTGACCTGCATCGAAAGGACCTGGTACTATAATCCGGAACTGATCTCCTATGATGGGAAGACGGAGAAGGTCGTCGAGAAGATTGTCGCGGAAAAGGCCGAGAAGATCGAGGGATGTACGTATCCGAGCGTGGACGCTATCAGCATCAATTCTTATTTCACTTCCGTCAATAAGGCGTTTGCGTCTGTCGAGTATGCGTCCATCAGCTGATATGGATTTCTGTCTTTGCTATCCTGGATTCAAAAGAAAGGCGGTGACGTTCAGCTACGATGATGGTGTGATCCAGGATGCTGAGGTCATCTCGATTCTGAAGAAACACCATATGAAAGGCACGTTCAATTTGAATCCTGGACTTTCCGGGACGAGGAAATATCGGACGGATGCTAAAGGGAATGAGATCGACTGTTCCTATCTGGATTTGAAAAAAGAACGTCAGATCTATGACGGGATGGAGATATCGAATCATACGTTCCTTCATCCCCACTTGGAGGATATTTCTTATTCTTCCAAGCAGGATGAAATGGAAAAGGGAAGGATGGAACTGGAGGAGATTTTCCAGACAGGTGTTTATGGGTTCGCTTATCCTTATGGGACTTATGATGAAGACGCTTTGGACCTTGAGAAGAGAATCGGCATTGAATATGCCCGAACGACAAGGTCGACTTATGAGTTCTCTTTGCCTTGCGTCTGGCGTCTGTGGAATCCGACAATCCATCACCGTGACCCTAGGATATTCGACGTAATTGATGAATTTGGAAAAAGTAGGAAGGAACTTGCTCTCCTTTACATCTGGGGACATGGTTATGAATTCGCATTGGACCACAATTTCGATCTTTTGGACGATATTTGCAGGAGATTGGAATCAGATGAGATTGCTTGCCTTACGAATCATGAAGTTTATGTTTATGTCTGTTCTGCTTTTGAACTTTACTATTCCAAACGCAAGAAGGCGTTTGTGAATCCTAGCGGTACGGATATTTATCTGATGGTGGATGATGAAAAGATTATGGTTCCAAAAAGGGGAGAATATCAATATGAAAATCAATAACAAAGCAGTTGGTCTTGGCGAACTTCTTCTTCGCCTGACTTCCAATCGTGGCATCCGTCTTGAGGATGCCTCCGGATTCAAGGCCAATTATGGTGGATCGGAAGCGAATGTCATCATTTCGCTTTGTCATCTCGGACATGAAGGAAAGGTTCTTTCCAAAGTCGCTAAGGATGATATCGGTCAGGCCTGCATCGATTTCCTTGTCCGCAACCATGTGGACGTTTCTTCTATCGTAAGAGACGAGAATCCTCTCGGTATCTATTTTGTGGAGGAAGGTGAAGGTGCAAGAGCCAGCAAGGTCTGCTATAACCGTAAATGGTCTTCGGCTACCAGGATGGAGAAGACGGACTTTGATTTCGCTTCCTGCCTGAAAGGGGCCGGCGTTCTCCATGTTTCCGGCATCACGCTTGCTATTTCCCAAAGCGCCAGGGAGACTGCCCTTGAGGCGATGAAGGAAGCCAAGAAGCTCGGTGTGAAGGTGAGTTTCGATTTCAACTACAGGGCCAAGCTTATGACGGTCGACGAGGCAAAGAAGGTATATCCGCTTGTTGCCGGGTATGCCGATATCGTCTCCGCTTCTCCGTGGGATATCCGTACTCTTCTTTCTTTTGAACCAGAGGAGATGGATAGTGACAAGCTTTTCATGGATGCCTGCAATCATTTCGGATTCGATTATCTGTTTACCAAAAAGAGAACCATCCTTTCGGCAAGGAGCCAGACCTTGAAGCCGTTCTGCTATACAAACGACAGGAAATTCGAAGGACAGGAAAGGAAATTCGAGATCTTCGATCGTATCGGAGCCGGTGATGCTTTCACCGCCGGATACCTCCATGGCCTGCTTCTTGATTACGGATGTCCGGAAGATGCCATGGATTATGGTATGGCAAACTGCATTCTTGAACAGACCATCTTCGGGGACTGCTCCGTTTTCACCCATGAGGATCTTGTCGATTATCTTAAGACGGCAGGGCTTGAGGAGGTGAAACGATGAACCTTGTTTTTCTTGGCGATTCCCTGATGCATGAGAACGGTGAGGATACCTATCCTCAGACCGGTTGGCCGCAGGGGATTAAGAAGTATCTGAAAGATGGTATCGGGATTCTTGATTTTGCCGAGAACGGAAGAAGTACGAAGTCTTTTCTCCATGAAGGCATTTTCGAGAAGGCTCTTGAAAGCGTAAGACCTGGAGATGTCTGTTTCATCTCCTTTGGACACAATGATGAGAAGATTCAGGATTCTACCCGTTATACGGATCCGTTTACGTCCTTCGAGAAGAACCTTTGCTATATGTCAAATGAACTCTGCTCGAAGTCGTCCAAGGTGGTTCTTCTTTCTCCGGTCTCCAGATTGAAGTATGATGCTGATGGAAACCTTCTCCATACCCATGGGGATTACCCGAAGGCTATCATGGAGATTGCAAAGAAGACGAAGCGGTCCTTCGTGGATCTTGAGAAACTGACCTACGATGATCTTTCTTCTCATACAAGAAAAGAGAACGAGAAGCATTATATGATTCTTAAACCCGGTGAGTTCGAGAATTATCCTCAAGGAAAAGAGGATACGACCCATTTGAGGGTGGAAGGCGCAGACTGGGTCTGTTCGCTTCTTGTCCCGGAACTTAAGAAAATCGATGAACTGAAGGATGTTTTCCGCTAGAAGGAAGGAACACAGAATTTTATGGCATTAGAACTGAAACATATTTATAAGGTCTATCCGAACGGATATCAGGCGATTACCGATTTCAATCTGAAGATCGAAGACAAGGAATTCATTGTCCTTGTCGGGCCTTCCGGCTGCGGAAAGTCCACCACGCTGAGAATGATCGCCGGTCTTGAGGATATCACTCATGGTGATTTTGAAATCGACGGAAAGAGGGTCAACAACCTTCCTCCCAAGGATCGTGGCATTGCCATGGTTTTCCAGTCTTACGCCCTCTATCCGACTCTTACGGTCTACGAGAACATGGCTTTTGCCCTTGATCTTGCCGGTTTCGATGAGGATGTCATTGACAAGAGGGTCAAAGAGACGGCAAAGATTCTAGGTCTCAGTCAGTATCTCGACCGTCTTCCCAGGGCTTTGAGCGGTGGTCAGAGACAGCGTGTCGCTTTAGGAAGAGCCATCATCCGTCAGGCAAAGGTGTTTCTGATGGATGAGCCTCTGAGCAATCTCGATGCTAGACAGAGAGTCTCCATGAGAAGCGAACTCAGCCGTATTCACAGAGAGGTCGGCGCTACCACGATCTATGTCACTCATGACCAGATCGAGGCTATGACGATGGCTACCCGCATTGTCTGTATGGATGTCGGCGTCATCAAGCAGGTGGGAACTCCGGAGGAACTCTATTTCCATCCGAAGAACCTGTTCGTTGCCGGTTTCATCGGCGATCCGCCGATGAACTTCATCCGCGGTTATGTCAAAAATGCCGTCTTTTCCAGCGATGACGGATTCTATCATTTTTCCCTGAAGGATTATTCTCAGTCCCAGCTGGATAAGCTTGAAGGCAAGAAAATCACGCTTGGTTACCGTCCGGAAAATGCATTGACGGATGTCTGCGAGTATGAGCAAGAGAAGTATGTGCGGATGAACGGTATTGTCGAGGTCTATGAGATGTTAGGCGATATCCAGAATGTCTATCTCAACGTCGGAGAGGAGAAGGCCATCATCAAGGTGAAACCGGAGGTCAATGTCCAGATCGGAAAGGAGATTTCCTATTTCATCGCAAAGAGTGATTTCCACTTCTTCGACAGTGTGACAGAAGACGCTATTGAGTTATGAGGTCGATGGACGGAAAAGTAAGCGAGAAGGAATGGAGGAGAAGAGATTTTATTCTCCACGGTAATATTTTCAAGGTCGTCTTCGTCGTCGCTTTTCCGCTGTTCTTCTTCTCGTTGTTCAATTATCTGTATTCCATCATCGATACGATTATGTGTTCGGGGCTTTCTTCCGATGCTTTGAATGCAGTCGGAGCCCTGAACCAGGCAAACAACATGATTGCCGCTCTTGGTCAGGGACTGGGTTCGGGAGGTTCGATCTTGATTGCCAGGGAAATCGGAAGGGGAAACTACACCAAGGCCAAACGGTTATGTTCCACGGTGTTTCTTTATGTATTCATCCTTTCTCTTCTAACGATGGCTGTTGTTCTTCCTCTGACTGTTCCGTTTCTGAGAATCCTGAATATTTCTCAAACGGCAATCGACGTCGGATACAAATACTTCATGATCAGTGTCTGCTCTTCTTCCGTGGTGATGATCAACGTCGTCTATATGGGAGTAGAGAAGGCAAGGGGGTCTACTCTTCCGATTACGCTTCTGAATACGGGGGTTGTGGTTCTTAAGGTCCTTCTGAATCTTCTTTTCATCTATGTTCTTAAGCTTAAGGATATGTTCTACGTCTCTCTGGCAACGCTGATTGCCAATGCCTGTCTGACTTTGTTCATCCTTTTCAGGCTTTTCTTCACGTCTTATCTTTTCCGCTTTTCTTTCCGCGACGTGAGTCTGTCCTTGAAAACGGCAAAGAAGACCTTTTCGATCTCTTTTCCGATTTTCCTGGGGAAGTTCATCTTCTCTTTGGGAAAGGTGGTGATCAACTCCTTCTGCAAGGAATTCGGAGATGATGTTGTCGGTGCTTTGGGTGTCAGCAACAATATGGGTGGGGCTTGTACCAATCCGATTTCTTCGATTGAGGATAGCGAAAGTTCCATCATTTCCCAGAATTTGGGAGCCAAGAATGTTTCCCGGGTCCTGAAGTCATTCTATGTCGGTCTACTCTATGCGCTTCTGATTGCGGTAGTCGGGGTTGCTGTTGTGACGATCTTCGATAAGCAGATTACGTTGTTTTTCGCAAGAAGTGCGTCGAATCCGGAGGAGTATGCCGCTCATATTTCTCAGGTTTTCTTCTTTGAGAAGATGGGAATTATCACGCTTGCCATCAATTCTGCGGTTCTTGGTCTTCTTTACGGATTAGGGAAGACGAAGGTGGCTTCTTTGATGAATATTTCCCGGGTGTTTGTTTTCCGGATTCCTTCGTTTCTGGTCTGCAACTATCTTGTGAAGCTTGGGGTTTCCCTTCCTTCCGGTCAGAAGATGGATGGATTTCTGTGTGCGGGTATCTCGATGGGATTCTCCAACATCATGATCGGTCTTGCTGCCGCTGTTGTCGGTCTTGTCGTGGTTCTTGGGATGAAAAAGAAAAATCGAATTATGGAGGAAAGCATGATGCTTACAGATGAAGAAAGAAAGAAAGTGGATTCCTTTGTCAGGAATTATCTTAATCAGTATAAGCCGTATAAGGATGGTACATGGTGCTATGAGGACGGTGTTGTCCTCAATGGTGCTTTCTCGATGTATAAGGTGAGCAAGGACCGCTTCTTTCTGGATTTCTGTCTTTCCTATTTCGATTCGCATATCCAGGACGACGGTTCTCTTAAGGGATTCGATGTTTCGAACAACAACCTGGATGATCTTGAACCGGGGTATACCCTGTTTGAGGTCAACGGGATTGTCCACAAGGAGAAGTATGAGAAGGCCTTGAAGAGGTTGGAGAGTCAGTTCGGGGTGCAGAAGAGGCTTGACTGCGGTGCGTTCATTCACAAGAACCGTTATCCGGCCCAGCTCTGGCTGGATGGTCTTTTCATGGCCAGTCCGTTCTACTGCCAGATCAGCAACAAGGAACATTCCTATCGGATGGCCAAGGATGTTCTTTCCCAGTTCCGATGTGTGGATAAGTTCAACTATGATCCTGATGATGGGCTTTATTATCACTGCTATGATGAGAAAAAGGTGATGCAGTGGGCGGATAAGGATACGGGAAGAAGTCCGAATGTCTGGCTTAGGAGTGTCGGATGGCTTGCCATGGCAGACTGTGACGTGTATGAGAAACTCAGGCATTGTCTGTCTCTTGGCCATGCCTTGTTCCTCAAAGGTCAGCTTTCCCGGGTTCTTTCTTCGTTAGAGAAATATGAGGATATGGATACGCATATGTATTATGATCTTCCTCTTGTCAAGGATGAGAAAAACTATCTGGAATCCTCGGGTTCTTTGATGATTGCCTATGGCTATCTTAAGGGATCCAGGCTTGACATGGTGCCCTATTCCTATCGTAAGAAAGGCGCCTTGATTTTCGAGGGAATCGTCCGTCATTCCCTCAAGGTGGACGGACTTCATGATATCTGTAAGGTGTCGGGACTTGATGATGAGAGAAGGGATGGTTCCGTCGGATATTATCTGAGTGAGCCTGTCGTTATCAATGACAGCAAGGGCGTGGGTCCTTTCCTGATGGCTTATGCGGAATATTTGACGATGAAATACTGAAAAAAGGGGGATTGTGAGTATGTCTGAACTTCCGGTACTGTCGAAGAGTGTCTACGAGAAGAAGTCGAAGAAGATCAAGATCATGCAGTTCGGCGAAGGGAATTTCCTGCGCGCCTTCATCGACTGGATGATCCAGAAGATGAATGATTCGGGAATATACGACGGACATGTCGTGGTCGTCCAGCCACTTCCCAATGGAAGAATCGAGGATCTGAAAAAACAGGATGGTCTTTATACTTTGATTCTTCAGGGAATCAACGAGAAGAAGGAGGCGGTCAGGCTTTCTTCCGTCATCGATGTCCTGGATGATTTCGTGAATCCGTATCTTCAGTATGAAAAGTATCTGGAATATGCTTCCAGCAAAGACCTTGAGGTCATCGTTTCCAATACGACGGAAGCGGGCATCTGCTTCGATGAGAGGGATGTATCCATCGATCTGGAGCATGAGACTCCTTTCTCCTATCCTGGCAAGCTCCTTGCTCTTCTGAAGAGGCGTTTTGATGTTTTGGGAAAGGACTATGGTCTTGCCATTGTTCCATGCGAGCTTATCGATGACAACGGCGACAAGCTTCATCTTGTCCTGGATCAGCTGATCGAGAAAAGGAAAATGGACAAGGCTTTCAAGGAGTATGTGGATTCTTCCTGCCATTTCACCTCGACCCTTGTCGACCGCATCGTTCCCGGATTCCCGAGAGATGAGTTCTCTTCTCTTTGTTCTCAGTTCGGATATGTGGACAACAACATGGTCAAGGGGGAGTATTTCCATCTTTATGTCCTGAAGGAAGAGAAATTCGTCCAGGAGAAATTCCCGGTGGACAAGGTCGGTCTTCATGCCATCTATGTTCCCGATGTCCATCCTTACAAGCAGAGGAAGGTCCGTATCCTCAATGGTACTCATACCGCTTTGGTTCCGGTGAGCTATCTTTCCGGCTATGACGAGGTGAGACAGTCTCTTCTTGTGGATGAGATCCATCGTTTCATCGTTTCGATGATAGAAAGGGAGATTGTTCCGACTGTTACCACTAAGGATGCCGATGAGTTTGCCGCTGATGTTCTGCAGAGATTCCTCAATCCGTATGTCCATCATAAGCTGATGAGCATTGCCCTGAATTCTTTGAGCAAGTTCAAGGAACGTGACCTTCCGACGATGATCGATGATGTGAAAAAGGGCATCGTTCCGCATCATATGTGTTTTGCTTTTGCTTCTCTTCTGAAGTTCTATGATGGGTATCGCCTTGTCGGTGGTAAGAGGGAGGAAATTGCCCTTCAGGATAATCCGGAATTCATTTCCTTTATGAGAAAAGCATGGGATTCCTATTATGATGACAAGGATGCTTCCAAATTTGTCCTGGATGTCTTCCGCAATTCTTCGATTTGGGGAATGGATTTGAGTGGCGAGAAGGAAATCTATGATGATGTGGTAAGATGGCTTTCTTTGATTCTTGAGAGCGGGTCTCAGATGGACGCGATTCACGAGTTTTTGAAACAGTATGAATGATTTTGTGAAAATCAGGGACAAGGACGATGTCATTGTTGCCCTAAGGGATTTTAAGAAGGGAGAAACGGTGGATGGCATCGTTCTCCTTGATGATGTGAAGATGGGTCATAAGATCGCTATCCGCGATATGAAGAAGGGTCATCATCTGATCAAATACGGCAATGTGATCGGCGTGCTTTGTCAGGATGTGAAGAAGGGAAACTGGATTCATTCTCATAATCTTGTGACGTCATTGACGGAGAAGGAACCGACGTATCGGTATCATAAGAATGTCGAGAAGCTGTCTTTGGATTCGAAGAGGACATGGATGGGTTTTGTCCGCAAGGACGGTAGGGTAGGAACCAGGAACGAACTTTATCTTGTTCCGACCGTTGGCTGTGTCAACAATATCTTGGAAGCCATCAAGGATGAATTTGTGAAGAAACATGAGGAGGCAAGGGATTCTGTCAAGGTTCTTTCGCATCCTTACGGCTGTTCCCAGCTTGGGGATGATCTTGTGACGACAAGGAAGCTTCTTGCTGGCCTTGTCCACAATCCCAACTGCGGCGGTGCTCTGATCGTCGGACTGGGTTGCGAGAACAACAAGATGCCTGACTTTCTTTCCGCTCTCGGTGCGGTGGATGAAAACAGGGTACGTCATTTCCTCTGCCAGGAGCAGGAAGATGAAATTTCTTATGGAGTGAAGCAGCTTGAGGAGATTTATGGTATCATGAGAGAGGATAAGAGGACGGAGGTTCCTTTGTCCAAATTGACTCTTGGTCTGAAATGCGGAGGCAGCGACGGCTTTTCCGGCTTGACTGCCAATCCTCTGGTCGGGCTTGTCTCGGATGTCATCGGTGCCAATGGCGGTAAAGTCGCTTTGACGGAAGTTCCGGAGATGTTCGGTGCCGAGATGATGCTGATGAACCGTGCCAAAGACGAGAAGACATTTGAGAAGGTGGTGAAACTGATTCAGGATTTCAAGGCGTATTATGCCAGAAACAATCAGCCCTGCTACGAGAATCCGTCTCCGGGAAACAAGGACGGCGGTATTACGACCTTGGAGGAAAAATCCAACGGCTGTGTCCTGAAGGGCGGAGCTTTGGAAGTTGTGGATGTCCTTGATTTCGGAGAACCGATCAAGGAATCCGGCCTAAGTCTGGTCAACGGTCCTGGGAATGATCTGGTTGCCAGTACGAACCTTGCGGCCAGCGGATGCACGCTTCTTTTCTTCACGACGGGAAGGGGTACTCCGTTCGGAAGTCTGATTCCGACCATCAAGGTGGCGACCAACCACAGGCTGAGCCAGTTCAAGAAGGATTGGATTGATTTTGACGGGGGCATGGTCCTTGACGATGGTTTTTTTGTTTCCAGGGACAGGCTTCTTGATCTTCTTCTTGATGTGGCCAGCGGGAAAAGGGTCAAGGCGGAGAAAAACGACCGCGGTCTTATCGCATTATTCAAAACAGGTGTTACTTTATAGGAGAACAACATGAAAGAATTCTTAGGAGATGATTTTCTTCTTGACAGCGAATTGGCAAAGAAGCTCTATGTGGAGCATGCCAAGAAGATGCCGATTTTCGATTTCCATTGCCATCTGGTTCCGCAGCAGATTGCTGAGGATTATCATTTCAGGTCCATCACGGAAGCCTGGCTTGGTGCGGATGGATATGGGGACCATTACAAGTGGCGTCTTCTGAGAGAGATGGGTGTCAGCGAGGACTACATCACCGGAAACAGATCCGATTGGGAGAAATTCGAGAAGTTTGCCGAGTGTATGCCATATTTCATCGGCAATCCGATCTATGAGTGGACGCATCTGGAACTGAAGACTTATTTCGGTATCCATAAGCCTCTCAATGCGAAGAATGCCAAGGAAATCTACGATGAATGCAACGAGAAGCTTAAGACTCTGTCGGCTAGGAAGATGATGGAGCTGAACAACGTTGCTACGGTCTATACGACCGATGATCCGGTGGATGATCTCCATTATCATGAGATTATGGCCAAGGATCCGACTTTGAAGACCAAAGTCTATCCGGCCTGGAGACCGGACAAGGCCATCAATGTCGAAAGGGATACTTTCATTCCTTGGGTGAAGAAGCTTTCCGAAGTGGTCGGAAGAAAACTGGATACTTTGGACGACCTTCTCAAGGCTTTGGATGAGCGACTTGAGTTCTTCGTGGATCATGGATGCACGGCAAGCGATCATGCTTTGGATGTCCTTCATTTCAAGAAGGCCAGCTATGAGGAAGCCGATGCCGTTTATCAGAAGGGACTTAGGGGGGAGAAGATTTCCTTTGAGGAAGAGGATATCTACAAAGGTTATGTCATGCTTCATCTTGGAAGGATGTATCATAAGTACAATATGGTCCAGGAATATCATATCGGTGCTTTGAGAAACAATTCCCTGAGAAACTACAAGAAGATGGGTGCAGATACGGGATTCGATGCGGTCGAAGATAAGGATTTCGCCGAGAAGCTTTCCAGCCTGATGAATGCGCTGGATGAGACGGATGAGCTTCCGAAGACGGTTCTCTTCACCTTGAACGAGAAGGACTATATTGTTCTTGCGACTCTGATGAACTGCTTCCAGGGTGGTATGAAGGGCAAGATCCAGATGGGAACTGCCTGGTGGTTCAACGATCACTATGATGGTATGCTTAGTCAGTTCAAAAAGCTTTCTGCCGATGGTCTTGTTTCCTGCTTCATCGGTATGCTTACGGATTCCCGTTCATTCCTGAGTTATCCGAGACATGATTATTTCAGACGTGAGTTCTGCAACTATCTTGCCAATCTTGTTCTGGATGGCAGGTATCCGATGGATGAGGAGATGTTAGGCAAAATTGTCGAAGATGTTTCCTACAACAATGCCTGCAATTATTTCAAAAGATAGATAGAAAAAAAGCTCAGCGATAGGCTGGGCTTTTTGATTTGTTTAGGAATTTGTAAATGT
>DHKM01000005.1:70885-89757 GCA_002404835.1 Caryophanales bacterium UBA4694 | reverse complement strand
ACGGAAACATGAAAAATATCCTCACTCTTCCAGACATTCCTCCGGTATCTAGAAGTTCTAGAAATTATCTAGAAGTATCTAGAAGTAAAGTGACTTGAAAACTATTTCTTTGATGATTTTCATTCGAAAATTTCTTTTAACATACATTACGTCAATCACAAAAATCCAACGTTTCTTGTCCAAATAGAAAACCATTTTTTGAATATTGATTTCGATTGTAAATTAAACCGTTATTCATTAACTACTTTTGTATTTTATATTTTCTACAACATAAAAAGCATCTGCTTTCAGAAGTTAATATCTCCCTAATCACAGATGCTTTCCTTTACATCATCTGAGAAATCCAGTACATCGTCTTTCGGATGCAGAATACGACAAAGATGATGATCAAGGCTCTCAGCCTTCCCGACTCAATCTGGAGTCCCCTCTGTTTCTTTATATCCGAAATCAATTCATCAATGATGGAGGAATCATCCTCTAATCCAATGAACAATTCACTGATGAAAGCAAAAAGGATTTCACTGGAAAGATAATCAAAAGCCTGATTCATGAATTCACGGAATTCATATAATTCATTCGCGCTTACTTTATTGTTTCCATTGAATTTCAAAACAAAATCATCGATCTCGATATTCAATGTCGTATACCCGGGAAACAAAAGCATGAGAACAGCACCACTTGCAATTTCCTTAAGAATGGAAACTGCGAAGAGTCTGCTTTTCCCTTCCACAAGATCAAGAGACTCGCTTAGGCTCTCGACGGAGAACAAATTGCTTTCGATGACGCTGAGCCCGTTTAAAAGACAAAGCCCCTCACTTCTAGCCATGATTCTCAGTCCGGTCGAATCCCGACTAGAACCAAGCGGAATCCTTTCATGATGATAGCAGGATAAATAGCTCGTAAAGAACGAATCCTTGCTCATTTTCTTTTCGTAGCATTTATCAAACCCCAACAAGTCAATCAGCTGATTTATTCCGTCTTGGTCATTAAATCCACAGCGCTCTAGCTTATAAACGAAAACGGAAGGTAGTCCAAGAGCATAGACCAGCAAAGCAGAAGGGTTCATATCTTTCTTATGATAAGTAGCTGCTTCTTTTACAAAATGGAGGATCATCTGCAGAATAGCGGAATAATCGCTCTCACTCAACTTGAAACTGCTTGGATCAGAGCGATGCCCAAAGGCATAGAAGTTTCTTCCTACCGCCACATCCATCTTCAGTTTTTCATCATAAAAAACATTCATAAGGGAATAGCTGTTGTCATCTAAGATTCCCTTCTCATTCATCCAAGCCTTGCCATGATTTGTCAAAAGCATGAGATTTTCGTTTGCATCCGTATAAACACTGCTTCTTGGATAATAGTCATGCACGCAGTTTTTTTCATACGCATGCACTATGCTTTCGATTTTTTCATATTCCATGGAACAATAGTCGAAAATCATATGGCTATCATCCAAATATCCGTCCACGAACTGACAGTTCTCCGCCAGAGTCAGCAAAAGAAGCGGAAGCTTCAGAAACAGTTTTCTGTATTTCTTCCCGACAAAGGAAAAAGAAGACTTACAGCTTATCGCCTGTGTCTTGCTAAAATCATCGGAAAGAGAGGCTTTGGAACATTTCGGAAGACCAAAGAACCAGATAGCATCATCTATATTCTTCAAGTTCATCCTTCTACTGATGGTAGTAAGGTTTCCCTGATCATAAATCACAACGCTGAAATCTTTGGGCTTGATAAATTCCGATATGGCTTTAAGCCCACTCTTGTCGTTTTTGGAGAAGACCATGTCTTTCCCGTCTTTGTTCTTACTATAGCCGAAGAAGTACCTTCCGACAAAAACGTACGGATATTCCAAATCCGGAACGTAGAAGGAAAGATCCTCCTCAATGAGTTTTCTGACGACTTCCTTGTCTATTTTCATCCCATTCGTCTTTGATTCATCAACGATAGCAGAAACCACGCATAAGAAAAAGCTGGAAAGAGCTGTCGGAGCATCAGGATCAGCTTCTTTCAGGGCACGGATATTGTCCATTCCCTGATTCATGTTACGGAAAAAATCTCTGACAAGAACATAGGTGTTTCCCACCTTCCGTCTCTTTATATAATCCAGATCATTCTTGATGTTCAAATTCAAGGAAGAATCAATATAAATCGGAGGCAGAAGCGTACTGACAAGATAATCATCCAGGACCGAAGCATCTCCGGAAACAGCCTTCTGAAGTTTTCCCTCAACATGCGAGAAATCCCCGAAATACGGAGCATCTATTTCCGTATTTTCGATGATCGAGAAAGCAGGATAGATGAAAAAACCTCGTTTTTCCTTTTCGCTAAAATCGGCGCTTTCATATTGGGGCTGTGTCAGACAAATCCGAATAGGACGAAGACCGGCATCCTTGATACAGGGAGAATCGACGACCTCGAAAAGAGAATAGAAAGAGTCAAAATCACCATTTTCGAAGTCGAAGAACCGGGCATACGGATAGCTCTGATATGGTAGACCCATAGCCCTCAGAAAATGGGCGGGCATGAACAGGTATTTGTCCGGATGTGTCTTGTCCCATTCTGCGAAAAACTTCTTCACGAAATCAAAACGGATCTTCAGATTCCTTTTGTCCGAAGCATGGATTGCCCACTTATCGAGAACGATATCCGCATCATATTCGCCGGTACTCGGATCCTTATATGGTCTGAAATAATCCATCGCCTGCATCTCGAAAGACTCTCCCATGGCTCGATAAGGATAGGCAAAGGAATAATATCCGAAATCATGATCGAGCGGAGAAAAACCACAAAGGAAGAAGACCTGGAACCGATGCCTATAGAAATCATTGATGATCTGTTTCATGAGAGACGCAAAATAAAGTCTCAATGCCTCATTGCGGATTTGTTCCCCCAAAGGCTTGTCTCCTTTATCGTTTTTGAATGCCAGATTGAACTTCTCCTCAAGGCTCATCGCTTCGAGAGGCTTGAAATATAAGACGAAGTCGTCAGCTTTGATCTGAAGAGGATTCATCACAAAATCCATGAGAAGTTTCTCCGGAGTCTCCGTCTCCTTCAGATACTTCTTCGGTATTCTGGTCTCGTCCAGATAACAAGGAAAACCCACCTCACCGAACAGAGGATGCATAATCCATTCCATATCCGGAAAATAGAATCCGTTTTCGATAAGATTGTTCATGGCACAGATCAGAGAATAATCATCCGAAGCAAGTTCGGAAATATCCAGATAATCCGGTGAGTCGACTTGAACCATGATGTCCTCATCATAGACCAAAGAGGAAAGGATCTCGTCCAAGCCAAGTCTTCTTCCTTTGGAATAGAAACAGACATCCGGAAGCCCGAGGACCTGCTCAATGAGTTTATCACTGTCGGACGTCTCCGAAAGGTTCTCATATCCGTCCCTGATGATCGGATAAGGATTCTTCGAAATATCCTTCTTCAGGAAATCCGCACGTGCCTTTAAGGATTTCTCACATTCCTTTGGAATATGGAATTCTTCATCATCATCGGAATAGACATCATAGAAGGCGCCGAAATAAGCATGATGGAACCTTGTATAGGTATTCTTTGTATCCTTCCTGGTCTGAAATAATTCTGGTGTGAAATACATGTCTACCTCCCGATTCTTCTTTCCAAACGGACAAGCTCCATCAAATACTCCCAGAAAAGATAATCGATGAAATTCAATATCTTCTGAATGGTATCCGGAATAAGCTCCTCACGTACTCTGGAAAGCTGTGTAAAAGAAAGCTTTACGGATTCAAATAGATTCTTGCTGCCATTCCTTTCCAGGAAATCCAAAAAGATGCGGTTGTTCTTATAATAATCATCCAAGATTATCGAACAGGCCATTGCAAGAGCCTCCGACTGAGTCTGATACGTTTTCTGATAATCCTCAACCATCTTCTTCAAATCCGAATAAGGCATGCAGAAAAATCGAATCATGGGACAAATACTCTGTTCATTGATTTTCGCACCATATATATACGGAATCTTACTATCCATAGCATCATAGACATAATCCGGTTTATAGGCAAATCGGGTATTGGATAAGCAGGAAATCATACGATAATCATGGGCAAGCGCATTGCTGGCGAAAGATAATTCTGCCTTCATATCCTCTTTGAACGGAAGAACCTTCTCGAAAAAGGATCCAAGAGCGGCATGCGGAACATTCAGACATCTTCTGCAGATATGGTCTTTGAAAACAAGGCAATCCCTGACAAACTCATCTACGGTATGTTGCCTAAAATCATAGTCTTTGTATTTCAGTATGACTTCCAGAGGAAGCCCGGTCATTCCGAGAATAAGAGGAGTAGAAAAATCATCGTTGAACTCGACATTTAGGACAAGATTGGAAAATAAACTCAGGAAATACGTAATACTATTCCTATCACATTCGCAGAAATAGATTTCATCGGAATCAAAGCTGGGTTTATATCCATTGAACACTCGACCCAAAGAGACATAGGGATAGACCAGTCTTGGATTATAATCCGGGAATATACCGCATGTGGATTCACTGATTTCGACATTGGTCTTCTCAAACATCTTCGTATCATAGGCTTCTTCAAGTCTTAAAAGGAAATAAGCTATCATTCTGAATCCTTCGGTATGACGGACGAATTCCGAGCCTACAAAGCATGACCCATAAATCGAGCTCATAAAGGTCATATCGGAGATATCGTAGAAAATATTTAGTGCATTTTCTATTCGTTCATAAGCGAAAAAGAATGGGAATGCCACAGTAATATAGCAAATAGCATCCTTTTTTGATCTAGGAAGCATTTTCTTCAAATATGGACTGATATGTTCCTCATCGACATATAGAACGCTTTCGTTATATGGCAAATTCTGTGCCTCTTCGATATACTCACTAACATATTCAGGCAAAGGAAGGATGGTCGAATGCATTCCATATAAAGACGCATTAGAAAGAATATAGTTCTGATATGCCTTAGAAGAAGAATAGAAATCCCCAATATCATCCAGTCCCGTCGGTTCCACATGATTGCAGAGGTGACAAATCCCTTCCTCAAACGGAATCTGAGAAAGGATGTCCTGATTAGGATCTATGATTGCCAAAACGGATTCCGGAAGTCCAAGATGGGCAAGAACGAATTTGTTTTTCTTCACAGCCAAAGACTCGGATGCAGAATCTCTCTGGCCAAAGCGGACCTTCGAATCGAAATAGTGGGAGAAATACTCGATTCTTTTTTTCAGAGATTTTTTCTGACACAGACAGATCTTATATTCCGAAAAACAATCCTTGGCAAAGGCAATATAGACCTTTCCATAATCGACAAACGGATAAGGAAGAGAAGGTTCGTATTTCTTCTTTCCGCTTCCGATATCATGGATATACTCCATGATCTTCCTTCCGTCGGAAACCGGGAAATAAGAAAGATAATGGTGGAACTCCTGACTCATGATGGTAATCGGATACATGGCAACATATAAGAAGAAGGATACACATTCTTTCGGTTTTCCCTGTTCCATACCATAGGAAGCAAGAAAATACTCCAATCCCTCATTGAATCCATGTTCGCTGATATAGGAATAGAATTCCGGAACCATATTCATATTGTCGGATTTCTTCGACAAAAGGTCGACGATGAAACGACGAAGGCCATGATTACTATCGAATCCATTCTCAAGGCAGTAATCAGCATAGATAGATAAAAGAGTCTGTCCCTTCTTCTGGAAAAGCATCGACAGTCTCGAAGGCTTGCTTCCATATTCATTCGAAGAAATTCGGATAGGTTCCCCATCCAGGATCCCATAAGGATGACAGACATCAAAAATGACGCCGTTTAACATCAGCTGTCTGCGGAAGAAAGCAAAATCATGCATCGGCTGTCCCGTCAGATACGAGTAAAAGGAATCGAGTCTTTTCGGGGAAAGGAAACTTACCTTCTCATCGAATCCTTTGACAAACGGAAGATTATGAATGACATCGTAAAAATCCGTCACATGCTTCTTTTTCAGGTAAACATATCCAGGATACGGAAGGCCGGCCTTTGCATATAGAAGAAGAGGATCAAAGACATGATAGACGCTACGTACGATAAAAAACAGAAGAAGGATATCCCCTTTGTCGCATTCCAGAAAAGCATAGCTTCTATCACCGAACCGATACATATCTCCATTATAGGAGGAGATGACTTTTGCCTGCTTTTTGAAACGGATATCGACCTCCGTAAGGAAAGAAGTCTTCTGGCTGAGACGATTGAGAACAAAAAGCGAATAGGAATCATAAAGATAATCAATGATACTGGCAATAAGCTTCCTCAGACACAGGGCATAAATCTTCTCATCCTCCGTCTTTTTTGAATCCGAATTCAGATATTGGGAAATCTTCTCCTCAAAAGAAAGAGAGTCCTGCTTCTTGAAAAAAGAAACAAGCTCTTCATTGGCATCCACTCCGACAAAATCGATGATCATCCTCTCATAATTAAAACTTCTTACGATTTTCCTAAGAGCATCCGGAAGCCTTTTGACATCGACGAACACCGGAAATTCCTTTTCCTTTCCATCCACAAAAGGAAGTGTCTCCTCATAAGGGAAAAAGACGCCACAGGAAAGGCAGTACAACTTAAAATCATCCCGATACCACTTCATTGACAAGAACGAATAGATATCCTGATAGCTAGCATGTTTGATTCGTTTCAGTCCATCTTCGAACCTTAGCTGTGAGATTATGTCTCTTTCCGGATCCAGTTTATCGAAAACAAAATGAGGAAGGCCAAGGATCTGACGAATCACTTCCTTGTCCCTGACATCCTTCTTTTCGAGTTTGTTTTCCGAAACAAAAACAGGATAAGATTCCAATTTAAGAATCCTGTCCTTGTAAAACTCCCATGCCATCTCAAAAGAAGGCTTATCTTCGATGGGAAACACAACCACATCATCATCCCGAACAAAAGCGGCATGCCAAATAGAAAAGCATACCCCTTTATACCCCTTGAACTGCGAAAGAGGAACATATCTATCCGCTGTAAAACAATAACCCATGATTAAATCTCGTTGAAATGAATAATAGCCTGCTTCTTATCCGATGAGAACCCATTCACCGTAAAACCGAATTTCGGCTTAGTTCCATCATCGAACACAAATTCCGAATAGGTAGAGCTTTTCCCTTCTTTATCTACCATAAAGCTCCTACCGGCTGTATACAAAGAAGAATCCGAAGAATAATTCTGACTGCGATCACCCGTCCTCGATCCGCTTGCCGGAAGAAGAGAAAGAAGCCTTCCGCGATAGAATCTACTCTGCGTATCGACAAGATTCTTGTCATAGCAATACGACCTCGTATTGTTATAGACATAGAAATAAAGGAGTTTCCTTCCCCAAGTCGAATCATAATCCGGAAGTCCGTCATAGACTGTACCATCCCAGACCGGATTGCCTTTACTATCCGGAAGCATCCTTCCGATTCTGGCATTGACATGATAGACGAGAACACCAGGTTTTGTATATCCGCGAAGTCCGTTTGCATACTTGGACAAACTATCCTTCTCATTGAGATCCGTATTAGTAGAATATTCGATAAGTAGATATTCGTCGAAACTTGTCCCGTTGTAACGGATTCCGTTTTCCGTATTGCAAGGAAGAAGGAAAGCTTTGTTCCTAGTCGAAGAAGTATCCGCAAGAGAATTCAATGTCAATTCATAATCATTGGACTTCAGATATTCCTCCGTAATGACAAGAGGATCAATCCAACCAAGAAGATATTTGGAAAAAGAATCATGATCGCCGATATTCATATCCATCATATCGATTCCGCCGACAGGTGTATCATAGTTCCGTTCTACGGAACTATAGTCATAGGAATAATAATCATCCAGACCGAGCATGTGTCCGGTCTCATGGATATAGGTATGAGCGTCTCCGTTTTCCACATTCGAGGAATCAAAAAGAAAAGAAGAAGGATACTGTTTTTCAGTAACAAAATCGATACTTGCCCATGAATAAAGACATCCTTTAAGACCTTTTTCAGAATCAATCGTCTTAGGTGAAGTCTCCCAGGTCGTATAGGCCCAGAAAGGCGAAGAGCTATCCGTACGATTGTATTTGGCAGAATAAACAAGCCAAACTGCATCGATATAGCCATCTGAATTCGTATCATACTGAGAAAGGTCGATCGAAGTGCTAAGTTTCTCTAATGCGGCATCCAAGACAAAATCAGTATAAGTCTTAGTATTCTTGCTGTTTTTCTTATAATTATTCGAAAACGTATTGACCGTTTGATCAAGCCTAAGAGGTGAAGACACCTCTCCAGTGATCTTCAGTTTTCCGTAGCTGCTTTTCTCATAGAAAGAGGAAACCGATTCCCATCCAGTCTGATTGCTCTCTCCAAAGAACGTATTGTTAAGACGCTTCAGGGAAATTTCATCGAACGTCGAATCAAGGAATTCAATCGGAACAACCAGAATCTTCCTATCTCCGGTTGAAGGAAGATAGCGATAGCCACTTCCGATACCGACATTGTCAAGGGTAAGATTCTCTTTCTTGTAGGTCTCGTTTACCTTTTGGTATTTATAGATCGTATTCCCCTCTTCGTCTGAAAAATCCGTGTTCGTAGATGTGTGAATGATCCGGATCACACAACTGGAGAGAAGCAAAGAAGGAACCAAGGAAAAGAACAATAATTTTCTCGTTTTCTTCTTCATATCTAGTCCTTATAATCCGATAAAGGATTACCTTTGTCGTCCACCACAACGCCGATTGAATCGGCAACATCCATGGCCGTAAGATAGATGGCGTTCTCACAATCGACAAGAGGATTGTCCTCCTGACCAACGAAAACAACCTTCTTGTTCTTTTTCACAATCTCATCCATCCGATCAAGAAGCTTCTGATAGCACTCTGGATGCAGCATCTTATAACCCTGCAGATACGTATAGTACTGTGGTTCGATATAGAAAATTGACCCATCCTCATTTTCATAACAGGTAGCAAAGCGATTGTGAAGATCGATCAGAACCTTACGATCCTTCCACTCTTTATATAATTTTCGTTCCATGGTTGTTTTCTCCTTCGATGTATAGACCATTATACCATACCGCTTTCTTTCTATAAGAAAGAAAAAAGTTCAGTTGAAATCAAGAAAAAACATCCATCTGTCTTCTCCGTATTAATAGAATACATTTTATCCTATCAAGTCTTTTTTTCGATGAAAACGGGAGTCGACTCCTATTTTCATCGGATTTTTATAGAACGTAAGCAGAATTATGATATAATAGCCCTGAAACAAGGAATGTGCTCCCATTTTCATCGGGCTTTTATTTTTCTAACATAAAACGCCTAGGAAAAACATAAAACGGAGGAATGCTATGTATTACAAACGTGCATGCGAAAACACCATAAAAGAAATGATGAAATCCTTTCCTGCAATAGCAGTGTATGGTCCAAGGCAATGCGGAAAATCAACAATGTTGAATATGTTGTTCAACGATTCAATCGAATCCGTTACTTTGGATGACATAGACGAATTGAACCTCGCACAAAGCAATCCGAAACTATTTTTGGATTCGCACCCCGTTCCTATTATCATCGACGAAATCCAAAAGGCTCCGGTTCTCCTGGAAGAAATCAAAAGGAGAATCGATTTAAAGAAGCTCGAATGGCTTAAAAAAAGTGAACCATACCAACTGTTGTACATTATCAACGGTTCAAATCAATTTGAACTTAGTCAAGGAATATCGGACTCCCTGGCAGGAAGAATAGGAATTGTGGAATTGAATACTTTTTCATTATCGGAGAAATTATCTCTTCCCTGTACACTTTTTCAGCCAGAAATCGATGAACTGAGGAAAAAAGAAAATATTCCTGTATTCACAAAAAAGGAAATCTTCAATCATATATTCCAAGGAGGAATGCCAGAAATCGTAACACAAAAAGCAGATAGAAATATTTATTTCAAATCCTATCTTGAAACTTATCTTGAAAAGGATGTCAGTAAATTGATCTCTGTTGGAAACAAGACAGCATTTTTGAATTTCATATCCTACCTAGCATATTGGACGGCACAAGAAATCAATTACAATGATATCTCCTCTTCCATTGGAATCGATGTCAAAACGGTCAAACGATGGCTATCCATCCTCGAGGCATCACATCTGATCGTATTCCTCCAGCCATTCATGAAGAATGTATCAAATAGAATCATAAAAGCACCGAAACTCTATTTCATGGATACTGGACTAGCCAGCTACCTCTGTGGTTGGCCAAATGCACAAATGCTAGAAAACTGTGCCATGTCCAAAGCATTCTATGAAACCTTTGTCGTTTCGGAAATCATCAAAACTTTCCTATATCACAACGAAGATTATCGGCATAATTTATTCTTTTATCGGGATATCGATCAAAAAGAAATCGATATCATATACGAAAAGAATCAAGAGATATATCCCATCGAAATCAAAAAAGGAATCCGTCCGACCAAGCCAAACAAAAACTTCAATGTCTTGGAAAAATTCAAGCTTCCAATAAAAACAGGCCTGATCATCGATTCCACCGATAAAATCAGACCAATTAATGAGAAGGTATATACAATACCGATAGGATTAATCGAATAAACAAGCATACATTTTAGCAAGCAAAATATAATGTGTACCATTTATAAAAAGATAAAAAGATAAAAAGTCAATTCCATACTTTACAGCAATTAAAAATTCGATGTTTTTTTGATAGAAAAAAGGTGTCTTTAGATATTTCTAAATTAGACATACATAAGGTAATCTCATCAGAGATTTTCGATTTCGAATATGCAGTAATGGTAGAAACTGCCATTCATAAACATCATAACGAGAAAACCTCTATTCCAGTTTACACTCCATCAGAATTCCTAGAGGGTCATAGAAAGTCAAATGAATTGATTCTGTAAAAATGGCAGTATTTCAGTGAGAAGGCCTAATTGCTGTGTATCTAATTTTGAAAAAGAAGGATATTTCCAATACAGATAATCAAAACAATGATAGAGAAAGAGAAAACACTTAGCAAATGAAGAAATAAACAATATATATTTTTATTTTACATTAAAAAGTAAGTATTAATATCAAATTATTTAGGCTAATTTTTGCATATGCATTTTTTATAATATATTTAGATTGCTCAATAAAGTTTTAAATTAAACAGTTCCTCAAAATAACAATAATATCTTTTTTTAATTTTGTTCATATTTCCAATCGTAAAGAAAAGTTATAATAAAAGCAAAACTTAAGGAGAATGTGAATATGAAAATAAGATTACCGAAATTCCTAATTCTATTTCTTGGATTTGTCTTAACTGGATGTGATTCTATCACCCCAAAGCAAAACAAAAACACAGATATTTCATCTTTTATCGATGAAGAAGGGAAATTAGAAAAACCACTCGACCAAATCGTAAACATCAAAGAAGACAAAGACATCCAATATGAGGAATATGAATTACTTGCAAAATTAAATAAGGAAATATTTTTCGATTACACAGAAGATAAATTCAAAAAACTCGGTGTTCTTTCTATTGAAGAGCACAGAAATTCACCTTGGATAACCATTCATCTGGACGGAAATCATAAAGCAGATCAAGTCATCGACAATATGAGAAGTTTTAATGAATTTCTTACTATCGATTACAATTACATTATCTCTTCTTCCATAGAAGAACAAGTGACCACTTCTTATGATCAAACGGATTTCGAAAATGCAATAAATTTAAAAGAAGCAAGGCAATATCTCAAAGATGAAGGATACTCAGAGGGAGGAAGCAAGGATGTCGTTGTCGCAGTCTTAGATACTGGTGTAGATTATAATCACATCGATCTAAGAGACAATATTTGGACCAACACAGGTGAAATTCCCGGAAATGGAATCGATGATGATGGAAATGGATACGTCGATGATATAAGAGGGTGGAATTGTGTCGGAGACAACAACGACCCTCTTGATGATAATGGCCATGGAACTCATGTTTCTGGGATCATTGCAAGCGAGAAAAACGATTTTGGAACCACTGGAATTGCTTATAACGTAAAAATCATGCCGGTTAAATGCGGAAATTCTTCAAACAGTTTCAACTATGCCAACATAGCAGAAGGTATTCGTTACGCCTATATGAACGGGGCGGACATCATCAACATGTCTATCGGAGGCTCATCATTATCCATTGAATGTCAAGAAGCATTAGAAGACGCTTATACCTCATCTTTCCTCGTTGCTTCAGCAGGAAATGATAGGGCTCAAAACGAACTTAGATTTTCAGGATACAAAACCATTCCCACTTATCCTGCCGCGCTTCCCTATGTATGTGGAGTTATGGCAGAAAACAATCAACATATGGAAGCCTGGTTCTCTAACTTTGATGTCTTTCCTCATAACAAGATTGAATACGAAGTTTTTGCTCCAGGAGTCAACATTCTTTCAACTTTTCCAAACGGAAAATATGCTTCCCTAAACGGAACTTCCATGTCTGCCCCTGTCATTTCCGGTATAGCCGCCTTAATTCGATCTGCGCATATGGATAAAGAAGTCTATCCGACAAAATATATATTCTCTCAAATCACAAATACATCAAAGACAGCAGTCCATCAACTTGCTCCTTACCGAGATGATTTAGAAGCCACATGTGTCGATGCCTACTCAGCTTTAGCTACAGCTTCAAATCCGAATATTATCATCTACAACTCCTACACTTTTGATAATAAATCTTATTCATCAAAAAATAACGGGGATGGAACCATCAACGCCGGAGAAACCATCAATGCAGGTTTGGAATTAAAAAATCTTGGCGGTGCCGCATATAACACTATAACTCAAATTGATGTCGAAAGAGCCGGAGGAGTAAAAGACCCATACATTGAAATTACCAACAATACCATTTCCTTTGATACCATCGGTACATATTCTAATAAAGATACCGGAATCATCTTCGATGAGAACAAGACTGCATTAGATACTCAAAAGGCCTTTACTTTCACAATTGCAGAAAACTGTCCAGATGAATACTATTGTTCTTTCAACGTTAAAGTATCATGTCTTGATGGAAGCAAAACCGCTTATGAATTCAATCTAAACTTCGGCATATCCGTTTCCAACCGAATTCTTCTTCCTTCCAACATTAATACTGATACAACATTAACGAAAGAACATTCATATCTCCTCTTGCAAAGCATGGTTGTAATGAAAGGTGTGACACTAACTATCGAGCCTGGCGTAGATATACAAATGTATAACGATCTCAATACAGCATATGAACAACTGAACATCACGCCTTCCATCATTGTTTGGGGAACTCTTAATGCAATCGGAAGTGAACAATTCCCAATCAACATTCATAATGCAGACTGGCACATCAACAGTGCATGGTATCTTAAAACCATCGGAGATGGCACTATAAACCTCAAATACTGTAGAACATATAATTTCATCAATAATAACAATAATCAAAATATTAATGCCGATTTTTGTGAACTCACATTTTATTCAACAGATGATAACGAACTTTTCTATACATATGAAGATGGCGAATATAAATATATGATTACAACAATAGCTTATGTTAATCAAGTCAAAAACAGCCGCATTATCTTAAAGGCACACACTCAATTTTATGTAATAGATTCCGAAAAGAACGTTTTCGAATACTCTATCGACCATGCCGGAACTTATTGGGGATCAACCGAGCTCCATTTTGATAAAAAGGCAAAAGACACCATCATCTACAACAAAAACGAAGATACTGATTATAGACTACTAACATACTTTTATTTCTATGGCACCGATTATGACTATGACAATCTTCTATTTCTCTTATCCGACAATTCTCAACCCATCGCTGGTTTTGTTATCAAAGCATCCGGTTACGGGAACGATGGGGATAAAGTATTTCTCAAAAACACAGTTTTAAAAGGCGTTTCAGAAAAATATTTAGACTATTATGTAAACGACTTCTACGACGGCGTTGGAAACTTAGTCATTGAGACATCAAAAGAGGCATTTAATGAAGAAACATTATTCCCATATGTTAAAGAGGTCAAGATTTTGGATGAAAACGGAAATGAAATCAATACCGTAAATACCGGAATCTTCAGTGTCAAAGTTCTTTTCAATGTTCCTATGGATACCGAGAAAGGCCTTCGTGTAGGATTTGGATCACGAGCTCCTTTTGCCGATTACTCTATCACCGGTAATTTCATTAGTGAAACAGAATGGGTCGGTCAATATCAGATTAAATCTACTATTGAAGGTGGAACTAATTTCTTCAATATTTCAGACGGATATAGCTTGAAAAATCACCTCAAGCTTGTAGAAAACGGACATATGTTCTCTTTTGTTATTGATATCATCGATGCCCTAAGTATGAACCTCCAGGCAGAATATAAGGACGATGGAGTACACCTCTCAATCTCTCAAGATGATTTTGAAGAAAGTACCATCATGGGATTCAATATCTATCGTTACGAGGAAAAGGATGGCCAAGCCACTAAAATCAATCCTACCATTCTTACCACTGATGAAAAGAACTATATTGATCGTGATGTCATCAGTGGAAAGACCTATTATTATCAATTCACTACAGTATTTACCGATTTGAGTGAATCCTCTCCTTCCGAAAAAGTAATGTGCTCAGTCAAAGATATCACTGCACCCCTTATCATCCATACTCCAATAAATCAAGGCTACTTAGGAAGCAATCTCATCATAACCTGTCTAGCAAGAGACAATGTATCCATCGTGAATGCAACTCTTTATTATCGAGAAAAAGGAAACAATGTCTATGAAAGAGTAACAATGTCAAAAAGCAATGAAACCTACTCTGGAAAAATCAACGCCTCTTCTCTATCCATCAAAGGATTGGAATATTATATTGAAGTATCAGATGGAACAAACACTATCACCAAAGGCAGTAGAGATAATCCCTATGAAGTTGTCATCAAGTCAGAAAGTGCATTAGAGAAAATGGGAGACATTGATTCAGACGGAATCGTAACAAGCAAAGACGCTTTACTTGTAATGCAGGCTCTAGAAGGTAAGATTGTCCTCAAGGATGACCAATTCAAAAAAGCAGACATCAACAAAAATAACAAGTTGGAATCCATTGATGCCTTATATATCTTAAAGTATGTAACCGGTTCCGTTACTTCCCTGGATACAATAGCATGAACGGAATTGTACCACTTCTTTTCTCACTTTCTTTGTTCTCTCTCTCCCCTGTAAAAACGTCAGAAACCAGTAAGGCGAAACTATCCATCAACGATTATTATGAATATCACAATTCAGGAACCAATTATTGTGATTTCGCCATATCGAGTTTTAACGATGTAGCTTCTCTTTCCCTCGAAATCCATTATGATTCCTCTATTATCTCTATGACGAATTCCTACAATCATATTTCTGGTGCTCTCTTTGATTGCAATTTATCTACTCCTGGAATTGTCAAAGTCTCCTACATCTTCCCTTCTACAACAAAAGAAAGTCAAACTCTTTTCACCTTGCAATATGAAATCCCGTTTCAAATAGAAAATACATCTACATCCTTTGATGTCTTTGTCAGTGAATGTTCAGATTTTTCCTTACAGGAAATTCCTCTTTCAGGATTTACTTATACAATCAAGATTCAAAATCAAAATTACACATATCCCCAAGAAATTCATACGACTTTAGATCAATCCATTTATGAATACGAAAGCCTTATTCATTTAAGCCTGGAATTTCCAGATTACCATCCAGCATTCACTACCGGAACCATCTTAATTTCCTATGACATCGACGATCTCATCCTTGCTGGCTTTTCATTCGCAGACAACTTCTCTTCACAATCATCCCTAAAGGAAGCAAACACCTCCCAAAAAGGAAGTATTACACTATCATTCGTCTCAACAAAAGGAATCAGTTCAAAAGATATCTGCAGTCTTTCCTTTCAAATAAAAAGAAATGAAACTTTTTCTTCTAAAATCAGTATAGAAATCAAAGATGTTTTAGATGATTCAAACAATTCAATTTCTTTCAGCAAAAAGCAACAATCAATCTCAATCAAAAAAAAGAAAGAAAAAATCAATGGCGGAACATTCTCATTAAATTCCAAAGTCAAGGAAACAAACTACACAGTCGATACAACACTTTCTTTCGAAACAAAAAGCAATATCGGTGCAGGTGATTTTACGCTAACTTTTGATAGTGAAAAACTACAATATCTTTCTTCTGAAATCTTGATACCAAAAGAAAAAATCACTTCTCTTTTGATAAACGAAAAAGAGACAAAAAATGGAAAATTGACTTTCCATATCATCAATTCCTCTACC
The DNA here is from genome assembly GCA_002404835.1 of Caryophanales bacterium UBA4694. GTDB lineage: Bacteria > Bacillota_I > Bacilli_A > RFN20 > CAG-288 > Enterosoma. The sequence continues at coordinate 73,475 of DHKM01000005.1, read as the reverse complement.
TATTCTTTCTCAGAGTCAGAGAATCTAATTTATTTCCACTTTTCATCCAAAGAGAAATGCCATCCTTATAATAGTGGCTTTATCCTAAATGGAGAAAGTACCTACGATGCATCATTAAAAGAAAGCACTTACGACTATAAAGCCGATTCTTTTTCTTTTACCACTCTTACTCATGACTTCAAGACAGAAGAAATACCTGCCACATGTACAAATGCCGGTTCAATAACAAAAACATGTTTAAAATGTGGAGAAACAAACCAAGAAATCATTCCTAAAACCGGGCATAATTATTCGGATTGGATCATAGAAAAAGAACCGACCTGTACCGAAAAAGGGAACAAATACCGTACCTGTTCCGCCTGCGGAAAAAAAGAAAACATTATTATTGATGAATTAGGCCATTCCCTTACCCATTACAACGGAAAAGAACCATCCTGTACTGAAAAAGGTTACGAAGAATATGAAACCTGTTCAAAATGTAGTTATTCTACCTATAAAGAAATTCCGGCATTAGGACATGATTACCAACAAAAAGTCATAGATGCTACCTGCACTGAAAGTGGATCTATTATTTATGTTTGTTCAAGATGCCATGACATCGATGAAGCAAAAAGCAAAACCATTCCACCAACGGGGCATGATTATTCGGATTGGATTATTGACAAAGAAGCAACTTGTACTGAAAAAGGAAACAAGCATCACATTTGCTTATCCTGTGGTAAAAAAGAAACAAGTTTGATTGACCCAAAAGGTCATACAATCATTCACCGTAACGGAAAAGAACCATCCTGTACTGAAAACGGATATAAAGATTATGACTTCTGTTCAAATTGCGACTATTCGACCTATACTGAAATTCCCGCATTAGGACATGATTACCAAAAGAAAAGCGAAATTGCCACCTGCACAAAAAACGGATTCATTACTTATATTTGTTCAAGGTGCCATGATATTGATAAAACTAAAAGTGAAAACATTCCTGCAACCGGACATAATTATTCTGAATGGAAAGTGGAAAAAGAACCAACAGAAAAAGAAGAAGGCATTGAATCCAGAACCTGCAGCATTTGCCATCACAAAGAAGAAAGATACATTGAAAAACTCAGAAGGAACTATACTCCTATTATCCTTATAACAAGTGGAATTATAGGAATACTTTTGTTAGGCTTGATTATTGTCCTAATTCATAAAAAGAAGAAAATATAAAGCTAAACATTACATTGTAATTTTTCTTAATCAATGGCACGTTAATGAAAGACGTATCATCGTCATGCATCACTCCTTGGACTAGTCCAAGGAGTGATTTTCAAATTCGAAAACATATGAAATGCTTCTGACATCCAATACACAGTATCAAGAAACAAAAGCTTTTTCTTCAGAACAACTTCGTAACGTTCCTTGTCTCCTCGATCATATAATCGAAATCATTCCTAAGTCCTTGGTTCTTGATTTCTTCTTTTGCTTCAGAAAGAATAGAAGAAAAGCAAAGAAGTTCCTCTTTGATTTCATTTTTGGAAATCATATCTTTTTCCAAAGAATCCTTAAGCCGCTTTTCTGACTCCAGGATTCTTTTTCTCTTCTCCTCATAGCAGAATTCAGCCGAAAAAGGCTTCTTTCCTCTGTTCTTCCTCTCCATTAGTTTCAGAGAAAGAGGAAAGAAAGGAAGAAGAGAAACCAAAGACGCATAACAAAGATCTGCATTCTCCTTCTTACTCAAGTGATTCAGATATTCATCATAATTCATGTTTTCAACCCCTTATTGCGCTCAAGCAGGCATTGGCAATCGGAAAAAACTCCTCTGGAATATCTTCCATTTCATAGAAGGAAGAAAGAGAACTCTGACAAAGATGGGAAAGAAAAATAAATTTATCCTTAAGATAAGGGACGTATCTTCCAAGACCAGCTTCCGGAAGAACGGACAGCATCTCATTAAGCATGTCCAGAAATACTGCATAATCCTGAGTTATGATCAGGATATCCTTCCATTTCTCATCGGTAAGCTTTCCTTTCTCCAAAGAAAGAGAAAAATATCTTCCATCCTCTTCAATCAGACGATCAATCAGCTCATAGATTCCTCCAAACGCATCCTTGAAATAAATCATATCCTTTTCCAGGCACTCCAGTATCGGAACCAAAGAAAGAAAACAGGCTGAACCCGCAAAATAGGAAGAATCCGCATCATATAATCCCTGATAGATTTCATCTTTTCTTTTCATACGTGAAGTCCTTTGAACAATTCTCCTACCTTCTGGTGAATGACATAATTGGCTCTATTATCAAAAGCGTTCTGATCCTTGTTGACAAGGACTAGGTTCCTACCTCTGAAATAATCGATGAAGGAAGCAGCCGGATAGACGACAAGAGAAGTCCCGCAGACAAGGAGAAGGTCAGCCTCCTGGATTTTGACAAGAGCCTTTGTGACAGTAAGCTCATCCAACGGCTCGCCATAGAGAACAACATCCGGTTTGATGATTCCACCGCACTTTTTGCATCGTGGGACGATTTCCGGATACTCCTTGACATAATTCGCATCATACATGGCTCCACACTGCTCGCAGAAATTCCGATGAACGGTTCCATGAAGTTCAAG
>DHKM01000005.1:70506-70780 GCA_002404835.1 Caryophanales bacterium UBA4694 | reverse complement strand
TTTTCTCAAGTTCGGCAAGAAAATAATGAGCCGCATTCGGTTTCTTATCCAAAAGGAGCATTTTATCTCTGTAAAACCGGTAGAACTCTTCCGGATTGCTTTCAAAAAAATAATGCGAAATTATAGTTTCAGGATCGTATTTGTACTTTTGTTTATATAATCCATCCACAGATCGGAAATCCGGAATACCGGATTCCGTAGAAACTCCGGCACCACCGAAAAAAACGATATTGTCACTGTCATCAATCAAAGATTGAAGCAGAACGATGTCATC
>DHKM01000005.1:0-70380 GCA_002404835.1 Caryophanales bacterium UBA4694 | reverse complement strand
TGATTCCATTCATCACTCCGCTGAACAGAATAATGGAAATTATCGTATACAACACAACCACAACGCAGGCAACAATGCCAAGAACAAATCCGACATTGGCGTAACTATTCTGCTTGCGGTATTGGTTTCCGAAGACAATCGCAAGAATTGCACAGACCAATCCACCATAGGGAACCAGAAACGCAGCAATGCCAAGTCCTAAAGCAACAAAAGACATATTGGAGACCGTTCTTCCGTCTACCGAGAAAGATTCAGTCGATTCTCTCTTCTTTTTCTTTTCTCCGGTCATCTTATGTTCGTCAACATCAGACAGCTTCTTTCCGCAGAACGGGCAGAAATCATCCGTCGGTTCAACCGGATGTCCGCAATTCGGACAAAATCTTTGAATCTCAGCCATTTTCCCCTCCGATGAAAAGGAAATTCATCATTTCCATAAATCACAAAAAGTATAATCCAAGCAAACGCCCATGTCTATAACGTTTATCAACAATTCAAAAGGCAGTCCGCAAACATCGGACTGCCCATATTCTCTACAATTTCCTATGCCTTCTTCTGACTACTGAGCCATTCGAAGAATCCAGCTTTCTTACCATTTACCATGACATCTTCCGTTGATGGTGCACTGACGGAATGATAATCTTTCTGATCCTTGCTTACCTCGTCACGGAACAAATAAATCCAGGAGAAATGTCCCATATACTGAACCTTCTTTCCGGAATCTTCTCCATAAACATGTTCAAAGAAGGAAAAATGTGCATTCGTGTTTCCGGCTTCCTTGAGTCTCTTATAAGTCGGAACGACAAAATCATTCGGATTCACAGTAGTATCATCAGCAGATGCCACAAACCAAGTCGGAACATTCTTGATCAGATTGATATCTGCATCAGTGATGTTCGCATCCTTATAAGCTTCACAGACCGGATAGGCAGCAGCAAAGAAGCTTGGATATTCCATGATCATATTCATGGTCATATAGCCACCGTTGGAGCATCCTCCGATATAGATCCTATTCTTGTCGATATCTGTATTTTCCGTAAGATACTTGTCGATTGTGGATTTCAACACCTTTGTATAGATGGATCTCTGGATACCTCCATGGTTCTTTCCGGTTCCATCATCCATCCACATGGTCGGAGTCTGAACAGCAAGAACATAGGCACCCTTTTCGCCATCCTTCTTGAAATAGGACTGGATCTTGTCTTCGCCAAGATTGGTAACATCATTACCAAGAAGTGCAATATCCGGATCCGTTCCGCCTTCACCTTGTCCATGAAGCCAGATAATCAGGGAATTCTTCTTGCCATCGTTCTTCAGATCGGAAGTCTCGAATGCCTTATAAGTCAAAGTCTTGCCATCACTGGTATTGGTTCTCTTCTCCGTCCAGTTTTTTGTGGCACGGATGACCTTCTGCGACATAGTCTCAACAGAAACCAGCTTTTCTCCGGAATATGTCTCAGAACCGATTTTCAGACTAGAAGACTTCTTCTGCTTGATGGAGAAACCATACGTATCATCCCAATTGTTCATTGTCGTCTGCTGATTGTAGCTGAACGGATTGCATCCATTATAGGAATTGAATCCGAAAGAGCCATAACTAGTCCAGGTGACATCCAAAGACATCTCAATACCGATTCTTCTTCCGGATGTTTCCTGGGTCTTGTTTCCATTCTCATCACAAAGATAGATATCAGTGATCGTCCGTTCCTTCTTTTCCTGACCTGTGGTCTTGACCTGGAAAAGGTCTGTAGAAAGAGAAGAGGCAGAAACATCATTTCCTTCTCCAAAATCGATCATCACTTCCTTGACGCCGGGTCCCCACTCATATCCATCGACAAAATAAGTATAAGAACCAATGCTTTCATATTCAGGTGCCTTCTCACCTTCGGCAAGAGTAATCAATGCTCCATTACCATAGAAAGTAGTATAGTCAAGATTAGGACCCTGCTGACCTTTGACCGAAAGTTCAAGAGCATTCTTCCCTTTTGTAACATGGACATTCTTCAGCTTCACTTCGACGAAATTATAGTAATTGGTTCCGGAACTTCCGGGAAGAGTCAAAGAAGAAATATCAAGTTCCTTTCCGTTAAGCGACATCGTCACATAGGTGGAGAGATTCATATCCATCATATTGACTTCGGGATAAGCAGAATAGTCCGCAATAGTAGAAGCAAACGTAAATCCGATATCGAATACCGCATCTGAACTGGCATTGAAGTTGAGCGTTTCGATATTGCCGGCCACAAGATCGCCAACATACTTTCCATTGCTCGCCTGTGCATATTCTGTCATGACCGGAGAATCCAGAGGTTCACTCCAACCTCCTCCCCAAGTACCGGAGTCGGAATAATGAGTAGCATCCTCCCATTCTAGTTTCTGAACACTCGGAATGACAATCTTTTCCTTGAAAGTCAAAACAAGAGAAGCATCAAGATAACCTACCTTGCTGGCAGTCACAGTAACGCTTCCCGGCTTAAGACCGGTAACAGTCTTTTTTGCCGAATCAAGATTAGCAACAGTAGTATCGGAAACAGAAAGAGATGCGCCATCGACAGAAACAGTAAGCGTGATTGCCTCACCGACAAAAGCCTCAACGGCATCCGCAGTCAGCTCGATCGGGCTCTGGACTACAGAAGATCCGATAGATGGAGTAGATGGGGTAGATGGATTCGGTTTTGACGTAGTCTTCGAGTTCTTAGTCGCACTCTCTGAACCACGATTGGAGACTTTGGATACCACGGAATCGGACGGCTTGGAATTATTGGACGGAGAAGTGGAAGCCGAACCGCTTGCCGGCTTACAGCCTGTCATACCCAACACACAAAGCAGAGTAAGTAAACAGATTTTCTTGTTTTTCATAAGTTCCTTTCTTGGGCTTCCATGCATAAGATTGAAAGCTCACAATAAAATCTGCAACTAATTTATCAGCTTTATGATACCGCTTACAATCATTTGTCATACTTGCCGTCAAAATCGGCCCAAAATCATTTTGACCAAAAAAAAAGGAAAAGACCTTCAGGAAAATTTCCCAAAGGTCTTCAATCATCTATGGTTTACTTTATTATTTCTTATCGGAATTGTTTATAGAACCTTCATCTTCTTTATTGCCATTAATCGTCACAGAAAACTGTTGCTTGTTTCTCTTGATAGTAAGATAGACACACAAGCCGCCCCACAATACAGTAGCAGCCAATACACCGATTTCAAGGAAGAAGAGAAGGACTTCCCACCATGCATAATAAGTGACATAATATCCGCCTTCACCGCAGCCATTCATAGCATTGGATCTAGCTGTCGTATAGATGATATTCTTCGTGCACTGTCTGAGGATTGTAAGATCCTGTGCAGTAGTCGCCTTCCACGGAGAAGGAAGGGTCGCAAGATTCAAATCACCGCCAGCATAAGCCATCTGTCTTGTATCCATGAATGGTTCTGTATTGAAATCGCAGATGACCATTCCCTTGAATCCCCATTCATTTCTCAGAATGGACGTAAGAAGTCTGTAATCTCCGCCCGTCCAGGTCGTTCCGATACGATTGAAGGAAGACATGATAGCAAGAGTTCCGCCATCCTTGACAGCCATCTCAAACGGCTTAAGATAGAGTTCTCTCAACGACTGCTCAGTAAGCCATGTACAGACACCAGAACGATTTGTCTCCTGTTCATTGACGGCAAAATGCTTCAGATGACAATAGACGCCTTTGCTTCTTGCCCCCTTGATGACTTCACAGGCAAGCTTTCCGCTCAATACCGGATCTTCGGAATAATATTCGAAGTTTCTTCCGCCGAATGGAGTTCTATGAAGATTGACTGCCGGAGCATACCAGCCGGAATACGGACGTCCATCAGCTCTTTCGTTACCGATGATGGCTTCGTTTCCGATAGATACTCCCATCTTCTTGGCCAGATCGACATTCCAGGTTGCGGCAATGACGCATTCGCTGGCATAAGAGCAGGTCTTATAGACCGGAGACTGATCCTTGATGGCAGCCATGAAGAAGACAAAACCCACAGGACCATCGGTGGCAAATGCATCAAGAAGACCGATGCTAGGAAGTGCGGTCGTCTGGAAATTACCTTTCATGATAAAATTCATCATCTCATCCGTAGTCAGAAGATCCAGATATTCATCCCATCTTTCATCATCATAATCAACCACAATCGTGCCTTCGCTGTCTCTCACGACCTTGTCTTCGGCATCATGTTCGATCATATTGAAGATCTGCATCGTACCACTAGGAGAGCCGACATCAGCCTGAGTCGGCATCTCAATCGTCGTATCGTTGACAATCGGATTGTTGGTTTCCTTGGAAGTGATCTTGGCATGGAATTCCGGAGTAATCGTTCTCTCTGCATCAGAGCCGCTCAGGACTTCATTCTTCGGGAAGGTTCCATCGAAGTCTTTTCTGGAGAGTACACTCTCCATACCATATTTTTCTTCGAAACTGACATCATCGAAACGATTTTCAACCTTGTTCTTGGTTGTTTTATCTTTCTCATAACGGACGGGATCCTTCAGATTGAAGGAACGCTCGATCACGGACTCATGAGCATTCTTCATAATCTGGACACGGTATTCCCCGGAATCAAGCTCATATCCTCTGAATCCGTTCTGATTGGCATCATTATAATCATAGGAGGCAAAATCATAACCGGAGAATTTCACCTCGACGTCTTCCTCCTGACCAGGAGCCAGAAGAGGGGTCTTGGCAAATCCGACAAGCTGGACAGCAGGCTTTTCGATTCCGCCATCCTTATAAGGAGCAGAAAGATAGACTTCAACGACATCCTTTCCGCTGTAAACAGTGCCTGTGTTCTTTACCGATACAGTAACAGAGAAATCTTTGTCATTCTCTCCGTCCCAGGAGAGTTCCTCTCCGCTCTTGAAACTTGCATCCTTCAGCTTCCATTCGAAGCTAGTATAACTAAGACCATAGCCGAAAGGATATACGACATTGTCCTTATACCAATTCTCGTCTCCCTTTCCTCTTGTCTCATAGTAACGATAACCTAAATAGATACCTTCCTCATAATCGACATAATGCTCCGTAACAGAAGGCTTGGTTCCATCAGAGATAAGATACGTGTTGCCATTGTTGACAAGATTGTCAGCAAAATTCTGATAGGTAGGATCCTTTGTGAAGTCTCTCTGATAAGTGTCGACAGTCTTTCCGGAAGGAGTCACATCACCATTCAAGACTCTGCCTAAAGCAAGAATACCGGAATATCCCGGGCCGCCAATCCAAACGCAAGCCTGGATCTTATCATGAATATTCTCCATTCCAGGAACAAGAGTATCATCATTATCATTGATTTCATCCAGGAAACCAAGTTCCATCTGAGTCGAAGAGTTGATAATGATGACAACTTTATCGAAAGAATTGCAGACATTCACAAGAAGTTCCTGCTCATTCTTGTCCAATTCCAGATAATGGTCCTTTTCATCCAAAGCGCCATCTGTATCCTTCATGGTTCTCGGAAGATCATAGGACTCACCGCCGATTCTGGAAAAGACGACAATAGCAGCATCATGATACTGCTGATAACTGGATTTGATCTCTTCCGTATAACTGGAATACGGAGTCTCACCAGTTGCAAAACCGGCAATTGTATTTCTTCCGTTATCCAATGTCGGAGATTTCGGACGTCCCTGACCTGACTTACCTTTTGTATCATAGAACTTCTTAAGCTTCGGATTGTATTCGAAACCCGCCTGTTCCAAACTCTGATAAAGAGTCGGAGTCTCATCCGTCACCTCGAAGGCGCCGGATCCGGATCCACCATAGGCAAGATTCACGGAATTCTTTCCGAAGACGGAGACCTTGCTTCCCTTCTTCAAAGGAAGAGCATTGTTCTTGTTCTTCAGAAGCGTGATTCCTTCTTCGTTGATTTCCTCATTGATTTTGTTGGATTTCTCAAAGGAATCGTCCTTATTCTCATAGTCGGATTCATAATAAATACCATCTCCGAAAACACTAGTACTCCTCTTTCCGAGAACATTGACAAAAAGATCATGAAGTCCGAACTGACCAAGAATATTCGCAGTGATAAGGACAACATTGAGAATGGAGCATACAATGACCCATACCTTGCTCAGAGTGCTTTTAAAGAAATTTTTCATTGTTTAGCTTCTCCTTTTTTATTGACCGAATTCATTGTCGGTAATCGGATTCCAGGAAAGTTCGGCCTTCGTATCGATCTTGATGCAATCGATAACCGGAGCCGTTGCCGCCATGGTTCCACCCATGCCGTGACTGTTGGAGGAAATGAATTTGAATTTGTTCTGGCCTTTTTGCAGATTCAGCGAAGTCGTCAATACATGATCAGAGAACGGTCTTACACCACCTGTATCCTCATGACCGGTAGTATCGGCAACCTCGATAAGCGGATAATCGATGGCATTGCCGTTGCATGTGATGGTATAGTTGGAAATCATCGTTCCGTTTTCCGTCTCACCGTCCTGCTCTGTCGGAGAAAGAGCATAGCCGACTTTCTCGCAAGTGATTCTGAAAGTCAGCTTGGCATCATTCACCGCACGATCAGAATCGATGTTGAATGTCAAAGTGAGGAAAGGTGCAAAGAGATACGTGACATAATACCCATTGGATGCATTGATTCCTTCCGTTCCCGGTGCCGGTGAATCCACCATGTTTGCACCTTCCGAGCCGCCGGAAGCTCCCATACCCTGAATCGGCATGCCAGAAGTCTCATCGATGAAGCTGACATGTTCCGCCTCAAAGATATATTGGCCTGTCCAGCCAGCATACAAAGTCAGATCGGAAGTCACTCCAGAAGAGAAATCATATGGCTCATTCCCTTCTTTGTCTTTATACCAACCCTTGAACTGGAAATTCTGAGCCTGGTGTCCCTTCTCAGTGACATTCGCTCTTGTCGGATTAGTAGGTCTAGACAACGCCTCTCCTTCTGCAACGCTTGCTGTTGTGATTTTGGGTTCGCTTCCATAATTTTCATTGAAAGTGATGGTATGGAATGTGACATTCTCCGAAACCCATTTTGCAAAGAGAACGACTTTTTCGGTAATTTCCTTATTGAAGTCAAAAAGTTTTGTACAGCCTTCATCTTCGTACCATCCAGCAAAGCGATAGTTCGTCCTCTCTTCAGGAACAACATCGCTAGGAACTTTACCCAGTTTCGTACGGGAAACAATATCTTTTCCATCAGAATAGTTGGCCTTGAATACGACTTCGTACTGCTTGTACCATTTTGCATAGATGGTTGTATCGGACATGATTTCATCAGACATGAAATCAAACGGATTTTTACAAGAGGCTTCTTTGAACCATCCGCCGAAATCATAGCCATCACGTGTTGGGTCCGCAGGCTTTGTGGCAAGACCTTTGATAACGACATCCTGAGAATCGATTTTTGCGGCACCGCTATATCCAAGATCAAAACTGACAACGAACCTCTTGTCACCGACCTCGATCTTAAACGACGTCTTCATCCCTTCATAAGTAATACCGACAAGCTTCTTTCCTTTCGAAGACATGTTCGGTTTGCTGATTGTCAACGACTTATCCGTAAGCGGAATTTCCTTGTCCGGCTTTCCATCCTTATAACTGACAGTAAGAATACCGCCGGTCAGATCCAAAGCCTCATCCAAGGCATAATATGTCTTCAAGGGAAGAACGGATACTTCGATTTTCTGGATATCCGTCTCTTTCTTGATTTCCATCTTCTGTCCACAATGGTCGCATCTGCCGTCATTGTTGGAATCGATATGACTGATACAATGAACACTGGCAACACAGGACATCAACGGAGCAGCAAATAGCCCCAATGCGATTCCGGACAAAAGAAACCTTTTCTTTTTCATGTTCTTTCCCCTCATTTAATCAAAGGCAAGCCAGGCTTTTATTCCTGGCTTGCACAATTTATAGAATCTTATTCTTCTTCACGTTTCTTCTTCAGAATGACAGCAGAAGCAAGAAGAGCAATGGCTCCGATAGCCGTAGTAGCTCCGACGATGGAACCGCCGCAGCCGCCTTTGGCATTCTCACCATCCTTGCCGTTTTCACCGGCATCGCCCTTGTCACCTTTGTCTCCCTTGTCGCCTTTATCACCTTTATCACCCTTCTCTCCAGCTTCGCCAGTGTCGCCTTTATCGCCCTTGATTTCATCCAAGGAAACGACATCGACCCATTCACCGCCATTGGTTCTGGCCTGGATTTTGCCTTCATGGACACGATATTCGATGACATCGGCTTTCTTTCTGTAGACAGCAGAGAATTCCATATCTGCATCAATCGTCTTGGAGAAATCGAAGATTTCGCCACTAGCAGTAGACCAGCCGACAAACTCCATTCCTTCCGGAGCTTCCGGTGCAGCAGGAGCTTCCATGACAGAGCCTTTTTCGACCTTCATGGTCTGGTCTCCGAATTTGACAGTGACAAGTTCTCCGACAGTCAAAGTGATTTCACGGGTATAGGTATTCGTCTTTTCCTGCGGGAAGACATATCCCCACCAACTGATGATGGTTCTTTCCTTGACCTTGTACTGAATCTTGACCTTGTATTCACCGGCAGTTGTCGCAGTTCCGGTGATCTTACCGGTCTTTGCATCATAGCTAAGTCCATCCGGAAGTCCACTGACAGTACTGTCGACCGAAATGACACCGGCTTCCTGAGCACCGAGATTCTCTTTTGCCTTCCAAAGATCCTGGCTGACAGTGGCTTCATAGGAAGCGCCTTTTGCGATGGAAGTATCACCGGCAAACTGAATCGGCTCATCGAATCTGACTGTGACGGTAATCGGCTTGGAAGCAGCCCAGCCATCATAATGGGCAACGATCTTCACCGTTCCGGTTACAGCTTCAGCATTACTGGTAGCCTTGAATGTGCCGGTCTTGGAATCGAAGGTAACGCCCTGAGGAAGTTTGTCTTCCACGACTTCATAGCGGACGTCGCTACCTTCCTTAAAGCCGACTTTCAGGCTCTTTGTTCCTGCAATCCCCTTATAGAAGACAACTTCCTGATTCTGGAAATTCTTGAGGAAATCAGCTCCATTATCCATAAGGTTGGATCTAGCGGAAGTATAGAGCAGTTCCATCGCTCTGACTCTGGTGTAATAGTACTGGATGTTCGTAGAAAGAGTATCGCTGACGAAATCCGTTGTGGAATAGGTCGGATTACCCTGCTGATTGAGAGTGACTTTTCCTACCTTTACTCCACCTTTGCCACCACGGAGAGTCTTATCCCATTCTCCGCCACCTCTGGCATTCTTAGCTTTATCATCAAGCGGAATGTTATTTCCGGCTCTTGTCATTACTTCAAGGTTGTTTGTCTTATCTCCGACATTACCGACTTTGTAATCTGTGACGATATGTCCTCTGAATCCCCACTCATCTCTTAAGATTTCGGTAAGAAGCGGATAATGTTCAGAGTTGGCAACAGTACCGATACGATTGAATCCAGTCATAATACCGGCAGAACCGCCTTCTTCGACAGCATACTGGAAAGGAGTCAGGTAGTTTTCACGGATGTTCTGTTCGTCAGCCCAGGTGCAGACACCGCCACGATTGGTTTCCTGATCGTTGAGAGCAAAATGCTTGATATAGGAATAGACACCGCGGCTGCTTGCTCCGGCAATGACCTTGCTTGTGATAAGTCCAGCTTGGACACCATCCTGAGAATAGTATTCGAAATTACGTCCAGAGAACGGCGATCTATGAGTATTCATGGACGGAGCATACCAACCGTTGTATCCGTTCCACATACCTTCTTCGCCGATAAGTCTTCCGAATTCGCCGGCCAAAGTCTGGTTCCAGGAAGCGGCAAGAGTCTGGGAAGTTGCCCAATATCTTGTTCCAGAGGAACCTCTTGCGGAAATATATCCGTCCTTGGTCTGACCACCGATGGTACACGGTCCATCCGGATCGACAGCCTCTTCCTTTCCGATACGTTCGATCGGTGCTGTCTTGAAGAATCCGGTTGTGTTCAGCAGTTTGAGTTCCTCATAAGTAAGCTGATTCATGAAGGCATCCCAAGCAGCAGCATGGGTTAATCCATTGATGTTCTTATTGTCGGATGTGACAACGGAGGTCGTATCATATGGATTAAGTCCCATCATGTCGGCCAGACGGATCTTCACTTCACCATTTTCATTTTCTGCCTGAGTCCAGTTGGATGGGATGACACTGTCTTTGTTGTTTCCCCACTTGTTCCATCTTTCCTTGGATTCATCATCTTTTCCGAAGATGAAACCGAAATTGAGTTTCTTATAGATTTCGCCTTTGGTGATTTCGAATTCTGTTCCTGCCGTCTTGGCATTCTTCGTAGAATCAGATGCATCCGTAATGGTACGTTCAGCTTCCGTCGGTGCAACCGGGAAGGTAGAGATCATATTGCTTCTGGAAAGGATTGTCATAGTCGGGGAAATGGAAGCATAGTTATACATGGAGCCTTCTTCGTTCTTGGTAAAGACGTTTTCGATCTTATGACCGGTTTCCTTGGAGGTTTCGATCTTGGAGGCTTCCAAATTCACAGATTCCGTCAGAACATGTTCATGGGAATTCTTGCTTGCAAAGAACTTATACTGACCCTGCTCGATTTCATAGCCCTTGAATCCGTTCTTGTTGGCATCATTGTAATCGTAAGAAGCAACCTGATAGGCGTCAAAACTGATCTTGACAGTTTCCTTTTCTCCCGGTTTCAGCTCCTTCGTCTTTTCAAATCCAACCAATTTGACATAAGACTTTTCAATTCCGCCATAGGTATAAGGAGCATTCATATAAAGCTCAACGACATCCTTGCCCTTGACGGTTCCTTTGTTTGTGACATCGACAGAAGCCTCAAGCTTCATGTCCTTTCCGGTGCCAGTCTTACTGACGGTGAAATTCGACCATTCGAAGTTGGTGTAGCTTAGACCATAACCGAACGGATAGACGATGGTCTTGTCATACCAGTCATCTGCATCCCTGAATTCGCTTCCTAAATCAGCACTGCCAAGCACCTTCTTTGTGGCAGCGTCGCCAAGGTTGACCTTGCCAGCCTTGATTTCATTATGCATGGTTTCATAATACTTATAACCAAGGTAGATACCTTCCTCGTATTCGACTTCCTTACCAAAAGTCTTTCCTCCGCTGACATAATCTGTGTTTGTACCTTGTTCAACGGTCTGATTCCCGTCTCCGAAGTTCTGATAAGTAGGATCCGTGGTAAAGTCTCTAGCCCAGATGTCAACCGTTCTTCCGGAAGGAGAAACTTCTCCGGTCAAGACCTTGATAACACCATCAAAACCATAGTCTCCGGTCTGTCCAATGCTTAAGATGGCACTGATCTTCGGATCATTCTGAAGTTTGCCCATCTCAAGGATATTACCGGAATTGATAAGAACGACGACCTTGTCAAAATTGTCTTCGACATGTTTGATCAAAGCTTTTTCTTTGGTAGTCAGCTCAAGATAATGCATGTTGGGATCATCACGGCCGGCAACATTCTTTCTGCCCAAGTCAGCACCTTCTCCGCCGAGTCTGGAGAGGAAGACAAAAGCAGCATCATGATATCTTTGATATGTAGAGGTAATGGAATTCGTATAAAGATCCATCGAAAGTTCCGTATCTTCATAGGTAGGAGTCGACCATTTTGCTTCAGCAGAAAGAGAACCTGCAGAGTGGTCCATATAGAGCTGTTTCAGTCTAGGATTGATCTTCAATCCGGCATTTTCCAAAGAAGAATAAATATCGGCTCCCTTCTCAAGCTGACCAGAACCAGATCCGGTTCCGCCATAGGCATAAGCCCACGAATTCACGCCGAAGAGGGAAATATTCTTCATTCCAGAATAAGGAAGCATGTTCTCTTTGCCAGAGGCACCGCCACCGTTCTTAAGAAGGATGACAGAATCAGCGACAAGTTCCTTGTTCTTTTCCTTCGTAGCTTCCTTCAGTTCATCATTGCTGCTGAACTCGGAATAATACATGCCACCATCAGCACCGATGATATGCTTCCCCTTCAAAGAAGAGAAATCAGCCAAATCTGCTGGATGCATGACATTGCTGAATGTTCCCGCAAGAACCGGAACAGCAAAAAAGAGGGAGAATTTACGGATGTTTCTTCTTACGTTTGAATGTTTCATATATTCCTCCTTGAATGTTACTTCAAACTGATTTCATTCTATTTTTCAAAAAGGAAATATCCAAACGATTGTCATACATCAACCGAATTAGAGCCCAAAATTCATGATTTTTTGCTCGCGGAATGTAAGCGGTTGCCTTCGAAGTCAAAAGAAAATATCATCTCCTGATAAAACCGAAAAGTCAGAAAGATATTGCATAAACGTAGATATAAAATTTTCCTTATTGGAAGCACTGAGAGGAAGAACGACGTTGGCTTTACCAATATGGACAGATTTTGATTTGATTGCGGAAACGTGTTTCAGATTGACCAAAGCATAGACACAGCATCTAGCAAAATTCCTACCGGAAAGTCTTTCCTCATATTCCTTCAAAGAGCTTCTTGAGACAAGACATTTCAATTCCCCATCCTTGAAATAATGTACCATCAAAGTATGACATTGAATCTCGATATAGGCGATGTCTTCGTAACGAATGGCAAACAGCCCATCTTTTGATTTAATGGATATCTTGGCACTATCTTCGTCTTTTTTCTTCAAATATTCCTTATTTAAGAATAAATCAAGCATAATTTCATCAATCGGTTTCATCAGGCATCCTGTTGCAAATACCTGATAACCAAGAATGGCATTCTCTTCTTTTTCAATCAGGAATATGATTCCTTTGTCCGAATGTTTTTCCCTGAAATCCTGGGCAATCTGAAGACCCGATTTGCTCTTTCCATCAAAATCTATTATCAGAAGATCAATGTTCTTATCATTCTTAAGGAAAGTTTTCCCATCATTATAAGAAGAAATATTCGGCTTGATTTCTTTATTTGAAAAGAATTTCTCTATCATTGAAGAAAGCCTGCTTCGGATAATTTCATCCGAATTCACTATGGCAATTTCCAGCATCCGGTAAAATCCCTCCTTGTTTGATTGCATTCCATATTTTGAAATCGGTTTCAGCGTTTTGCTATTTTTTGTCATACATTACATTGAAATTAACCCAAAATACATCCCAAGTTCAAAGCTCTTGCAATAAAATAAAGGGGGAAAGATACCAAAAATCATGTATACCTTAGTGATAATAGATGATGATATAAAGGCATCCGAAAATCTAAAGCAGAAAATCGAATCCTTCCAAGCATCCCGCGGATGTGAATTTGAAATCCATATATTTACCTCCGGAAGAGAATACCTGAAAGAAGAAATACAAACCGATATCCTCTTTTTGGACGTGGAAATGCCTCAGATGAATGGAATCGAAATCGCAAAAGAAGTACGAAAAAAGTCACAAAACACAGCCATCCTCTTCTGCACAAACTATCAGCAGTTTGCCATCAATGGATATGAAGTCAATGCCATAGGCTACATGGTAAAACCGATATCAGACTATTCCCTCAATCTGAATCTGACCCATGCCTTGAAATATCTAGATGACATAAACGAAACCATAAGCAGAAAAATACAGCTCAAATCCTTTCAAGGTATCATCGTGCTTGAGCTAAAAGATATTCAGTATATCGAAGTCAAAAAACACAACCTATACTTCCATCTCATATCAAGCAGCGGCTACGAAGAAAATCCGGTCAAGGTACGAGGCAGCATGAACGACATATCTAAATCACTTTCCGGATTTTCTTTTTCAAAAGCAGGTCAGTCATTTCTGATCAACCTATGCCACATCAAAAAAGTCAAAGCAGACAAAATCCTCATAGACGACGGAACAGAAATACCTTTATCTAGAATATTCAAAAATGATTTTATGGAAGAATTCAGCCAATATCTAATCAGGAAAGGAACCATCGCCTTATGATTAACAACCCTGTGTTTAAACTATTCATCCAATATCAGTTTATTTTGGAATTATACCTAGCGGCCTGTCTGTTCTTGCCATGGAAGGACAGAAGAAAATTCTGGTATCTGACAATACCATGTTTCTTCATTCTAGCCTGCCTTTTGAAAAAAATCCCGAACTGCCCGGAATTTCTCGTTTATTTCCTCGCAATCGCATCCGTATTCCTCTGCTCGCTTTGTTCCTTCAAAATCAATATCATGCAGGCTCTCTTCTATGCAACGGATATCTATGCCTTACAGTTCTGCCTTTCTTCCCTGTACTACATGCTCACTCCCCATCTCGATGCATTAACAAATGACTATTTTCTTTCCTATGCAATAAAAGTCCCGATCATATTCCTTATCACTTACACATTTGTCTTTTTCATAAGTGTCAGAAAGAAAAAATTCAAAAAAGTATCATTCCACCATTCTTGGATGATTCTGACTTGCTTCTTCGGTTTATTCATCTTCGCTTTTCTTTCCGCCGTTTACAAGTCGGATTACAAGAGATATTATTCCAACCCGCTGACGCTGAACATCGTACAGCTGTTGTTTGCCTCCATCGCCTTATTTGTCATTCTCATCAACGACATCAACTGCAGGAACCACGAACTGACGGAAGAGCAGAAAATCATCTCCTTCCTTCTTGAAAAGGAAAAAAGCCAATACGATCAAACCAAGAAAATCATCGAAAGAATAAACATGCGCGAACATGATTTGAAGCAGATGAACAACATAGCCGAATTATCGGAAAACCAAAAAGAAGAATTAAACGAAATCGAAAATTCCAAAATATCAAAATTTGCAACCGGAAACCAGACCATCGATATCATGCTTAGCGAACACGCTTATCTATGCTCGCAAAAAGGCATTGAGCTTATTTGTTCCATTCATGGTGAATTATTAGAATTCATGAAACCACATCACATAGCATCCATCTTCTCTAATGCGTTGACAAATGCCGAAAACTATTTAAGCGGAATAGAAGACAAAGAGCGGAAAATAATCCGTATATCATTGAATAATACAAGTGACAATATCATTTTGGTCTTCCAGAACTATTTGAAAGACCAAATCCACTTCTCGGAAAACCTTCCTATCACGACAAACAGAGATAAAGCTCTTCATGGTTACGGAATGAAAAGCATTCAGAACATCGTAGATCTCTATAACGGGATTCTAACCATCTCGCAGAAAAACAATCTTTTTACGGTCACCATTCTCTTCAGCAAAGAAGAAAACAAATAACATCAAAAAAATCCTATACTGGAGAATCTTCAGAATAGGATTTTTATTTATGACAAAAAGGCTACCGGTATATCTCACCGATAGCCTTAACTCAATATAGATTCAGAAACTACTTCTCAAGACCAGCATATCTGAGAATATCATGATAACGCTGTTCTGCATACTTGGCAGACTTGTTGAGAAGCTCTTCAGCATGATCCGGATTGACACGGAAGAGTTGAGAATATCTGGAAGAAGTCATGACAAAGTCACGATACTTGGTGAAGTCAGGCTTGCAAGACATGGTAAGAGGATTCTCTCCCTTTTCCATCTTTCTTGGATCCCATGTGAAGGTGAGGAAGTAGCCAGAATCAACAGCCATCTTCTCCTGAGCCATAGAGTTACCAAGACCACCCTTGATACCATGGTTGGCGCAAGGAGCATAAGCCATGACAAGAGACGGACCGTTATAGGATTCAGCTTCCTGTAAAGCCTTGATCGCCTGAGCAGGATTAGATCCCATGGAGATGGAAGCGACATAGACATGGTCATATGCCATTGCCATCAAAGCCATATTCTTCTTAGCCGTCTTCTTACCAGAAGCAGCAAACTTAGCAATCTGACCCGTCTGAGAAGACTTAGACATCTGACCGCCGGTATTGGAATAGACTTCCGTATCAAGGATGAGGATGTTGACATCATCTTCACTGGCCAAGACATGATCGACTCCGCCATAGCCAATATCATAAGACCATCCATCACCACCGATAATCCAGACAGACTTGTCAAGAAGATCGTTCTTCATCGGGAGAAGAGCCTTGATTCCTTCATTTGCAGACGCATTGATATAATGGAGCATCTTAGGAAGAATCTCACGGATGTGAGCTCTGTTCTTGATGTTAAGCATATAATCATTGAGAACATCCTTGAGCTCCGGTTCGACGGAATTGATGTTGTCAGTGATGATACGGCAGATTCTGGAAAGCTTCTGATCGGTAGCAATTCTCATACCATAACCATATTCGGCATTATCCTCGAACAAAGAGTTAGCCCAAGCAATACCTTCATTGTTCTTGTTGGTGATGAACGGAGTAAGCGGAGTAGAACCATTATAGATGGAAGAACATCCAGTAGCATTGGCAACCAACATATCAGGTCCGAAGAGCTGAGATGCCAAACGATAGTACGGAGTCTCACCGCAGCCTGCACAGGCACCGGAAACTTCCTGATATGGCTTGTGGAAGGCAATTTCCTTCACAGTTCCAGCCGGATAATATCCGATCTTCGGTTCGATTTCCTTATAAAGGACCTTAGCAGCAGCTTCATGATGGAATTCGTGCTTTGCTTCAGAAAGCTTCAAAGCCTTCTCCATAACAAGCTTGCCGTTTTCATCCTTGATCATCTTGCCTTCGGCATCCTTCTTCGGCTTACCAGGGCAGACATTGACGCAAAGTCCGCAACCGACGCAGTTCATCGGAGAGACCTGGATACGGAACTTAAGATCCTTGACCTTCGGTCCGCCAATAGCTGGCAAGACATCCTCTCTCTCATCTTCCGGAAGCTTGGCAATATCATTATCATCAAGTAAGAACGGACGGATAGTAGCATGAGGACAGACAAAGGCGCACTGGTTGCACTGGATACAATTTTCCTTGTTCCAGACCGGGACACGGTCAGCAATGGCTCTATCTTCCTGGAAAGTGATATTCGGACGCATTGTACCATCTTCAAGTTCCCACTTTCTGAAAGTCGAAACCGGAAGATCATATCCACCAAGATCATTGATGATGGAAACATATTCATCCCAGTATTCATCACCGGTCTTGTTTCCACGTCCTGTGACTTCAAGATCAGCCCAGCTAGGATCGACAGCGACTTCTCTAAGGCCCTGAGTACCTGCATCAATAGCCTTGTAGTTGTTTTCGACAACATCCTGGCCCTTCTTGGCATAAGTCTTGGCAGCGAACTTCTTCATCCAGTCGCTAGCTTCGGCATATGGCATAATCTGCTGATTGAGATAGAAGAAGGAAGCCTGGAGAATCGTATTGGTATGTCTTCCCATACCTGTCTCAAGAGCAATCTTGTTAGCATCGATGACATAAAGCTTAGCATGCTTCTTGGCAAGCTGCTTCTTCATCTTGTTCGGCATGGATTTGATGAGAGTTTCATCATCCATATCCGTGTTAAGAAGGAAAGTACCACCATCCTTCAAAGATGAAATCATATCAAACTTGAAAATATAGGAATCCAAAGAGCAGGAAATGAAGTCCGCATTTTCAACATAATAAGTAGAATGGATCGGAGAATGACCGAATCTCAAATGAGAACGGGTAACACCACCGGCCTTTCTAGAATCGTATGCAAAATAAGCCTGAGCATACTGATGAGTTTCATCACCGATAATCTTGATGGAGGACTTATTTGCGGAAACAGTACCATCAGAGCCTAAACCATAGAACAAACAGGAAGAATAATCATGCGGAACTTTATATTCATCATCGACCGGAATGGAAAGATGGGTGACATCATCCACAATACCGACAGTGAATCCAGTCCAACGCTTTTCAGCATCGAGGAAGTCAAAGACTGCCTTGACATGCTTCGGGGCAGTATCCTTAGAAGAAATACCATAACGTCCGCCGAGGACTTCGATATCATTTCTTCCACCCTGCTTAAGAGCTGCAATAACATCCAGATAGAGCGGTTCACCATCAGCACCCGGTTCCTTGGTACGATCCAAAACAGCAATCTTCTTGACAGATGCTGGGATAGTCTTAAGGAGATGTTTGACAGAGAACGGTCTATAAAGATGAACCTTCACAAGACCAACATGTTCACCCTTCTTGAGAAGATCATCAACCACTTCGATAGCAGTTTCTGTGACAGAACCCATGGCAATGATGACTCTGTCAGCATTCGGATCACCATAATAGGTGAACGGAGCATACGGACGTCCGCTGGCTTCGCTGAGTTTCTGGAAATATTCGCAGGCAACATCGACGATTTCGTCTTCATGAACATTCTGAGCTTCTCTTCCTTGGAAGGTGATATCATCATTTTCGGCACCACCACGGGTAACCGGATGACCATGTGGATTCAGAGCTCTCTTCTTGAAGTTATCCAAAGCGACCTCATCGAGCTGGCTCTTCCACCAAGCATCATCGATGAATTCGACGTTCTGGATTTCATGGGACGTTCTAAAACCATCAAAGAAATCAATGACCGGAGTGGAAGCCTTGATAGCAATAAGATGTGCAAGAGGAGAAAGATCAGCAACTTCCTGGACAGAGTGTGCGCAGATCATGGCAGCACCAGTCTGACGGCAGGCATAAACGTCACCATGGTCTCCGAAGATGGAAAGAGAACGACTAGCCAAAGATCTTGCAGCACAGTGCAAGACGGCAGGAAGCTCTTCACCAACCCATTTGTAGATGTTCGGGATCATCAAAAGAAGGCCCTGAGAAGCAGTATAAGTAACGGCTAAGGAACCGCCCTGCAAGGCACCATGAACGGCACCGGATGCACCTGCTTCAGACTGCATTTCAACAACCTTAACGACATCACCGAATACATTCTTCATACCGGCAGCAGCATATTCATCGACATGTTCAGCCATCGGACTAGAAGGAGTGATCGGGTAGATAGCAGCAACCTCGCTGAACTTGTAGGAGCCAAGTGCAGCAGCAGTGTTACCATCTACAGATTTCATCGTAAACTTCTCTTTAGCCATATTTTTCCTCCAATAACAAAAATTGGTTACGAACCTATTATAGACATTTCTTTTTGCTTGTGAAAGGGGATTACAAGGCAAAAAAAACAAAATTTGATGTTAGTCTAAACTACCTTATACGCTCGCACAAACACTCACAATTCTCCTAAGCCTAATAATCTATCCTTTTCATTTTAGAACCTTTCAGTGTAAAATAACTAGCGTATTGCTGAAAAGATAATAAGGAGAAAACCTAGCATGTCAGAATTCATACTGAGCTGTTGCTCAACCGTCGATCTTCCGGAAGAGGTCATCAAGGCAAGAAATTTGCATTTCATTCCGTTCCACTATATTCTCGGTGACAAAGAATATGTCGACGATCTGGGAAAAACGATTCCCTTTGAAAAATTCTACCAAGCCATGGAAGAAGGAGCTATGACAAAGACCTCCCAGGTCTCCGTCGGTGAATACATGGATTACTTTTCTAGATTCCTTGAAGAAGGAAAAGATATCCTTCATGTAACCCTGTCTACCGGAATCTCTGGAACATTCAATTCTGCAACAACAGCCGCAAATATCCTTCACGAAAAATTCCCGGAAAGAAAAATCTATATTGTAGATTCCAAAGGAGCCTCTTCAGGATATGGTCTCTTCATGGATAAACTTGCTGATTTAAGAGACGAAGGAAAATCCATCGAAGAAATCCGTAATTTTGCAGAAGAAAACAAGCTGAAGCTTAACCATTGGTTCTTCTCCACCGACCTGAAATATTATGTCAGAGGAGGAAGAATATCCAAAGCCAGCGGATTCTTCGGAAACCTTTTGAAAATCTGCCCTCTTCTCAATATGGACGAAGACGGAAGACTTATTCCAAGAGAAAAAATCAGAACCATCAAGAAAGTCGAGCAGGAAATCTATCAGAAGATGGTAGAGTGTGCAGACAAAGGACTAGACTATGATGGAAAAGTGTTCATTTCCGAAAGCAATTGCATGGACTATGCCAAAGCAGTTGCTGATCTCGTTGAAAAGAATTTCAAACACATCAAAGACGGCAAGGTCCATATCTATTCCATCGGAACCACCATCGGTGCTCACACCGGTCCAGGAACCGTAGCCCTCTTCTTTTGGGGAAAGAAACGAAGCAACTAGTCAGACAATTTAACGGCACCAAAATAAAATGATGCCGTTTTTTCATTATGTGAATTTTCCTTGATAACCCAAGATTATATATAATCGTATGATTAAAAAATTGAACCATTTCATCCTTGCTGTTTTTCCTGTTTCGGTTTTGAATCATCCAAAAGCGATAATATATCAGCCAGAACAAAGATACTGTCAGTCCCATCCATTGTACGGCAAAATCAAAAACATCATTCTAAAAGTTTCGTCATTCTTTCCTCGCTCTTGACCCTATCTTCAACGGCGCGAAAGGAAAATTTCAAATGACAAACCATCTAAAAATCTTTTTTGAGAAAACAAACAAAGCAGAAAAAATCAAATGGAAAAATATCCCATCAATAAGAAGATTCTATTTATGCACCTGATTTGTATTTATATAATCCACAATCATCCCTTTAAATGGAGAAATTCGATTCAGCTAAACCAAAAGAAGATTCATTATATTGTTTTCAGATTATTGATAAAACACGAATATCAATACCCCTTCTTTTTTCTATCATTGTAGAGCATTTCATCTTTTTCGGATACATGCTCAAGTCCTGTGGAAAAAAGATCTTTGATATGATTATCCGAAAGATGATAAAAAACAGATTTTCCTTCCTTTCGATAATCGACAATATCATGCTTACGTAAGATCTGAAGCTGATGAGATACCACAGACTGAGAAACATTCAAAATGGTTGCAATATCATTGACGCAAAGCTCGTTATGCATCAAAAGACAGATAATTGTCAACCTTGTTCCATCCGCAAATAGAGAAAAGAAATCCGAAAGCACATCAAACGATTTCGGTTCCAACATTTTCTTCTTTATCAACATAAGAACATCCTTATTGTAATTTTCATTGTTTTCCATAAAAATCACCCTCCATTCAAATTCTGCTTATTTCATTATACTTGAAAACGAAGTTCAAACATAAAGCTCTTTTTCCGCCTCGCTCAACATCTTGTCACGTTTTTCTAATTTTATATTTATGATTTCATGAGACAGAATCATAATCAGGGCAAAAGCAAGAACAACATAGGGTAGGCAGAAAAACGCCTGATACTTCTTTGCCAAGAAACCATAAAGAGGAGAAACAAGAATATTGCCACAATAGGCTATTGCCATCTGAAGTCCCATCACATGAAGCGATGTCTCTTTGGAAAAACGATACGGAGTTGACTTGATGATGCTCGGATAAATCGGTGCACATCCAAGTCCAATCAGACAAAAGCCGACAATAGAAAGAACATCAGAGAAAGGCAGGCAGGCAAGAACAGCTCCAACAACTAGAATCGTTTCTCCGATTCGGATCATTTTCTTCTCATTCAGTTTCAAAGAAAGGGGACCTGACAAAAATCTTCCGATAGCAATACCAATATAGAACATCGAATCCAGTTTTGCAGAAGTCTTCGTATCAAATCCTTTTCCTAGATTAAAAAAGAATCCAGCCCAATTCCCAGTTGTCGTTTCCAAAGCACAATAAGAGAAAAATCCAAGCATAGAAAGATAAAAAACCGGATTCGCTGCCAAATTCCTTTTATTCTTTTTGCCAATGCTCTGTTCTTGATCCTTCTCCTGAAGCTTCTTTTTCTCCATCTTTCCCCATAAAGGAAGCGAAGCAAAAGAAATCAATGCAATTCCGAATTGAATCAAACCAATAAGGAGGATACCTTTGTTCCATCCGATAGACGCCTTTTCAGGATCGATAAACGGAGCAATGATAAGAGGAGAAACAGACGCACCTACTCCCCAACAACAATGAAGCCAGTTCATATGGATTGACTTATAATGCAAGGCAACATAGTTGTTGAGTGCCGAATCAATGGCACCAGCGCCCAACCCAAGAAGTACGGCGATTGGAAAGAAAGCCCAAACATATTTTGCTCTTACCAGAGAAAAACATACCAGTCCTAAAGCAGTCAGAAGAATCGAAAAAGAAACAACGAATTTCGTTGAGAACTTCCGAATCATGCGTTCTGAAAAAAGAGAAGAGACAATCGTGCACCCGCTGATGACAAGACCGATATAGCCTGCCAAATCCTCGCTGATGTTCAGATTATTGGCAATAGCCGGAAATGTGCCACCTAGGATACTATCCGGAAGGCCAAGAGAAACAAAAATCAAATAAATAACAATCAATAATAAAATAGACATTGAAAACCTCTCTTGAATATTATATTCACAGTAGAATATTTTTTAAATAAAATCTCATTTTTAAAGAAAAATTTAATATATCAATTCCTATTTAAAAATAATAATTACATGTAAATTAAATTAAAATTATATATAACACCCTAAAAATATTTTGTAAATTGTAAACACTTGATGTTTACAGAATCAAAAATAACGACTAGCAAAATCATAAAACAATAGGAAATCAAATCCAGCTATTTTATAATGTAACTATGATTGCATTCACAGAAAACATTGACTATGTCCAACCTACAAGACATTTCTCTTTAAGCTACATCATCATCGATTCCCTTTGCCTCATTCTTTTCCTTTTTCTATTGTTCAAAAAAAAGAAATATGTCACCATTCTCTGGTCGTTATTCGGAGGAATCCTCTATTGGCTTGTTGATTACGGGTATTTTTATTTGATATCCGGATCCCGGGAGATTTCCATCAACATTTCCTCAAACACACAAACGGCATCCAGTCTTGTCACATCCTTGGTTCTTCTTTGGATGTCTCTATCCTATGGAATCCTTGATTTTGCCTTCATCTGGCTATGGCTGAAAAAAGACGACAATCGAAAAGAATTCACTTGGCTTATCGTTACCTACTGGTGTACGATTCCTTTGGTGGCAACCATATTCGATAATTTCATTTCCGACATGATCTATTTCACGACAACAAGATCAACCGGAAAGTACCATGGAATCATGGCCTTAATCATGCTTATCGGTTACACCATCCTCATCATATACAATCTGACAAGAACGGAGAAAAAGGAGAAGGCCAACATTGCACAAATATTCCTAATCGGATTCATGTCGCAGTTCCTGTGGGAATTCTTCCTCCTTGTCTTCAATATCCGTTCCTCCATCTACGAAGGAAACATGAGAAGAGAGATAATGACCTTACTCCAAGATTCGCTGATTGAAACAAATCTTGGCCTCCCTTATATGTACTTCATATGTCGGTTTGTTTATTCCAGAATAGACGAAAAACTAAGACCCATCAAAGCGGATGAAAATGCCCCATGCATATAGAATTGACCTATATGCATTTTTCAGTATCAGGAATTTTTCTCTTTATAAAAGTAAACCACTTTTTACATTCTTTCCATTTTCCAAAAAAGCATGGAAAACAGGCAAAAACTAATAGCTTATTATATATATATAATATATAATAATATATGTTTTATAAGTGCTTTTTACATGAAGAGGAGATTTATATGGAAGACAACAAAACCATGATCATCAAAGACGATTACATCACGCTCGGACAAATGATCAAACATTTCAAGCTGATTTCCAACGGAGGAGAAGAAAAACTCTTCTTGAGCTCTCATGACGTCACATTCAATGGCGAAAAGGAAACACGAAGAGGCAAGAAAGTAAGACCCGGAGACATCGTCAAAATTGACGGGGTTATCTATCAGGTAACATGTACGCCAAAAGACTGATTCTTCACAATTTCAGATCCTACCCATCACTGGAAATCGAATTCCCATCCTCTTCCGTATTCCTCACTGGACCAAACAGCTCCGGAAAGACCAATATCATTGAGGCAATCTATTATCTGACTCTAGGAAGAAGCTTCCGAAAAGCAGATGATACAAATCTCATCCAAAGAGGCCAAAAAGAAGCAAGCATCTATTTGGAATTCTATGACGAGAAAGACAGTTTGATCCACACCATATCCTGTGTCATATCTTCTAAAGGGAAACTGTTTGCCATCGACGACGATGAGGTTCATAAACTCTCTATGATTCTAGGCAAGCTGATTGCGGTCTGCTATGAGCCAAGCCAGGTTTTCTTCTTCAAAGACGAGCCTGGTGTCCGAAGGAAGCTCCTCGATGAAACACTAAGTCAGCTGTACCCCGGCTATCTCTATTCCATCGGCAGATACAAAAAACTGCTGAAAGAGAGAAACGCAGCTCTCAGCCAGAGCGGAGACATCGACATCATAAATGCCTACAGGAACCAGCTGATCAACGTCTCCTACCGAATTGTCTACGAACGGAAAAGACTCGTACTCAGCATCAACAGGATCATACAGCAGATTTATACAGAACTGTTCGGTGAAAACGAAGGCTTTCAGCTCCAATACAAAACCAACTGCCCCCTCGATGATGACCAAAAATCCTTCGTCGAAAACTCCATACATCTCTTCGAAAGCAACAAATCCCTTGAAAACATACGCGGAACGACTCTGATCGGGCCCCATAGAGACAATCTTATCGGTCTAATCGGAAAGAAACCAATTGCCGACTATGGAAGTCAGGGAGAAAACCGAATCGCTTCCCTAGCGCTGAAATTCAGTCTCTTTCATGAAATACAGCAGATACTTGACCGTTCCCCTATCCTGCTACTGGATGATGTAACCAGCGACTTGGACGAAGAACGAAGCAGAAGAATATTGTCCTATGCCGAAAAGTCCGGTCAGACCTTTGTCACCGGAACCAGACTTCCGCAGGGACTGCAAAACTATACCATTTACGAAACCTCAGACACCAAATCAGAATTATCTCGGAGGAATTAATCATGCAAGAAGAAACAAAAGAATTGACCGAAGCCGAAAAGAGGCGTCAGGAAGCCTACGAACGCCAGAAGGCGAAAGTAGAAAGAGTCGCCAAAGACGAAGGCTCCAATAAGCCTCAGCCAGAAGAAAAGAAACCCGTCGAACCTGTCAAGCAGGAAAACTTCAACGTCGAGCACGTCGAACACAAAGACATCAACGAAGAAACCGAAGAAAAAGCACTCCAGGCCAAAGAAGACTACACCGCAGACGACATCCAGATTCTTCAGGGACTGGAAGCCGTCCGTCAAAGACCGGGTATGTATATTGGAACCACATCCAGCAAAGGTCTTCACCACCTTGTCAGAGAAGCCGTCGACAACGGTATCGATGAAGCCATGGCCGGATATTGTAAGCACATCAAGGTAACGATTCTTCCGGGAACAAAGGAAAATCCCATCAACCGGATTTCCGTATCCGATGACGGCCGTGGTATTCCGACGGAAATCAACAAGCAGTCCGGCCTTTCGACAGTGGAAACCGTCTACACGATTCTCCATGCCGGCGGAAAGTTCAACGACAAAACCGGATACAAGATTTCCGGTGGTCTCCATGGTGTCGGTGTCAAGGCCGTCAACGCTTTGTCCACCTATGTCGTCGTTACCGTCTATCGTGAAGGCAAAATCCATCAGATCCGTTTTGAAAACGGAGGACATACCATTGCTCCGGGATTGCAGGTAATCGGACAATGCCCTATGGATAAGACCGGAACGACCGTCGAATTCACTCCCGATCCTCTCATCTTCAAGGAGACGACCGTATTCGATTTCTCCACTATCGATACCTATATTCGTCAGACCGCGTTCTTGACCAAAGGACTCGATATCACGCTGGAAGATCTGAGAAATCCTGAAGAGATCAAGAAAACCCATTACTGTTTCCAGGGTGGTATTCAGGAATATGTCGCCTACATCAACCAGAACAAAGACAAAACATTCGAAGCCATCCCATACATTGCCGGCGAATCCACCGTACAGACCGGCGGAATCGATGGAGCCAAGCCGACGACCATCATCGTCGAATGCGCCATGCAGCCTACCAAAGGTGGCATCGTCAATATGAATTCGTTCTGCAACAACATCAGAACTACAGGCGGAGGAACCCACGAAGAAGGATTCCGTCTTGCCTTAGGAAGAGAACTCAATAATTATTTCCGTACAAAAGAATGGCTCAAAGAAAGTGACGACAACTTCCGAAGCGAAGACTGCCTGGAAGGTCTGACCGTCGTCTTAAGCATCAAGCACTCCAATCCCCAGTATGAAGGACAGGTCAAAGACAAACTCGGGAACGACGAAGTCAGAAAGGTCGTCTCCTCCATCGTCGGAGACTATCTCAAAGACTGGCTTATGGAGCATCCGAAAGAAGGAAGAGCCTGGTATGAAAGAGTCATTCTTGCCTTCAAAGGAAGAAAAGCAGCCGAAAGAGCAAGAGCACTTGCCAACGGAAAGCTGTCCGTCGGTGCCGGTATGCCGGACAAACTTACAGACTGTATCTCCAAAGATCCGAAAGAAAGAGAGCTGTTCATCGTCGAGGGTAATTCCGCAGGCGGTTCTGCCGTTCAAGGAAGAGACGCCAAAACGCAGGCCATCCTTCCGCTAAGAGGTAAGATTCTGAACGTAGAGAAAGCACAGGCAACCAGAATCGAAAAGAATGCCGAAATCTACAATATGGTCCAGGCAATCGGTGCTGGACAGGGAGACAGTTTTGATGTCTCGAAGATCAAATTCGATAAAGTCATCATCATGACCGATGCCGATGTCGATGGATCCCATATCAGAATCCTGCTGATGACCTTCTTCTATCGATTCATGAGACCGCTTGTCGAAACAGGACACCTTTACATCGCCCAGCCTCCGCTTTATCGTGTATCCTATCAAGGAAAGTTCTATTACGCCTTCAACGATCAGGAATTAGACGAAATCAAAGCAAAACTACCTGCAAACGCAAGATATGGATTGCAGCGTTACAAAGGTCTCGGTGAAATGGATCCGGATCAGCTTGATGAGACGACCATGGACAAGAACCATAGACGTATGCTTCAAGTGACCATCGAAGACGCCGAAGACGCCAATGATGCTCTCATCGATCTGATGGGAGAAAATGTCGAACCGAGAAAAGACTTCATCACCGCAAACGCCAAGTTCGTCAAAAATCTCGATATCTAATAGGAGGAAAAGAAAATGGCTGAAGAAGAAAACAAAGCAGAAAAAGAAACCATCGAAAACAAGGATAGCCAGACCTCCGATACGGGAGCCGGAATCGTCGGTTTACAGGAAGGTATCGTAGCTGGTATTACTCCGGATGAATTCGGAAAAGAAGTAAAAGCATCTTTCCTCGACTATGCCGTATCCACTTTAACATCCCGTTCCGTCCCGGATGCAAGAGACGGAATGAAGCCGGTCCAAAGACGTATCATCTTCGATATGTACGATATGGGTGTCACTCCAGACAAGCCATTCAAGAAGAGTGCCCGTGTCGTCGGCGACGTCATGGGTAAATATCACCCACATGGTGATTCCGCCATTTATCTTGCCATGTGCCGTCTTGCCCAGGATTTCGCAATGCGTTATACACTCGTCCAAGGTCACGGAAACTTCGGATCGCCGGATGGCGACGAACCAGCAGCTTCCCGTTACACCGAAGCAAGACTTTCTAAAATTGCTTTGGAAATGTGCAAGGACATCGAAAAGGACACTGTTCCTTTCATGGATACCTACGATGCAGAAGGCAAAGAACCGACCGTTCTTCCCTCCCGTTTCCCGAACCTTCTTTGCAACGAGACCTCAGGTATTGCTGTCGGTATGGCAACCTCGATTCCTCCGCATAACCTCAGAGAAACGATTTCCTGCGTCCAAGCTTTGATCAAGAATCCTGAAATGTCGACGCTCGACATCATGGGAATCATGAAAGGCCCCGATTTCCCGGGTGGTGGAACCATTCTCGGAAGAAGCGGAATCCGCCGCTATTACGAAACCGGAAGAGGTTCGGTCAAGGTCCGTGCCAAATACCGGATGGAAGAGAAAAACGGACACTATGAAATCGTCTTCTACGAACTCCCATATATGGTCAACAAGAGAGATCTTGCCAAGCATATCGCCGATTTAGCCGACAACAAGACCATCGATGGTATCGCAAGTGTGGCCGACTATTCATCTCAGAAAATGGGAACTCATTTTGTTGTCATCCTTAAGAAAGGGGCAATCCCTGATCTTGTTCTGAATCATCTTTTCCATTACACTGCGCTTCAAAGCAACTTCCCCGTTAACATGCTTGCCATCGATAATGGCACTCCGAAGGTCCTTACCATGCGTCAGGCTTTGGATATCTATATCAAATTCCAGGAACAGATTATTACCAGACGCACTCAGTTTGACCTGAAAAAAGCAAGCGACAGGATTCATATCCTTGATGGTATCATCGCCATCTCCGACGCCATCGACGAAGCCATCCACATCATCCGTTCCTCCAAAACCAATGAAGAAGCCACAGCAAGATTGGAAGAAAGATTCCATCTCGACGATATTCAGTGCAAGGCCATTCTCGACATGACGCTGAGAAAACTCACTGGTCTTGAATATCAGAAATATCTTGATGAAAAGAACGGACTCACGAAAGATTGTGAGAGATACAACCTCATACTTTCTAGTCAGAGTGTTTTGGAAGATACTTTGATTGATGAATTGGAAGAAATCAAGAAAAAATACGGAGACGACAGAAGAACAGAAATATCCGATTCCGACTATGATGAATCCGATGAAGATTTGATTCCGAATAAAGAAATCCTTATCATCCTTACCAAGGCCGGATACATCAAGAGAGTTGATCCAAGCGAATTCCGTGCTCAGAACAGAGGCGGGGTCGGAGTCAAGGGAATGCAGACAAAGGATAACGATGAAGTAGAAATCCTCCGCCATAGCAGAACCAAAACTGACGTCCTCTTCTTCACCAACACTGGTAGAGTCTACCAATGCAGAGGTTACCAGATTCAGGAAGGCGGAAGAGTCAGCAAAGGCATCCCGGTTGTCAACTTCCTCAGACTTCTCGATGGAGAGAAAATCAACTCCATCATCTCCATGGATGACTATGAAAAATCATTCCTCTTCTTCTCTACTGAAAAAGGTGTCGTCAAGAGAGTTTCCGGAAAAGAATTCGAAAACATCAAATCCAACGGAAAGAATGCAATTGCGCTACGAGAAGGAGATAGCCTTCTTGACGTCAAATGCACCAATGGGAATGCCATCGTAAGCCTTGCTTCCAGTGAAGGCAAAGTCTGTAGCTTCTATGAAAGCGACGTTCGCTGTATGGGAAGAAATGCGGCCGGTGTCCGCGGTATGGATATTCCCGAAAACGAAAAGATTGTCGGCGTTGTCTCCTCTATTGAAGGAAATAAGATTTTCTCCCTGACCGAAAACGGATATGGAAAAATCACAGACTGCACCGAATATAGAATCACAAGCCGTGGCGGAAAAGGTGTAAAGACAATCCGTGAAGGCGAAAAGAACGGAAAACTCGTAACCATCAAGAATGTCCACGGAGACGAAGATATCATCATCATCACCAACCAAGGAACCACCTTCAGAACAAGTCTCAGTCAATTCAGGGAAATGTCCAGAAATACCATGGGTATCAAGGTCATGACCTTAAGAAGCGGAGAAGAGATTTCCTCCTGTTCGATTCTTCCGAGCGAAAGTGACTACGAAGCAACTCTGCCGGAAATCGAAGATAAGGCAGAAGAAAAACAGGAAGAAGACGACAAGAAAGCATTGGATGCTCTGCTTGAAAGAGCAACCGAAGACGATTCATCCGACGAAGAATAATAAAAAGGAGGGGCTATGATTTATCTTTCTTTCCATAAACCGCATCTGAAAGATTCTTTCAGCTATGTCGTAAAGCAAAACCTCATCGCAAACCTAAGACGTCATAGTCTCCCATTTACCTTAGATCCGAATGAGAAAAGAGACATTATTCTTTTTCCGTCCGGATACGACTACTGTTATCTGAGCAAAGAAGTAAAGCCTGGCGATCGAGTAAACATCCTTGCCCTATCCGATCCTGAAGACGTCATCTGTCCTGAATCAAGAAAAGTATCTTTGACAAGCGATGCCTTAAATGCCTACCATCGAGCAGATGGGCTGCTTGTCTACACCAAAGAACAGAAAGACTTCCTTCTCAACTCCGGATTCAAAGAAGACAAAATCCAGCTCCTTGAATTGGAGGAGACCTACCGCGATGAAATCCCATTGGAAAGCGAGCGGAAAAGCTTCCGTTCTTACTATCAGATTGATGACGAAACCAAGCTGATTCTTTTCATGGGAAACGATTTCTCAAAAAAAGATATCGATAAAATCGAAAAGCTGGCAATGCTCTCTCCAGACAAAAGATTCCTCTGTTTCGGAAGTTTGGACATGTCATCCATCAAAGAGAAAAAGAAGGAGAGCATGGCGACCATGAATAACCTGCTCTTCCTGGATGTAATGCCAGAAGAACTCTATCGTTCCGCAACCCATAGTGTCGACTGTCTTCTTCTTTATACCCGATCTCAGTGTTTTCCGAATGTTCTTTACGATTTTTCTTCCACAAATACGCCGATTCTTTCCTTTAAACCCTCATTCAACCTAGCTCTGTTAAAGAAACTGAACGCCATATTTCCAGAAGATTTTCCGTCTTTGTATCACTTCATTTCAAATCTTTAAATCATCTCTATCTTGATAACAACAAACCATAAGTCTATATTTATATTGATAAACAAGGAGATAATCATATGTTAGATGTGAAATATGTCATCGACAACCTCGACGAAGTCATAGAACGCCTCACTACCAGAACCGGAGACTTCTCCTACCTTAGAGAATTACCGGTTCTTGATCAGAAAAGAAGAGACTGCATTGTCAAGGCAGAAGCCCTGAAAGCAGAAAGAAACACTCAGTCCAAGAACATCGGAAAGCTCAAAGCTCAGCACAAGGACGCAGAAGCCAATGAGCTCATGAAGAAGATTTCCTTCGACAAAGAAGAAATGGCAAGACTCGACAAAGAAAGAGCCGAAGTCGAAGAAGAAATCCGTGAGATGATGCTCAAGACTCCGAATCTCCCGGACAAATCGCTTCCGATTGGAACAGACGATACCTTCAATCGTCCTGAGAAATACTATTCTGAACCGACAACCTTCACTTTCAAGCCGCTTGCCCATTGGGAAATCGGTCAGAGACTTGGCGGATTCGATGTCGATAGAGCTGCCAAAGTCACAGGTTCCCGCTTCACCTTCTATATGGGTGCCTTTGCCAAACTTGAAAGAAGTGTCGCAGCCTTTATGTTGGATACCCATGTCGCAAACGGGTTCACAGAAGTCCTTCCTCCTTATCTTGTAAATACAGCATCCCTGACGGGTACCGGTCAGCTTCCAAAATTTGCCGATCAGGCCTATATGACAAACAACACCGGCGAAGAATATTGGCTGATTCCGACAGCTGAAGTTCCTGTTACCAATCTTTATCGTGACGAAATCCTCTCTGCCGACGATCTTCCGAAGAGATTCTGTGCCTACTCCTCCTGCTTCCGTGCCGAAGCCGGAGCCGCCGGAAGAGATACCAGAGGTATCATCCGTCAGCACCAGTTCCAGAAAGTCGAAATGGTCAAATTCTCTCTTCCGGAACATTCCTTTGAAGAACTTGAATCCATGACCGAAGAAGCCGAAAGAATCCTCGAACTCCTCAAGCTTCCTTATCGTCGTGTTTGTCTGTCCACCGGAGATGTCGGATTCTCGGCAGCAAAGTGCTATGACATCGAAGTCTGGATGCCTTCCTATAACGACTATGAAGAGAAAGATGGAAAGTGGGTTCCTACCACCAAAGTCTACAAAGAAATCTCCTCCTGCTCCAATGACACGGATTACCAGGCAAGACGTATGAATATCCGTTTCAAGAGAAGCAAGGACAGCAAGACCGAATTCGTCCATACCTTGAATGGTTCCGGACTCGCTGTCGGAAGAACCGTTGCAGCCATCATCGAAAATTATCAGAACGAAGATGGAAGTATCACAGTTCCGGAAGTCCTGCGTCCATATATGCATATGGATGTCATCAAATAACATCAAACCTTCTGCCAGGCGAAAGCCTGGCTTTTCTTATGTGTGAGCATAAATACAATTTATCCTAAAAGCGCTTATACGGACTTGAATTAAAACAAAAAATCATTATTCTATTGAACGATATTCAAAGGTGAATCTTATATGGGTAATATTTGGCAAAAATTCAAAAAACTATTCGATCCGATTGATTTAACAAAAGGAAACATCACAAAAGACATCCTTCTTTTCATGGTTCCGATTCTTCTAAGTCTTGTCTTCCAACAGCTATTTACATTGACAGATGCTATCATAGTCGGTCAAAACCTCGGTCCTTACGAGATTGCAGGTATCAACGATGTCGGATGTCTTAGTTCTATAGCACTTCAGTTCTGTATCGGTGTAACTTCAGGATTTTCTGTTGTTATCTCTCATAAAATCGGAGAGAACAACTTAAACAACGCAAGAAAAAGTTTCTATAATCAATTCTTGCTTTGCTTAGTCATGACCGTTCTTCTAACCATCGGCTTCTGTTTGGGAACAAATGGTTTGTTAAGTCTTATGAAAATCAATCCAAGCGAGATTGATGCCAACCAACAGCTCCTCTACGAATCCGCTCACGACTATCTCTTCATCATCTTTTTGGGAATTTTCGCCAATATGTTCTACAACTTCATCTTTTCCAACCTCCGAGCCTTAGGTGATAGCTTCACTCCTTTTATCTTCTTGATTCTCGGCGTCATACTGAACATCTTCCTTGACTGGCTATTCATCGTTCCTCTGAAGTGGGGTGTTGTCGGCAGTGCCTGGGCGACCGTTCTTGCCGAAGCCTTAGCCACAGTCGCCTGCTTCATCTACGCTTTCAAGAAGTACGATTATCTGCATTATCAGAAGGGAGATCTGAAAGTCAGTTCCGACTTTATCATCGACCATCTGAAGCTTGGTCTTCCTTTAGGTCTACAGTCTTCCATTCTCGAAATCGGCGTCATCATCATGCAGATGGGAGTCATCGCCTTTGACTATACGGCAAGTGGAACCCTGGTTGTCGGAACCCCGGCACAGGTCGGGTACTCCATTGCCTGCAAGATCAACCTTATGATCATGAACGTCTACCAATCCATTGCAATCGCCATGATGACTTATCTCGGTCAGAACCAAGGTGCTGGAGAATACAAGCGAATCAAAAAAGGGCTCATCATCGGAAGTACCATCGGACTGATCAGCTATGCCATCCTTACCGCAGTAGGTCTTCTTATCACCATCAACGGAGCTTACATGCACATCTTCCTCAAGCCAGACAACATCACACCGGAAGCCATCCATTACGGAAACCTCTATCTGTATCTTTGTGTTCCATGCGATCTGATCTTGCTTGTTCTATTCATCTGCAGACATTCCCTTCAGGGCCTGAACCATCCTCTGTTCCCGTTCCTTGCCGGAATCGGAGAACTCGCTGCCAGAACCGTCTGCTGTCTCTTCCTACCACAGCTTGTTAACGGCGGTCCGATCAACTCATCCGCAAGCAGTCTGAGCTTCATCGCAGTCAGCCTTGCCGATCCGCTTGCCTGGATAGCCGCAGTCAGCATCATGATCGTTCCATTGATCAAAACCGTATTCTTCAACAAGAATGATCCCGATTATCACGGAAATAAGAAACTTCAGCTAAAATAAAATCGTATCCCCGGTAAAACGGGGATTTTTTATGTCATAGCTCATATTCTGCTATGAGATTGCCGATAAACTTTGAAGCGACTTTGAAGTGACTTTGAAGTTGACTTTGAAGTGACTTTGAAGTAAACTTTGAAGTAGTTCAAAGAGGTATGAAATATGAACTTAGAAGATTTGATTCACTCTTCTTATATAGAAAACGATAAATTGGAATGCAAGGCAATGCTCAATCGAACAGACATCATTGGTTGGCTTAAAACCATAGCCGGTTTTGCCAATGCCGAAGGCGGTGAACTCTATATCGGTGTGGAAGACAAAACCGGAAAACTCATCGGCTTCGATCAAAAATCCGCAGACAACGAAAGAAACTATTTCAACAATCAAGTCAACGAACACCTATTGCCACGTCCAAACCTGAAAATAGAATTTCTGCCCTACGAAATACACGAGTCAAAAAGATATATCATACGGATAAAAGTCGAGGAATCCACAATCAAACCTGTCGTTTTGAAGTTCAAGAACATACCTTCAATTTTTATGAGACGAAACGGATTCACAAATGGAGCAACCTATGAAGAAATAATCGAGATGTGCATAAAAAGCAAAATCACACAATATGACGTCCTGCCATCCGGAATAAAATACAATGCAAAAGACTTTTCAATGCTGTTTCAATTCTATAGATTGCACAACAAAGGAAAAACATTGACAGAAAAATCATTGAAATCCATTGGGTTCATGAATTCCGATGATTATTTGCTGAATGGTGCCTTATTCTTTATGGATCACTACGACGGAAACAAAACGACAATCCAATGTTCCGTATTTTCAGGCTTCAATAGAGGAAGCGAACGTATTGTCACAAAGAACGAATTCCACGGAAACATCACGTCGCTAATTGAAAATACGGTTTCATTTTTGGAGCAGAGAATGAATCATGCTCTGCTCAAGTTGAATACATCCCATATCACAATCGATGCCTATCCCCATCGCTCATTGTTTGAAGCTATCATAAATGCCATCGTCCACAGAGACTATTATCTTGATGGAACCCAGATTCAAATCGACATGTTCAAGGACCGACTTGAAATATCCTCACCGGGATCCTTCTATCGAGGCGAAAAGATAGAAAAGACATATGACTTATCCAATATCATATCCAAAAGAAGGAACGAATTAATTTCCAAAATCCTAGTTGCCTGCAACGTAATGGAATCAGCAGGAACAGGATTTGACAAGATTATGGAAGACTACAAAAATGAAGACAGTCTCCATAAGCCATATATTTTTTCAACCTCGGATCACTTCACGCTCGTCCTTCCGGATCTCACCTACCAGAAAGGAATCCGTGACGCCTCATTGCCCATCCTAACAACCGTTCTTATACCAAACGGCACGAAATACGACCAGGAAATTCTTTCCTTCTGTTATATGAAACCACGGCGTATTTCTGAAATCGCAGCCCATATCGGAATAAAGGACTCCTCCTATTTCAGGGAAAGAATCCTTAAAAACCTAGCCGACAACCAATATTTGATTCAAAGCAAAGAAGGAAATGCCACCTGTTACAGAACAAACAAAGACCTGGTAGAAAAAGAATGATTCATTCCCGTTTCAGATAGGCAAACATATAACAAGACATTCCGATTTCTACGATGATATAAATGGTCAAGGGCAAAAATCCGGTCAGAACATTGAAGTTCAGATACTTGAGAAAATAGAAAATCGAAAAAAGACTCATCGAATAAGCGAAGCTTAAAATACATGCTAGTTTCGGATAAAATCCTCCGATTTCTTTTCTGAGTCTGATTTCAAAGAAACAGGCAAGGAGAAGACTCAAATAGCAGACCACATAATTAAAAACCTTTCCAAACGTATAAGGAGCAACACTCCATAGGAAATTGACATTACAACTGACCAGAAAAACAAAGGCCCATCCAATCAACTGAAAGACAATTGCCAGAATCAGATTACGCTTCATTATCGTTCCTCCCTTGGCTCATATTTCAAAAAACGGCCAGAACTTCGATAATACGAATAGAAACAATCGGTCTCAAGCATAGTGTAACAACCCTCAACACCATCCTCAACATCCATAATTTTGTGCCTCAGCTCATAGGGACTATTACATCTTAAATCCTGTCCAGTAAGAAGATACCAACACTCCGTAGCAAAAATAGTACAATTATAATTTAGAAGATCATAAGTAAACGCCTTTTCCATACAGACAGGATACAAATCCGGCAATTTATCTTTAGATACCGTTGCCATTATCATTGTGGATTTATCCGGTGTTTCCAATTTAGAATAGTGATAAGCTTCGCGATTTACAAATATTCCAACATGACCATCTACCGATGGTCCATCAGATGAGCCGGTATCTCCCCACAAACCGATTGTAATAGATTGATTATAATCAATACGAAAGCCTTGAATAAAAACAGGTTCTTGATATGTATTGGTTATTTCCAAATAAGAATGGCCTAAAGAATTTGCTTTTACATTTTCGTATTTATCAGTCTTAGGAGTCACATCTTGATGGGCAAATAGATTTACAATAATCTGATTCGATGCAGAATAGTGAATCATGCTCAATAATGCTTTATCCACTACACCTGCCTTGACCGGAAAAGAAATCGAGTTCGATAAAACAAGAATAGCAAATGCGATTTTCATATACTAAACCCTCCTTTCATTCTTTATTCTTATTTTCAACATCCATTGCTTGCTTTTTTCTGGTTTTATTATACAAAAAAGCGGTAACAAAAAAAGCACGCAGGCATAACCTTATCATTTTTAGGCCTAAGCTTGTTCTTTTGAAAACATTTACAACCACGTAATCATTCTTTGTTTATTTCTGCATTTTTGAAAAAACTTCAATTATTTCCGTAGGCTTTGCTTCCTGAAGAGAAAGTTGATAAAGATACTTTGTATCTTTTCTGCTTATATTCTTGAATCCGGTATTACGATAACGAATAAGAACTTCCTCAATGAATTTTTTAGTTGAGGAATGCATCATTGATCTGTCTTTTACCTTCAAAAAGAAAGATAACGGCATATCTCTTTTGAAATTCTTTCCGTTGTAAACCATAGAAGCCGATATCATGTCACAACAGCATTCCAAAGCATATTTGTATGGCATCGGAATCAAAATAATATCCCCGGTTGTCACATCCACCCAATATTCATAATGGTGTTTGTTTTTTCTGGTGTGGTGAATGAACGCACTTGAATATCCGAATTCTTCTTTTCTTTCATTAGCTATCGGAGAACGGATACCAGAATAATTTTTGGCGCTAATAAAAAATTCAGTAGGGGAATACTTTGAAAGATCATGAACTAAGCCACGAAACGGTATACCACAACGGCAACAATTGATAAACACATGGAAACGATGCTTATTGATAGTGTGAAGATGTTTTAAAATATGATATTTCATACAAATTACAAAAGAAAGCCTTTTTTCTTTTCATACATGAATTTATCAGCAATCTTAAGCGAATCCTCGAAAGTCGAAGATAATCCATTCCATTCAGCATATCCGATAGTCATAGAAACAGGAATCTCATACATTCCATCACAAAGAATAAGATTCATTTCCTTACCGAATTTGACAGCATCTTCATTCGTTCCGTTCTTTATGATTATCAAGAACTCATCTCCGCCATATCTACATAAAAACATCTTCTTTTGAGCTTCTCTGCAATATTTGGATATAACATTACTTACACGTATTAAAACCTCATCTCCTTTAACATGGCCATACGTATCATTGATTTTCTTGAAGGAATCCAAATCAGCCATAATAACAATATTCTCAGCGTTCGATTCATGCCCAGCTCTAGAAATAAAACGCAGGAGCTCATTCCGATTGTTCAAACCAGTAAGAGGATCCGTTTTTGAATGAGTCGTCAATGTAAAAAGGAAACTCATCAGAATAACAAGAGTCATACTATAGCAAATCAATGGAATATATGGATTTATGACTTGAATAATGGAACATATAATCAAAACAACAGGACCAATCGCATTGACAATATACTCTTTTCGAAAAGCAATTTGTTCCTTATCGATTGCACCCAAAACAGAAAATACCGATGTAAGAATCAAGAAAACCACGGAGAACGAAAGAGTAATTATCCAATACAGCGGGTTCATTTCTCCGTTTTGAATCCAAAAAGAAGAAAGGAAAAATGTTATCGGAATCATAAGAATACCAAAAACAACATAACTCAAAATAGCTATTTTCCCGAACAGGAAAAACTTTTGGTCCGTGATTCGTTTTATTCCCAGCACATACAATGTCCATGTTATAGACGTACCTAAGACCGTAAAAAACATCAGATAGTTCGAAAAAAGAATCAGCCACGGAGATGAAGCCCTTGAATTTACGATTGTCCAGAATATATCCTGAGCAAATACAGAAATAGAAAACGCAATCAAATGAGTGAGCATGAGCTTCTTCGTATGATATTCGGATCTCAAAGCATTCATAACAAGCAAGACGCCAAAAACCACAATCGCAAATACATTCGCTAAAATATAATAACCAGTAGAACTCATAGCTTCATTATAATCTCAGCTTTCTATGTTTCAAATGATTTTAGAAAAAAAGGGACATGATACTATAGAAAAGAAATGTTTTTCTACATTCATTTAAATTCTTCTATTTTGCAAGCGAGTTTAAACCATCTAAAACTGATAGTCACAAATTATTTCTCAAGATGCAAATTATAAATCCTCTTCCTTTATTCAGAACTCGTTCATTCCAAAAATTACTCTTTATTTTTCACCTACGAACCTATATAATAGTTTTTGGTTCCAAAAGGAACTTTTTTATTTGAAAAGATGAGGTTTGAATATGAGAGAAAAAGTCGTTCTAGTTTGTAGTGAATGCCAATCCAGAAACTATTACGCCTCTAAGAAAAAAGGTGACGGCAAAAGACTTGAAGCAAACAAATACTGCCCAAAATGTGGAAAACACACAATTCATAAGGAGGGAAAATAAAAATGAAGAAAGTCTCCAAATATTTCCGTGGAGTAGGAGAAGAAGCTAGACGTGTCCGTTGGCCAGATCAGAAGACATTGTGGAATTCTGTCGGAATCGTTCTACTCATTGCTGTCGGTTTTGCTCTATTCATCTATCTCTGTGATCTTCTCACCATCCAGATCATGAAAG
This sequence comes from Caryophanales bacterium UBA4694, assembly GCA_002404835.1. Lineage (GTDB taxonomy): Bacteria > Bacillota_I > Bacilli_A > RFN20 > CAG-288 > Enterosoma. The sequence continues at coordinate 31,716 of DHKM01000005.1, read as the reverse complement.
GATTCGACAATGCTTTCCCAAAGAATTCAACATCTACCGATAGCAGCTCTGCAGCATCCGCTATCGTTGCCATCAAGAATATGTTAGGAGGATTTTTGAAATGATGTATACCGATGAAGACAAGATTGTCATCAATAATGACGACGATACGATCGTTGTCAATAACGAAGAACCAAAACCAGTTGAAGAAACTCCGATTGTCCATGAAAAGCACCATAACTTCAACCCTTTGATCGGCGAAGTGAATCCTGGCGAGGACAACGATGCAGATGAAGTCCTTCCGGAAAAAGCCTGGTATGTCATCAATACCTTCGCCCAGCGTGAAAGACAGGTCAAGGAAATGCTCGAGAAGAGAGCCAAATCCATGAACATCGAAGACAAGATCTTCCGTATCATCTGTGCCGAATATCAGGAGCCTGTCACTGACGAAGACGGAAAACCGAAATTCACCAAGGATAAAGCCACTGGACAAATGGTTCAGAAATTCAAAACCAAAAACTATTATCCAGGATATATCTTCGTAGAGATGATTATGACAGATGAAACTTGGTTCGTCGTCCGTAATACTCCAGGTGTTTCCGGTATCACCGGTTCCTCCGGTAAAGGTGCCAAGCCGTTCCCGATTCCAAGAGAAGAAATCGAACCGGTTCTCAAGAGAATGAACATCGAAGATCCTGAAATGTATTCCGATTACAAAGTCGGTGACAAGATCAAGATTCTCTCTGGCACGTTTGCAGATGCCGAAGGTATCATCGAGACTGTCAACCCGGATGAATCCGAAGTGACAATCTCTATCACACTCTTTGGTCGTCCACAGATCATCACTGCCAAATATTCCGAAATCGAAAAAGCAGACAAAACATCGGAAGAAGATTCCATCGACGAATAATCCAAGGCGGCAATTTGCCGCCTTTTCTTGTTTTTTTGATTTACTCCACACACGTTCTATAACTCTCGTGTTAAAATAGAATTAACGGAGGTAACCAGCGACATGCGTAAAAGAAAAGGAAGTGTCCTTGTTATCGGAGATAGCAGGATGGATTATCTAAGCAAGACAATCGACGAGATGAAAGAAAAGAAAGAAAATCTCGGAACATTGTTTACCACTTTCGGAGGTCCTGGAAGAAACGTTACTGAGAATTTAATCCGTCTCAGTGACAAAGTAAGCTTCATAACCGTTCTTGGTGAAGATCATCTTGGCTTATCTTTGAAGCAAAACTTGATTTCACTTGGAGTCGATGTTTATTCCATAAACACCAAATATCCAACAGGCATCTACAATTCCATCTGCGATACAAACGGAAAACGGATATCCTATATCATCGACACCAGAGGAACAGACTCATTGAAACCAAATGACTTAAAAGAATTCGATTCTATAATCAAAGCACACGATTATATTGTCCTAGACGGAACCCTGAGCGAGAAAATCGTAAACTACATCTTCAAGACCTATAAAAACAAAAAATACTATGTAGACGGAGTCAGTACATTTAGAGTAAAAACCTTCCTTCCTCATTTAAAGGAAATCGAACTTTTCAAGTCAAACGTGACCGAAGCCGAACATCTTCTCGACTGCAAAAAAGAACCAGAAGACCTTGTTCAACTTCTTCTAGACAAAGGATGCAAACAGGTTGTTTTATCCCATACTGAACTTCCTATCGTATATGGGACCAAACAAAAAGGAATCAGCCATGAGCCAATTGTCGTAAGGCAGAAAATAACAAGATCGAACGGAAACGGAGATGCCCTTTTTGCAGGAATCGTCCACTGTCTTGTTGCCGGAATGCAATTGAAGCAGGCAGTTAAGTTCGGCCTCAACATGTCCTACCAGACCTTAGGCGTCAATACAGCAGTCGATCCAAAAATAGGGGACCTATTATAATCAAATGAAACAAAGCAAAATTCTGATTATCGGCGGTAGTAATATCGACTACTTAGCCAAAAGCAATCACACACTCATCATGGAAGATAGTAATATCGGAACCTTAACTACCTCCTTTGGTGGCGTTGGAAGAAACATCACGGAAAACCTCGCTCGATTGAAAGATGATGTAACATTCATCACTGGCATCGGAAAAGATGCCTATGGTCAAAGTTTAAAGGAAAAGCTTGAAGAACTGAACGTAAATGTTCTTTCCGTAAAAAGCAAAGATCCAAGCGGAAGCTATGTTTCCATTGCAGACGAAAAAGGAAACATGACTGTCGCTATCTGTGATACGCGTCTTATGGACAATATGACAATCGACGACATATTGGAATTCAAAGATGTCATCGAGGAAAACGAAGTCATCGTCTTAGAAGCGAATCTAAACGAGGATGTCATTGATGGTATCTTCAGAAATTTCCCGAATCATCGTTTCTATATCGAGGGTGTATCTGCAAACAAAATCCGAAGATTCCGAAACCACCTTCCTCAAATCTCTCTCTTCAAATGTAATGTCCTGGAAGCTGAGCACTTCCTAGATGTAAAGAAAAAGCCGACCATGCTTGCCTATGACTTACTCTCCCTTGGATGTAAAAATGTGGTTCTGAGCAACGGAAAAGCACCGATTATCATCGGTACAGAAGGAAAAGTAGAAGAGATTCCCGTTGTCTCCAACCCAAATGTCGTCTCGGTAAACGGAGCAGGAGACGCCCTCTTTGCAGGAATCGTCCATGAACTCAGCCTCAACAAAACCCTGGAAGAAGCAGTCAGCTTTGGAAACAAAATGGCCTTCTATACACTTCTTAGCGATACGGCAATCCAAAAGGATATCTACAATCTAATGGAAAAAGAAGAAAAATAATCAGAATCAAAGCCTATTGAGTACCTTCGATCTCAAGAGGCTTTTTCTTTTGCTCTTTCAATTTCCTGTATCAGCATCTTCAGTGCCGGTTCAAAGCAAGCACCATAAACCGTTCCATCAAGTTTCTCGTCGATTGTGTTTTTGATTGTTTCGTGAAGAAAATCATGTGCAATCCGAATACTGTCATCCAACGAGATTCCATTTGCCAATGCACCGACAAAAGCAGACGAAAAAAGATCTCCCGTCCCATGGAATTTTCCCGGATACATCTTTGTCATATACATCTTCTTTTGTTTTGTCTTACAGTCATAATAAATATCTGCAATCTTTCCTTCTTCGATTTCCTGCCCGGTCAGAATGACGTACTTCATTCCATATGAAGAAAGTCTTTCAAATACAGAATCATAAAAAGAAGACGGAATTCCTTTTTCTGTGTTTGGATACTCAATGGAAGAAAGCAGACATGCCTCTGTGAGATTTGGTTTGATATAGTCAGCAATTGAAATCAGTTCTCTCATCTTTTCAACATGCCCCATATCAAATCCCGGATATAGTTTCCCATTGTCTGCCATAGCAGGATCAACAAAAACCGTTGTCTTCTTTTCCCTAAGAGAAGTAACAATATGTTTCACACAGTCGATCTGCTGATTTGATAGGTATCCAGTATAAATGAAATCGAAAGAATGCTGATACGGAATCCATTTCCCGACAATGTTTTCCATCTCGGAAGTAAGGTCTAGGTACGTCCAGCTTTTGAACATCGTATGATTGCTTAAGACTGCAGTCGGAAGACAAACGCACTCCACTCCACAGCAAGACAAGGTCGGAAGAGCTACCGTCAAAGAACAACGTCCCATGCAGGAAAAGTCCTGAATCGTCAGCACACGTTTTTGCATAATACACCTCATAAGACTGATTATACACATAACATGGAATGAAGTAAAAAAGAGACAATGTCTGTCCAAATAACTTCCACAGCTAGACTAATCATTTCCATCATCATGATATAATACTGATAATCATGACTGATATAGAAACGTTTCAATCTGGATATCCGCTTCTCCATCACTTTGAAAAAGAAGCCGCATATCCATTGTCCATCATAGTACAAAGAGGAAATGCGCTGTCTTTTACTTACCATACAAAGATCTCAGAAGACCGAGAAAAGAACTACTTCTATCTCAAGAAAATCATCCTTTCCCTCCTCTGGATTGTAGGTGGGAACAGAATTCTCTTCAATGGAAAAGAAGAATACATAGAAGATTTCATCAAGAAAATCAAAGAAGATTCGGAATTCGATACAACAAAAAAAGAGATGGAGCGAATGTTTCATCTTCCTTTTCTATTGGAAAAAACAGACAAAGAATACAAAGATATTTTTTCCTCTTTTCAAGTCTCCGGCTCTCAAGATGGAAGCAGAATCGGTCTAGATCTTGGCGGAAGCGATAGAAAAGTAACCGCAATCAAAGACGGTCAGATTCTTTTCCAGGAAGAGGATCTTTGGTCTCCAAAAGAAGAGAATGATATCCAATACCACTATCAAGGAATACTCGACAGCTTGAAAAAGGCCGTCTCCCATCTTGGCAAAGTCGATTCCATTGGAATTTCAACATCCGGAATATTGGAAAAAAACCGATATCTTCAGGCCACTTTATTCAAATCTGTCGTTCAAAAAGACAGAATTCCTAATTTCTTCATCGATTTCATGAAAAAAGAATATCCGGATATTCCTTATACGATTCTCAATGACGGCGATGTCTCTGCACTCTATGGAAGCCTGCTCTACAAAAAAGGCAGTTTTCTTGGAATCGCTATGGGAACAAGTCTCGGAGGCGGATACATCCAGGAAGGAAACTCATTCAACGGATGGATATGCGAAATCGGAAAAATTCCAATAGACTATTCTCCCTCTGCCTTTTCTCACTATTCAATGAAAATCAAAGGTGCTGGATCCGAATACCTCTCACAGAAAGGAATCATCCGCATCCTAGAGAGCAGAGGATTCCCATTAAGCGGATCCCTTCCGGAAAAACTTGTAACCATTCAAAACGAAGCCGAACAAGGAAACGAAACAGTTCTCGATGCCTACAGAACCTTCGGAAAAAGACTAGGAACCGCCCTCTGCCTCTATCACAGATTCATTCCGTTTGAGAATGTCGTTCTCCTCGGTCGAGTGACGACAGGCATCGGTGGAGAAATACTGATGAAAAATGCCACGGATGTCCTCAAAAAGGAAAAAATCGAAGCAACCATCTATCTACCAGACGAAAATCAAAGAAGACTAGGTCAATCCTATATCGCAAGCCAGCTTTGAAAAAGGCCATGAATCCCGGAAATACCGAGTGATTCATAGCCTATTTTATTTGACGCTCTTTTCCAAAAGGTCCAATGGCATGATATACATGTCAGAAAGATGTTCCAACTGATGGTGCGAAGGAACAGAATTCCCCTGAAGCCAATCATCGATTGTCTTCTCATCCGTTTCAAGATGCTTGGCCAGATGTCCCTTATCGATATGATAGGATCGAATCAGAGCCTCGAGAATCGTTGCAAACTTCATTTTTTCTCCTTCTCATCCTGGTCTTCATCTTCAATCAGGTTGAGATTTCCCTGATCATCCATGTTGAAGGCATGCGTCTCACCGACCTTTTCTCTACTGAAAACCTTTTTATCTCTTCTTCGTTCCCTCTTCAGATCACCGAGTTCCACGACTTTGACAACGGAATTCTCATCCTCTTTTTTGTTTTCTTCTTGATCTTCTTTCTTCTTTTCTTCCAATTTCATCGCCTTGTTTGTCGCTCTGATTTTCATCAGCAAAGAAACAAAGGAAGTAATACCGATAATGATTAAGACAACACCGACAGCCAAAAACATCCATTGACTGATTTTGCTACTGTATTTCTTCTCGAATATCGAATAGGCAATCCCTCCGGCAAGAAGAAACGCCGCACCGATGAAACTCATGACTGCAAGCTTGACATTCTTCCTCAGTCCCTTTTTCCCGATAACCCGATCAACTCCATAGATTACACACATAACTGCATAGCAGAATAGCATTGCCACAATGAAGACGTTAAGCAAATTAGCCAAAAACTGATAGGAATCGCCAGCATTCACGAACAAGACAATACTAGCGGATATACTTACTGACCCAAGAAGGACTTCTTCACTCATCAAATTCCTATGAAGATAATAACCGGCAAGAAGATCCAGAAGACCGAATATCGCAAGAACAACACCGATGCATACAGGAAGAACCGAAAACAAATTCTGTTCAGAACCGGATTTCAGGGAAAAGAATGAACAGACGATGAAAATGCCACCCAAAGCAGCAAGAATCAAACATTGAGCAATCTTCAACCATTTATATACAGTGACAGCAATCCGCTGATCAACCTTGAATTCATCTTCATCATAGTTTTTTTCCGACATGTTAGACCTCCCTCAAAACTAATCCATATAATTATAAGGATTGAAATAAACTTTTTATAGCCGAAAAGGAGAAAAAACATGAAAGAAATTCCGATATCGAAAATCTATGAAGCACTAAGTGCCATAGCAGACAAAAGAGTAAAGAAGATCGACGAGAACCAGTATTTGGTCATCAGTTCCGACAAAAGCAAAGCATACACCGTGATTCTTGATGGAAAAATAGCATCCAGCAATGACAATGCTACCTATTGGCAGCATTATGCCGGCTATCCGATTCTTGCCTGCTATTTATACGAAGGGAAACTAGACTACGACAAAAAACTGCTTTCATACTTCGAGAACATACCATGGAAAAAACTGAACGTCGAAAACAAGAACAACTATGACAAATCCATCGAGCAGGCATTTAAAACAGTAGACAAAGAAACAATGAAGCGGATTGAAATGGAAACCGACCATATTCTAAGGACCTTCATGACTTATGATCTGACCATAAAAGGCAACCGGAAAAAGCAAATCGAAAATTCATTGTCTTAAACTTCGTTTCACGTGAAACGGTTATTAAAAATTACCTTTTCATAGGCAAAATTTCAAAAAACGACATTTCAAGCAAAAACCGAAGGAAAAGAGCAAATTTTATTTGATTTACAGCCCTAAGTAAGAATATAATATGCTACATGCGTATTTAATCGACGCATAACTTTGATGGAGGATTTGAATTATGAAAAGAACTTATCAGCCTAGCAAAATCAAGAGAGCCCATACCTGTGGCTTCAGAGCCAGAATGGCTACCAAGAGCGGAAGAAAGATCATCAACGCCAGAAGAGCCAAGGGCAGAGTTAGACTCACTCAGGCCTAAATTTCAGCTGTTTTCGGCAATCACAAATGAAGAAAGAGTACCGAATTAAGAAGTCTCAAGATTTCAAGAAAGTACTTGATTATCGTCATACAGCCGGAAAAAACGAATCGATGTCTGTCTATTTTGCTCCTAATAAAGAATTGCAGCATGCACGCTTCGGACTCAGTGTCTCCACGAAAATGGGAGATGCTGTCGTCCGTGCCCGTGTCAGAAGACAACTTCGAAGCATGATCAATCTCTCTGGAGCACTGGATTGGCCTTTTGATGTAATCATCATCGCACGTCCAGGTTTCCTCAATCATACTTTTCAGGAAAACCTTTCACTTCTGAATGGTGCGCTAGCTCGTTTGAAGCCGAAAGCCAAAGGGGAGAAAAAATGAGAACAAATTCGCACAAGTTTCTGAAACGGCTTACGATAGCAGCAAGCAGTGCTATCGTTGTTTTGGGTATGTCAAGTTGTACCAAGTCCTTCTGCACAAATCAAGACAAAGCCAATACCCTATATGCCACCTATGGAAATCTCTTCAACGATTCTGTTGTTGTCACCGATGATTACAACGACAACGTCAATGTTGAAGCAGGTGAAGCAGAAAGAGTTACAACAACCCAAAATACCAACAGAAAAACTTTTTATAGCAATCTTACAAGAAACAACCTCAGCCTTCCGAACAAGGAATTCAATGCCTACATAAATACCAAGGCTACAGAGGAAGCAAACAAAACATATCGTTATTGGATGGACGGAACCTTTGCCAAAGGCTTAGAAGAAGACAAAGCCAAAGCAGTCGCAACCCATGTCGCCTTATATGCCGGTATCGAATACAAGGATTCCCAACCTCAGAAAGTATCTGACTTATTCAAGAACCTGGATGAATGGTATTTAAGTGCAACAACCGACTTAGGCGTTCTTATTGTCCCAAGTACCACCTATATCACCGCTTTCAAGAGTACCTTGTCCTCCGCCGTTTCAGCCGACAGAGGCTGTATCACTCCGGAAAGCAAAACTTTCTCTCAGAACGGAAGCAACATCTACGTTGAAGGAAAAAGCTGGGGGCAGGCATTTGCAGATTATGGTTTCTTCGAAGGTCTGTTCGTTTGGCCATTTGCCTGGCTTGTCTATACTATTTCCGAAAACATGGGCAATACCGCATGGGCACAGATTCTAGCCATCTTTGTGGTTACGCTTCTTGCAAGACTCATCACCGTCATCTCGACTTTGATTCAGTCCAAGACCCAAGCAAAACAGCAGGCACTAAAACCGATGCTCGATGAACTTGCCAAGAAATATCCTCATGCCAACGAAGATATGGATCAGCAGAAGGCACTCATGATGGAAAGAAGTGCACTGATGAGAAGGAACAAGGTACACCCAATGCTCCCGATGCTCTTCATGCTCCTTCAGTTCCCGTTATTCATCTGCGTCTGGTCTGCTCTTCAGGGTTCCGCAAGTTTGGCTAGCGGAAACTTCTACGGCCTCTCACTTACCACAACAGTCAGCCAATGCTTCACCAATTTCAAAGGAACACCTGGCGCTGTCATCGGTATCGTTATCTTCATCCTCATGACATTGGCCAATATCCTTTCTTCCCTTTCCTCTCTTTGGTTCACAAATTGGAGAAACAAGAAATTCGGAGATCCGAATGCCGTCCCGACATCACCGGATGGTATGGATCCAAATAAGACAGGCAAGATGATGACCTATATCATGATGGCCTTCGTCGTTATCATGGGATGGAGTTTGCCAGTCGGTATGGGTATCTATTGGTTCTTCGGCTCTATCATCGCAATCTTACAGACGATTTTAATGCAGGCTATGCAGACTAAATCTGCACACAGACTCGCCGCTTCTACCGGAGACGGCACCAACCTTGCTGCCATCAGAAGAAGCAAACATCACATGGCATCCTCTGACAAGAAAAACAAAAAGAACAAATCGGATTCTGACAAACCGATGTGGAGGTAAGCATTATGAACAAATATGAAGGAAAGACAGAAGAAGAGGCAGTTAAGAAAGCCTGCCAGGATCTTGGCGTCGAAGTCAAGGATCTCAATTATCAGATCATCTCGGTGAAGAAGACTCTCTTCACAAAGATTGTCACTATCGGAATCTACACCATCAATGATGTTATCGTCTTTGCAGATGACTATATCAAAAGATGCCTTAAGGCCTTAGGCGTTACAGGCTCCACGGAAGCCAAATATGAAGATGGTGTCATCAAGCTCAATATCGTAACCCAGAAGAACAGAACCGTCATCGGAAGAAGCGGGGAAACTCTCCGTTCCATCAACGAATTGACTCGTTCTGCCTGTTTCAACCGTTTTGGCGGACATTATCGTATTCTTCTCAATTGCGACGGATACAAAGAGAACAAATACGAGAAATACGTTTCCATGGCCAGACATTATGCTAACGAAGTCAGCCGCACCCACGTTACGGTAGTCCTTGATCCTATGACCTCTGACGAAAGAAGAGTCATTCATCAGGCTCTGACCGGATATCCGCATATCAAGACTCAGTCTTTGGGAATCGGTCATAAGAGACATGTCACGATTCAATATGTCGAAAACGATCAGACTTTGAATAAGGACAACGAAGAATAATCCAGCTGGTCAATTGACCAGCTTTTTTGATTATTTTATCTTGTGTTTCATAGAACATTGAAAATTGCTTATAATAAAAAGCAACTTAAAAATCAATTTTATAAATTCCAATGTTACCAACAAAACATAATATTGATTTATCTAATTGATTGTTTTTTAGAATCAGGTAATCCTACCTGTATGTTATAATTTCATTATGCTAATTTTTGATACCATTTGTGCATTGGCGACACCGCCTTATAAATCTGCACTTGCCATCGTCCGTCTTTCCGGTCCAAAGGCTTTGGATGTAGTTTCATATCTGATCAAGAAAAATCCAAAGACATTGATTCCCAACCACAGTTATTTTCTTCACCTATACAGCGATAAGAAAAACGATGATACATTGATCGATGAAGCTGTTATGACCTTCTATCAAGGGCCAAAAAGCTATACCGGATTCGATACCATCGAATTTTCCGTACACGGCAATATGATTATCGTCGAAGAACTGCTCAACAGCCTTGTCCTACATGGCGCAAGGAGAGCAAAGCCAGGAGAATTCTCTGCCCAGGCCTTTTTCAATGGGAAAATGGATCTTTTGAAATCCCAGGGAATCAACGATCTCATCAACGCAAACTCCAAACGCGCTAAAGACATCGCATCCAAGACCTTGTCCGGAACAAACAGCAAAGTGATGGAAGATCTGAAGAACACCTTACTAGGGTACATTTCCCAGTTGGAATATTTTGTCGAGGATCAATATTCGGATGAGCAGGATGACTATGATGAGGAACTGGAAACGATAAGAAAGAATCTAAACAAAGATATCCAAAGCCTTGATTCCACAATCGAAAAAACAAAGCGTTCCAATAGACAGTACCAAGGAATCACAGTAGCTATTGCCGGAGAACCGAATGTCGGAAAATCCTCACTCCTCAATGCCATACTGAAAGAAGACAAAGCCATAGTTTCCCCAATAGCCGGAACCACAAGAGATGTCGTCGAAGGGGAAAAAGAAATCGACTCGATTCTCTTCCGGTTCAAGGATACCGCAGGGATTAGAAGAAGCGAAGATCCAATTGAAAACCTGGGAATAGAAAAATCATACAAAACAATAGCGAATGCCGACATCATACTCCTTTTAAGCGACTCCGGATTTGAAGAAATAGATAAAAACGAAAAATTAAACGAACTTCTGAAGTCTAAACCCTGTATTCGCATTGCGACAAAAAAAGACATCAATGACAACAAGCAAGGAGCCGACATTTCAATTTGTTCCTTAAAAGACGATTTATCTTCTCTTTATCATATGATAGAAGAAAAACTCGATATAGCTACAAAAGAAGATAGTGCCTTCTTAGGACAAAGAGAAGAAGACTTCCTCATCCGGATTTCCTCCCAACTTAAGGAAGCCAGCAAAGCCATCGAAGAGACACATCAGATCGATATCGTCTCTGATGGCATCCGAAAAGCCATCGCTACCATCAACGACCTCATGGGCAAGCAAGTGACACAGACCATGGAAGACATCTATCAGACTTTGTTTTCCAAATTCTGTCTAGGTAAATAATATGGAATTCATCGATACGCACTGTCACATCAATGACAACGCTTTGTATCCGGATCGAACCGAAGTGATAAGACGTGCAAAAGATAGCGGATGCCAGGCAATATTCAACAACGGAGATTCCCTAGAATCCTTCCAGACAATTCTTTCTATCCAGGAAGAAAATCCCGGATATTGTTTTTCCGTTCTCGGCATTCATCCCGAATACGCAGTCAAAGATGACGAATATCAGAAAAGAGCCTTCGACTACGTTAAAGAACACAGAAACAAAATATCAGCCATTGGGGAAATCGGACTTGATTATCATTATGACTGCGAAGCGGAGACAAAGGAAAGACAGAAAGCAATCTTCCGAGAATGGATCCGGTTATCAAAAAAATTGTCTCTTCCGATTGTGGTTCATGCCAGAGATGCCAGCAAGGACACCTTCGATATCATCAAGGAAGAACAGCCGGACAAAGTCGATCTCCACTGCTATAGCTCAAGTTATGAACTATACGAAGAGTATCGAAAACTTCCGATAGATTTCCATATCGGAGTCGGAGGAGTCCTCACCTTCAAGAATGCACGGGTTCTTACAGAAGTCGTCTCAAAAGGTGACTTATCGACCTTCTTGACCGAAACCGATGCTCCCTATCTTGCACCGGTTCCTTATCGAGGAAAAAGGAACGAGTCATCCTATATTCCCCTTATCATTCAGAAAATAGCTCAGCTTCAGAACAAAGAGATGGAAGAAACAGCAAACACATTATATGAAAACGGAAAGCAGTTCTATGGAATCAAATAACGAATACGAAAACAGAAGATATCTCTATGTCTGCGAAGGAAAGACAGACGAAGACAAACTGAAAAAACTCGGCTGTTTCTTTGTGCTGGCAACAGGCGGAAAATTCATACGACCGGATATTTCCGCTTTCCTCAAGGAAGTGCACAAAGTACGGCAGATTGTCATCATCACGGACCCGGATGGACCAGGATACAATATCCGACACAGGATTGAAAACTACGTAGGCCCCTGTCTGAATCTCTATGCAAAGAAGCAGCAGGCAAAGGACGAAAAAGCCGGAAAAGTAGGGATTGCCCAGATGGGAATGGAAGACCTCAAGGAACTTATCCGTCCCTGTATCGGTCATGACATCCGTGTAGACGAAGTTTTCCCGTTCGATGAGGACGATTACTATGATTTCGGCCTGATCAACAACAAAGCCAAGCGAATGAAACTCGTCGAAAAATATCATCTTCCATTTACCAGCAACAAGAATGTGGAAGAATGCCTTCTGATGCTGAACATATCAAAAGAGGAAATACTGGAGGTAATCAATGACTGAAAAAGAAAGAGTACACAATCTATTGAAGGAATACGGCTATGCCGCCAAGAAATCCTTCGGTCAGAACTTTTTGATCGACAGCGGAATCATCAGAAGAATCATCGATAATCTGAAACCGGAGGAGTTCGAAACCGTCATTGAAATCGGTCCCGGTCTTGGAGCATTGACCCTTCCATTAGCCAGACGAGCAAAGAAACTTGTTGCCGTGGATGCAGACAGGGAAATGATCCATGTCCTGAAGGATATATTCCCAAACCAAGAAAACCTGACTCTTGTGGAATCCGATTTCCTGAAATTCAATCCCTCCAGCATATCCAGAATGGATTCAAGAGCCTTCATCGGAAACCTTCCCTATAACATCACTTCCGAACTCTTTGAATACTTTCTGAGTAAAGGATTCAAAACCTGCGGAGCCATGGTTCAGAAAGAAGTCGCAGACAAACTCACCTACATCCAAGGAAAAAAAGACAACTCCCCGCTTGGAGCATTCATCAAAGTAACAGGAGACCTTACTCTTGTCACCAACGTCGATCGCTCTTGCTTCGATCCTTCTCCTAAAGTCGATTCCGCTTTCATTCGAATCGACCAAAGAAAAAAGCAGGATTTCAAGCTCTATCCGATTTTCAAAGCATTGTTCAAAGATCCAAACAAAACGATGTCAAACTGCCTGAAGCAATATCCAAAATATAAGGAAAGCCTTGCAAAACTGGATGAAGATACCCTTTCCCTCTTATCTTATCGGGCAAGACAGCTTGACGCCGAAGACATACTGAAAATATCAAAGAAGATTTCTGCCTGTATCGAAAAATAAGGACTGTGAAACATTCGTTTTACGAATAGGGTTCACAGCCCTTTTTCTTACATAACAAACGAATTCAACTCGATCGATAATTTCATGAATAAACGATTATCCACAAATCAACATGTTTCAATGTTTCCGCATAAGGCCAAAATAACTGGTTACAAATACACAACATAAATCATATAATTAAGTTATGATAAAAATAGCAATCGTAGAAAATGAACCGCAGCAAATCAAAACCAGTAAAGAAATGATAGAAAGGTATTTCAAAGATACCTCCTATCGATATGAAATCGAGGCCTTCGAAAACGGCTATGATTTTCTTGAGGAAAACATGACCAGTTTCGATATCATTTTCATGGATATCGATATGCCGGGAATCAACGGCATGGAGACCGCAACAAAAATCCGCCAGAAAAACATACAGACTCCGCTGATTTTCGTCACAAATCTTCCCCAATATGCCATCGATGGATATAAAGTGAATGCGCTTGACTTCATTCTGAAGCCAATGACTTTTGCCGATCTTTCTCTTGCCATGAAAAGAGCACTGTCTTTGATATCCAAAGAGGAAAACGGAGAATTCGTTCTCAACATTCACGGAGCTTTGACAAAATTCAAAGCCACTGATGTCCTTTACATCGATATGTCAAAGCATGATGTCAATATACATAAATCGGATAATACAACCGTCATTTTCCGTTCCTCGCTGAATAAAATAGAACCCCTATTAGATAAAAGGATCTTTTTCAAATGCAACTCTGGATGTATCGTAAATCTTAACAAAATCACCTATATGAAAGGAGATATCCTGATCATGGAAAACCAAGACTATATCACCATCTCCAGATCGAAAAAGAAAGAAGCGATTTCAAAGTTGAACGATCTATACAGCTTCACCAACATAAATACAAACAGCCATGAATGAAAACAACATTATCGGAAGAATCATTCCGTTTCAAAACTATTCTTTTTTCCTAGAAATCTATTTTGCCATGTTGATCATCCTCATCAATTCAAAAAAGAGGAAGTTCTTTCCTTTGCGAATATTCCTCGGTCTGATCATCGGATTTCCAACCTATTTCCTGCCTTCCTTGACCTTTCTTCATTTCAATTACAGTTATATCCTCATCATGCTCATCAGCTTCATCCTAGCTTTGTTTTTATACAAAGAGCCTATCTTTGTTCCCTTTTTTGCTTCCTTTGCTTCATGGGGTTTACAGCATATTGCATGGAACATACTCGGCATTATATATGATTTGATACCAAACGTTGCTCAATTATCCGATATCCTTCTGAAAACCATTCTTTTTGTGACATTTACCTGTATCTATTTGTTTTCTTTTATTATCATTTACCACTTCAAAATTTCTATAAAATACAATAAAAACCAAGTCTTTTCTTTCCCTCTTGCTCTAATCATGCTGATCACAACTTTGTATCTTTCCCAATCAGTAAGCCAATGGAACATCACAATCCGTATCTACACAATTCTTGTTGCATTTTTATCTCTGATTATTATGATTGGTTATCCGTATGTTTCAGATTTGGTTATAAAGGAAAAAGAGTTATCAGACGAAAAAAACAACTTAGAACGTATGTTAGAATTACAAGCCAATCAGCAAAAGTTGTCTAAACAGGCAACAGACATTTTGAACATCAAATTCCATGATATGAAAAATCAGCTTCTGCTGATGAAAAACGTCAACGAGCAGGAAAGAAGCAAAATCAGCGATGAAATCGAAAAATCCATCGACATCTATACCAATATTGCCAGAACCGGAAACGAGGCAATGGATATCGTCGTCACCCAAAAATCTTTGATTTGTTCTTCAGAGAATATCCGTTTTACCTACATGCTTTCCGGAGAATGTATTCGCTTCATGAATAAGAGCGATATCACGTCCTTATATGGAAATATCCTAGATAACGCAATCGAAGCTGCCAAAGAAGAAAAAGATGACTACAGACTCATCAAGCTTAAGACATTTAGCCAAAACGGTCTCGTCTTAATTCAAGAAGAGAATTACTGCCACAAACTCATTTCCTTTGGCGTAAACGGACTTCCGATTTCAAAGAAGAAAGATAACATCAATCACGGATACGGAAGCAAATCCATCCGCTATATCGTTGAAAAATACCACGGAACGATCAATATGAAACAAGAAGACAACATCTATTTTCTCAATATCGCCATACCGATTCCGGAGAGCGGAACCTTACCAAACGTGTCACAAAACCCATCAAAGCGTGTCAAATGAATAAGCGCTTTCATCGCATTTGAGTATTCTTTTAATATCGAAGCCAAAGCTTCGAAAGAAAGGATACTCAGTCATGAACACCAAATTATTTCGTGGATTGACCGTCGTCAGCACATTCCTTTTAGCTTCCAGTATTACCGCAAGCACATTGCTGGAAAAATATTCCAGTCAGATGGACCAAGTCTTCGGTACTGTGTCTAGCAAAACGGAATATGAAAAAATCAGCGATGCCGACCAAACCGACCCTTGGAACTACAAAGGGAAATTCAAATCAACCAAAGAAGCCGTCGAAGGATACAAGGAATATTCCATCCGTGAAGCGCAGGAAACTTTTGCTCTTCTTAAGAACGAAGATAACGCACTTCCGATCAGCAAAACCAGCAAAGTTACTTTGCTTGGACTTCGCTCCTATGCAGCCATTTATGGAAATTCCGGAGGATCCATTGCCGATAAGAACACCGTAGACAACGGAAACAAGATCTACGAAGCATTCGAAAAGAGTGGATTCCAGCTCAATCCAAGCATGCTCAACACCTATAAGACTTATTTCAGCGATAAGACATGGGGAGGAAAAGGTTTCGGTGCAACGCCTCCGGAATACACGGATTTTGCCAAGACCAACGAAGTGAGTGAGCTCTCTCCTTCCGAACTTGCCAGCATCAATCCGAATTACAAAGAAGATTTCTCTTCCTACAATGATGCGGCCATCGTCGTAGTCGGACGTCCTGGCGGAGAAAGCAAAGAATATGTTGCCGGAGCCAATCCAGAATGCACGACCGGAAACATCATGGGCCTCTCCGAAGAGGAACGTGAAATCATCAAACTTGCCAAAGATAATTTCAAGAAAGTCATCGTCCTTGTCAATTCCGTCACTACCATGGAAATCAAGGAACTCAGAGACGATCCGGATATTGATGCCATCATGTGGATCGGTTATCCGGGAGCCTATGGCTTCTATGCTGTTGCCGATGTCTTAAATGGTACCGTCTCTCCTTCAGCAAGCTTAGGCGATGTGTTTGTTTCCAACAATCAAGCCAATCCAAGCATGCAGTCCTTCGGAAACATTCCGTGGGCAAATGCATCCGAGTTCGAAGCTGCGGAAAACGTCAATTCCTATTTGGTAGAAGCAGAAGGCATCTATCAGGGATATCGTTACTATGAAACCAGATATAATGACATCGTCAACGGAAACGAAGATGCCAAAACCGCCAAAGCCGGAACCTGGACCAAAGACGATTCCACTATCGGAACAACAAACGGAACCTGGAATTATACAAACGAAGTCACCTATCCATTCGGATATGGTCTTAGCTATACGACCTTCGAAGAGAAATTGGATAGCGTCACCATCGACGGAAACAAGAAGACCGCACTCGTAAAAGTAACGGTAACCAACACAGGAGATGTCGCAGGAAAGAAATCCGTCCAACTCTATGCCCAGTCTCCGTATACAGATTACGATAAGACCAACAAAGTCGAAAAGTCTTCTATCCAGCTCATGGATTTCGAAAAGACAAAGCTTCTCTCCAAAGGAGAATCCCAGACCATCGAAATGCATGTTGATCTTCAGAATATCGCTTCCTATGATTACACCAAAGCCAAGACCTGGATTCTCGACAACGGAACTTATACATTCAGTTTAGGCGACAATGCCCATGATGCCCTGAACAACATTCTTGCAAGTCAGGGAAAGACCACCGAAAACGGAATGGACAAGAACGGAAACAAGGACCTCACCTACAGTTGGACCTGGGATGATTTCGACACTTCCACATTCGCCTATTCCGAAACCGGAAAAGAAATCACCAACCAACTCACCGATGGCGATTACGCCATGGATCTCAACGCCTTCAAGCCTAACACCGTTACCTACTTCTCTCGTTCCAATTGGAATGAAACCTTCCCGAAATCCTATGAAGGACTTACCGCAGACGGAAGGCTCAAAGAACTTCTGAAGAACGATTTCATCCAGCTCAAGACAGACGAAGATACTTCTGACATCAAGTTCGGCGACACGACATCCACATTGACTCTTGCCGATCTCAAGGGTGCTTCCTTTGACGATCCAAGATACGATGAACTCGCCAACAAGGTCACTGTCGACGAATTCCTCGACTTTGCTTCCAATGCTTTTCACAACATCCAGAAGATCGAATCCGTCGGATACAGCGGAAACAAGGCAGATGACGGCCCGGGCGGCTCCGATACCCACTATCTGAACGAAGCCTCCTATCAAGGACAGGCCTTCACAGATACAGACGAAGCCAAAGTCAGCGAAAACACCTACATGGGAACAAGAACTGCTCCTGCTCCGCAGAATCTTGCCTATTCCTTCAACAAGGAACTTGCCTATGAAAACGGTGAAATCATCATCGGAGAAACATCCCTTCTTCTCAACCTTCCGATCATCATCGGTCCTGGCGGAAACCTCCACAGAAACGGATATAACGGCCGTGGCGGCGAATACTATTCCGAAGACCCGGTTCTTTCTGGATATATCGGATCTGCTGTTGTCCAGGGTGCCCAGTCCAAAGGCTGCCTTGTCAACATCAAGCATGCTGCATTCAACGATCAGGAAATCAACCGTTCCGGTATTGCTGTCTTCGAAAATGAACAGAAGGCACGTGAACTCGAACTCAGAAACCTCAATGCCATGTTCACCTGCAAAGGAAAACCGGCCAGTTTCTACAACGATGAAAGCAAGAAAGATACCTATAAGCTCGGTGCTTTGGGCGTCATGACCTCCTACAACCGTATCGGCGCAGTCGCAAGTTCTGCAAACTATGCCGTCCAGCAGACCATCTTAAGAGACGAATGGGGATTCACCGGATACTCCGTAACAGACTTCACCGGAGTCAGCTTAAAGGCTGCTCCAAAGGAATCTATCCTTGCCGGAACTGTCGCTTTCTGCGGATTCGGAAAACCGTCTCTCGATTATTGGAACGCAGCAAGCCTTACCAAAGACAAAGCTATGGCCCAGGCCATCCATCAAAACATCAAATACATCCTCTTTTCTTTGGCCAATTCCAACGCCTTGAACGGTGTCAACTCCAATTACAAAGCATATCAGATCAAGCTCAACACCTGGTGGAGAACAACCTACAAAGCCTGCATCATCGCAACCAGCATTCTGACTGCCGGATTTGCTATCCTGACCATCATCTTCACTTTCGTCAAGAAGGAGGAAAAGTAAAATGTTGAAAAATCTCTTAACGAAAAGAAACCTCCTCTTGTTATCTTCCGTTCTTCTCTCTTTAATCGGACTTATCCTCTACATCGTTGTTTCTACAACCGGATACTTTGTCGGAGATGCTCCGAACGCATACGTAATCTTAGGAACCATTCTCTTTGCTGTAATCACAATCGCCTTTATCTTCCTCGAAGATAAAATCGAAAAATACGACTCTATCGTGTTCTTTGTTCTTGCAGCTCTATTCGTATTAGCATTCGTCTTCTTCGTCTTGGACAAAGAAGAAGTCGTCGGCGAAATGCTCATTCCTGTCAATCATCCTCAGAAGCAGATTGATGCAGCCACGACAAGCATTGTCGGTATTGCATTCTATCTTGTCTCCTTTGTTCTCTTTACCGTCGCTTCCTTCCTTGGAAAAGGGAAAGTCAAAGAAGCAAAAGCTGCTTAACCACCGATCATTCAAGCAACCTCAATAAAATGAGGTTGCTTTTTTTGTCAGTCAATTATATATTCTCATTCTTTCTATATAAGTTTTGCACTACGAGACTTCCGGTTTGATAACTGCAGAAATCATTCCCTTTTGAATACAAATGAATTTCCGGTAATTCCTATCAAGAGACATATAGATCCGGAACATTGGCTTATAATCTTTTCCAATCAATGCCGATAAAAAAAGAAAGCCGACAGAAATGTTTTCGTCATGCATCACGAAAATGGAGGATTCCGATCATAAAAAAACACTGGCCGTTCTTACTTTTCCTTTGCTATTTTTTCTGCAATTTAGAATAACAGAATTCCTACAACGAAGAAACAAGGTGATAGTACCCAAAAAAATGATTGAAATTTATTGTTGATAATACGTCACAACCAAAAAAGCTTACAAGGCCAAAATCTTGTAAGCTTTTTTACTTTATTACTGATGGTTACTTCTCGTAGTAGTAAGAATAAGACATCGAGACAGACTGCTCGTTGTGGATGGAATAGATAGCAGTAGCAAGCATCTTAGCTAAGGAGCAGACGGTTATGTTAAGCTTTTTGTCATCAATAAACTTTCCTCTGAGCGGAATGGAATCCGTTACCCAAAGATGATCGAACGGATAACCGTTACTGAGTCTATCATAAGCAGGATCAGAGAAAACAGGATGAGAACAGGCCATCATGACCTTGGTTGCACCGGCATCTCTCAAAGCCTTGACTGCGGCAACAGCAGTTCCGCAGGTATCCATCATATCATCGACAATCAAGCACTCTTTACCCTTGACGTCTCCGATGATATTCATGACTTCAGCAACTCTCTTCTCGTTTCTTCTCTTATCAATGATGGCAATAGGTGTATGAAGGATTTCTGCAATTCTTCTGACACGGACAACACCGCCATGATCTGGAGAGACACAGACAAGATTTTTCTTATCAACAGTATCATCATGTTTGATGGTATATCCTAAAAGAGGAATGGCAGAAAGATCATCTTCAAGGCAGGAGAAGAATCCCTGAAGTTGGGTAGCATGAAGATCGATAGTAAGGATACGGTTTGCACCGGCAGCGACAAACAAATCAGCAACAAGCTTTGAAGAAATAGGTTCTCTCGGCTTGGATTTTCTGTCCTGTCTAGCATATCCGAAATACGGAACGATGACATTGATTTCTTTAACAGAAGCTCTTTTCAGGGCATCGATGAAAATCAAAACTTCCATAAGGTTTTCATTGACCGGCGGACATGTGGACTGAATAATGTAGACTTTCTTTCCACGAACGCACTCTTCCGGACAAGCAAGAATTTCGCCGCTTGGGAAGTGTTCCAAACGTACCGGAGACAGCTTCGTACCTAATTCGGATGCAACTTTTTCTGCTAAATCATGGTTAGCACTGAGGGCGTATAGGACAGCATTGTCAGCAAGCTTCATACATTTCCTCCAAAATATTTACAATATATTATAAGACACGAAATTATTAAAAGCCACTTCAGAAAGGGTTTTCAAACAATTCTTTCATTGTTAGAAAAAGATTCTATTTCATCAAAGAAGATTAAATTCCGTAAGATAAGTAAGATTACCTTCCTTTTCAAAAACATGTGCTGCTCTCTCAAGAAGGTGTTTGTCTTTACTTAAAGCGAAGCAGGCACTACCGGTTCCAGACATTCCAGACAAAGGAAAATTCATCATCTGCATCTCCTCAAGCAGATCGGCAATCAAAGGGAGAGCTTTGATTGCTGGCGCAGAAAGTACATTTGCCATATTATGCTTGATCAACTCTTCATCACCTTTCTCCAAACCGACAAGAAGCTGATCGATATTGGGATGAGAAATTTCATCCTGGATGCGATCATAAGCTTCATAGACCGACTTCGTTGAAAGACCAAGATTCGGTTTTACAATCAGCACATGATAAGGATAAGCAACTTTAATTGGAGTGAGTTTTTCTCCGATGCCGTTCACTCTACATGGTTTATTGACGAGACAGAAAGGAACATCTGCTCCGATTTTCGTTGAAAGAGACATGATTTTCTTTTCTTTCTCTTTCTGTTCCTCTGGAATGTATCTTGCCAATGCGCGGATCACAGCAGCCGCATCCGCACTTCCTCCACCTAATCCTGCCTCAACCGGTATTTTTTTATAAATGAAAATAGTATAGGCACCTTTGACATCAAAATTATTCTGAACCAAATTCAGTGCCTTATAAGCAAGATTACTTTCATCACATACCAATGACGGATCATCGCAATACAAAAAGGTATCTCCGCCATTCTGCTGTGCTTGAATTTCCACAGAATCATGAAGTTTCAAAGGAATCGTCACCATATCGACCAAATGATAGCCATCGTCTCTTTTTCCGACAACATCAATAGCCAGATTTATTTTGGCAAAAGCTCTGACAACAATTGTTTCCATGTTTGTTTTTCCCAATATCAAAATACAACATATTTTAGCATTGACAATACAGAATTGAAACGGGTATTTTTCCACCCCAATCTTCCCATTTGTCTTATTTCCTTTAAATTCAAAAAGATAGTAAAATAATATGACCATGGAAAAGAAACTGACTCCGAAAGAACTGCTCAGAAACCTTATCCTATCCAGCAGAGACCCGTTCACATCGACAGAAAGACTCGAAGATATCAAAAGAGTTCTTTTGACATCCGACAATTTTTGCGGAATCAACCATCTTTATATGGTAAAAACTTACCTAAATCCAGACTCTTATCCATTCTCAATCAGCAAAGATGAAGCCTTCAACCAATGCAACAAAGCTTTAAACGAAGGAAACACCATTGCGTATTTTTACCTCTATCTAATTTCTGAAAAGGAAATCGAAAAGAGAAAATATCTGAATCTATCTCTTCTTTATAAATATCCCTATGCATATCTAGAATACGCAAAGTTGCACCACACTGGGACCATCTATGAAAAGGATCTAAAAAAGGCATATGCCTATTATAAAAAGGCAGCAGATAACAACATAAAAGAAGGGTATTACGGAATGATAACCATCGACATGGAAACAGGAAACAAAGAAAAACAAATCCAAGATTATAAAGACGCAGAAAAGAAAGGATTCAAACTCGCAGGTATTATCTTATGAAGAAAGCACTCATTGTCGGAGCAGCAAAAATCATAGCATCCGAGAGTCTAAAAAAGCACCAGTATGATTTTATCATCGCAGCAGACGGAGGATACAAAGAGCTGATAAAAGAAAACATCGAACCCGATATGCTAATCGGAGATTTCGATACACTGGACACTCACTTGATTCAGAATCCGAAATCCATCAAACAGCTGAATCCAATCAAAGATGATACTGATACATTCTATGCCGTAAAATATTTGCTCCAGCATGGTTATGAAGAAATTCATTTTATGGGATGCTTAGGTGGGAAAATCGAACATACAATCGGAAACATACAGATTCTCAGTTATCTAAAAGATAGGAAAATAAACGGATATCTCTATTCAGAAGATATGTCGAAAACAGTATTTATGTTGGATAACGAATCATATCAATTCAAGAAAAACGTACAAGGTATGGTCTCTATTTTCTCTTATACTCCTGAATGTATGAATGTCTCAATCTCCAATATGAAATACAACCTAAATCACGCAATTTTGACTTCTTCGGTTCCCTTAGGAATTTCAAACGAATTTTTAGTTCATAAAGAAAAATTAGGATCTGTGTCTGTAGAAAAAGGAAGGCTTCTTATCATCGCTCCGACAGAATCCGTTTTCTAGTCTTTGCGAATCAATTTACCGTCTTTTACTTCAACAACGGTACGAAATCCCAATTGATCTGACAGTCTGTGCGAAATCGTTAAGATTGTTTTCTTCCTGCCAACGTTTTCCAATGCTGTAATCAAATTTTTTTCAGTTTCACTATCCAGATTTGCTGAAATTTCATCCAAAAGGAGAATCGGTGGATCAAAAACAAGAGCGCGGGCCAAAGAAAGAAGCTGGAGTTGTCCTCTGGAAAAATCCTCTTCCCTGAATGTCGCTTCATACCCTTCCTTGTTTTTGTTCATCACATAATCATCCAAAAACACCTCCCTCATTACTTTATGAACCAAATCAATCGAAACCGATTTGTCTCTTAAAGTCACTTGATCAATAATTGTACCTTCGACAGGTTCAAAACCTTGTTGTACATATCCGAATATTTTTCTTTTTTCTTCATTCGGAATCTTGGAAACATCGAATCCATTAACTTCTATCATCCCTCCAGTCGGCGTTAGAATCGAAAGAAGAAGATAGAAAAGCGTCGTCTTACCCACACCAGTTCTGCCGATCAATGAAACTTTATCGTATGTACCTATGCTCAAATCGGCATGATCATAGATCATTTCATCACCATCATCATAATGAAAAGAAACGTCTTTAAATCTGATGATGTCTTTTTCGTTCTTATTCGATAATATCAGAGAAGAAGTATATGCTGGATTTTTCTTATTCTCCTCCTCAATATTCATATAATCTTCGACCCGCTTGATTCCACTTATTCCTTCCTGCATTGTCTGAATCTCCTGACCAAGTTCCTGAATCGGAGAGAAGATATTGCTAATCAATGTAATACTAGCGGCAAAAGTCCCCGCAGACAAACCGGCAACTGTCGTAGAATGCAAGATAGTAGAAGCTACAATAAAGGTCACTACAGAAATCACAAGAGCTCTCAAAGACATCACAATCGGAGAGAAAGTCGCATCAAAATAAGAGGTCTTTTTCTTTTCTCCTTTTTCTTTTTCCAAAAGTTCTATGAACTGATCCTCCCTGTATTTCTTCTTTTCCAAGTTCATCAGAACTTCGATATTATCGATAGATTCCGACACATTGTTCGTCTCCATATTACTGATTTTTCTGGATTTCAGTTGATGTTGCAATAATCTTTTCTTAAAAAAATTCGTGGTAGCGAACACAATCGGTGTACAAATAAGTAGAACAACGCCTAAAAGCCAACTGAAAACAAAAACAGAGACGAAAACTGAAAGAATCTTAAATAAAGAAACCATCAAGGAAACAAGTCCATCCGTAAACAAGTTCTCAATAGACAGAACATCATCCATGACCCTGCTTGTCATAACACCAGTTCCATTGTGCCTGAAAATTCCAGACTTCAGATGATGAGATTTCTCCATCATCCCATAACGAATAGAATGAATCATTTTTTGACCAAGATTATCGACCAAATAATTTTCTAGAATCGTAAATCCATACATCAAAAAATATCCAAGAAAATAAAGAAATGTCCAAAAGATAAGATTCTGAACCTTAGCTGAGGCTACAGATTCAATCGGATCAAGAAGATTATCGATGATTCTTTTCAAGACAAGAGATGGCATAATCGAAGCTAAAGCAATTCCAATAACAGAACATACAAGAAAGACAAAGGGCAGCCAATTCTTTTTCAGTTCTTTAGCAAAGAAACCAAATATGGTAAATTTATTTTTCATATTCCACCTCTTTTGCTTCAACCTGCATCTGCCACAGCTTTCGATAAACTGAATTCCTTTCGAGAAGTTCCTCATGGGTTCCGTAATCAAAAGTTGAATCTCCATGAAGGACAAGAATGCCGTCTAAAGTCTTAAAGGATGAAAGACGATGAGAAATCAAAATCACAAGGCTCTTCTCTTTCCATTTATTGAGATTGCTCATGATCTCATATTCCGTCTTCTGATCAACATTGCTGAAAGGATCATCAAGGATGACGATATTTCTTTCATGATATAGAGTCCTGGCAAGAGCAATACGTTGCTGTTGTCCTCCGCTTAATCGTACTCCCTCATTTCCGACAATGCTGTTTTCTCTTTCCGGCATGCACTCCATATCTGCGTAGAAGGAAACAGCCTTTAAATATGGAAGAACATCCTTGTCATCTCCTAAAGAAATATTATTCTTTATCGTATCTGTGAAAAGATGACTTTTATGTCCCATATAAGAAATGTTTTTTGCAATATCTTCACTAGAATAAGAAGATAATTTTCTTCCGAACAGTAAAACATTTCCTCCATATGGAATATATTTCATCAAGGATTTAGCCAAAGCGGTTTTTCCGCTGGAAATCACACCCGTAATTCCGATGATTTGTCCTTTATCCATAGTCAGATTCAGTCCTTGAATCAGATTCCTGCCAAACACATTTAAAGAATACTCATGAAAAACAAGAGCCTGAGAAGAAGAATAGGATTCAGTTCCTTTCGGATAATCTTTGTACTCATGAATATAGGGTTGTATACGTCGCCAAGATGCGATTCCACTTTGAACAGAGGAAAACAATTTCGCTGTATGTCCTGTCTTATTGCATAGTAGAACAAACGCTGTAAGGTAATTGACAAAAACACCAGAAGTCCATACGTTTTGTCCTGAACCAAGAATCACGAAGGATAAAGATTTAGATTCAAGTACATAACCGGTCCCAATAAACACCAGTGGAATCAATCCTATAAGAGCAACAATGGTAGACAAAGGAATCATCGTATCCGTCACAAACAAAGATAAAAAATTATATTTTTCATAATCTCCAAGTGTCTTATCATACTCATTCAAATTCTCCGTATCGCACCCGTTGATTCGATATAGAAGGGCATGATCGAATAAATCAAAAGTCTTAGAGCTAAGTTTTGCATTTTCCTTTCGTGCAAGTGAGGAATATTTGAAATTCAGTTTTCTAAACGCAAAAGAAAGCAAAATACCTAAAATCACTGAAATCACCGAAAGCAATGTAATCTTTATATCAAAGCAGAATAAGTAAATCAGATAGACGACAAATAAAAGAACAGTATCAAAAATCTCAGTTACAAGTTTTCTCATTCCTTCAACTGCTTTGTCAATATCGGAAGTCACTCGTGAAATCAACGTACCTATTTTTTGATTGGTCAATTCATTTTCTGTTTGATTTAGAATATTATTATAAACAATGCGCCGCATATTGAATGACGTATCATAGGCGAATTTTCTTGTAAAGAATCGTTTAAGCATCCTAATCACTTGAACAAAAACAATTGTTGCAAAATATACAAAAATTGTTTTATAAAGAATTGATATATCATTTCTAAAATTTTCAAGTTGTATTAAATCAAGCAGTGTTCCTTGAAAAACCGGATTAGCAAGCATTCCTACATTGTAAATAATTCCGAATATCGAAATTAAAACAAGTGTACCAATTTCTGCTTTGTAAAAAGATGAAATATGTTCTGGATTTTTTATTTTTTTTGTCTTTTTCATAAGACAATTATAATGCCAAAACTATACCATTCCAACAGAAGTAACCGATTTCCTTCAATTCATTTTACTGATTCTCATATTTTTTGTTTTATATTTCAAAAGATATTTTTATAATTAAATTATGAAAAAACACACATTATTCATTGTATTATCTCTTTTATTGATGACGTCCTGTTCGCCATCGACATCCAAGTCTGATGTTTCGGTTTCGCCCACAGCTTCTATCAAGACGACTCCGTCAATATCACATGTAGAATTAAAAAAGTATACATTTTCAGCCCCTTCAACCGTTTCATATTCTATGTATGATAAATTCAAAGAAAACGGATTATATGTAAAAGATGAAAATGGCGCATTAATCGAAGACTTTGAATTACATTTTGATGAAGACGGTTCTCTTTTAAAGAATGATGATCTTCTTTTAAAAAATGCCGGAACATATAAAATCAATATTGTAAAAGACGGGTATGAAACTCAATCTTTCAACATTACCATACTTCAATCCACGGACTTCGTTCAGAAATTAAGCATGATTCATACACCGACCAAAGACATTTATAGCTTTTCGACACCTTCCAAAATCGATTTGTCTGGCTTCCTCATTCGTTTGAAAACCTCTTACAAAAACAACAATAAAAAGACAAGAAGATATGACGAGATTCTCGAGGAAAGTGATCTTCTTGTTCAATTAGATGGCGAAGATGTATCCGGAAAAGAAATCACATTTACGCATACCGGTCTATACAATGTTGTTCTTTCGTATAAGCCCGGCGGATGGGTAGGAAATGAGGTGTCTAGCGTAAATTACAAAATTTATGTCAAAGACGATAGTAAGTCCCCAATCCAATATGTAGACAAAACGATAACTAGTACAACCTCAGAAACGGATAGCTATTCTGTATCCATCAAAAACACCTCAACCGAAACAAAGAGCACCACACAGCCTAAATCAAAGAATCCAGGGTACTATACGCCAGACGAAGTTGACGCGTCATTCAACATTCAAACCTATGGTAGAAAGAATTACATCAATTGGTCCTATACCCCCTCAACTGGAAAAGTCCCGTTCCTTATCGTCCCAATCATCATTCCAGGAGACGAAAGCAAGGCAACAGCTGAAAATCTTGATTTAATTCAAAATGCCTTCTTCGGTACCAGTTCCTCTTTATACTTCGAATCACTGCATTCTTACTATTATCGTTCTAGTTATGGCCAATTAGATATCACCGGAGTCGTCACAGACTTCTTCGACTTGAAAAAAGAAATTCCAAAGTTCTCTTCCAAGAATTCCTTGACAGAAACCTCAACAGTCGAAATCGCAAACAGCATCACCCGTTGGGCAACAGATGACTTAGGATATGACCTCACCGAGTTCGATTCCGATAACGATGGTTTAATCGATGGTATGTGGATGATTTATCTCTCTGCTTCTAATGGTGATGGAGCTTATTGGGCATTCTCCTATTCTACAGGAAACACCGGAAACGTACAGTCTCCAGTCGTCAACAACTTCGGATGGGCGGGAATCGACTTCCTCAACGACGGATTCATGATGTCAAATGAAAACTATGCAAACAAGGACTGCGATGCCCACGTATTGATTCATGAAACCGGACATATGCTAGGAGCAACAGATTATTATTCCTATAATGCCTCTTCAACCTATTATGACCCGACAGGAAAAGCTTTGACCATGTCCTATAACAGCAATGACCATGATCTCTATACTAAGATGCTCTTTGGTTGGGTAACGCCATATATTGTCTATGACACTTCAAAATTATCCATTGTGGCATCCCAGGCAAAGAAAGACCAGCTGATCGTCATCCCCTACAATAACAAAACATTCAAGACAAACAGCGAAGGAAAAGTCCTATTCAACATGTTCGATGAATACATCGTGTTGGAATACTACACAGACGACGATCTCAATTCCAAAGACTATGACTGCTATGAGGTGAACCACATCCGAGGGAAAGGAATCCGCATGCTTCATATTGACAATAGACTTGCCTATTCTAGTCGTTTCATCGGCATGGACGAAGACAATCTCGACGACGTCACCATAAACCTATTCGCGGATCCAGATGAGATTCTGACTACATCAAAACCATTGGTACAGTTTATCTGCAACAGTGAGTCCGGATCTAGAGCTGAATCCCAGCGATATGGAGTCAGCAAAAAGTTCGATGCCTATGACGAAATACGTATCATCTCTGCCGACAAGAGAAAGCTCAGTCAGATCAATCAGGCAAATACCAATACTCTATTTACATCCGGAAAAGTCTTCACTATGAGCAGCTATTCCAATTCCTTCCCAAACGGAACTAGCTTCGATAACGGAGAATCCTTCCAATACGAAATCACGTTCTAAGTAATTCCAGAGGTGCCTTAACGCACCTCTTTTTTTGTTTCGGATTATGAAGCCAATCAATCTATTCATTCATCTAAATTTTTGGTAGAATAGAGCAAGAAAACAAACCAAGGAGAAACACAAAATGGGATACTGTCCAAGATGCGGAAAACAATTAAAAGACAAAGATCTCTACTGCCCGAATTGCGGAGCAAGAGTATATGATACAAGCTACGGAAGTACAGACGACATCACTCGAACCATCCATATCAACCGGAATGAATCCGAAAAAAGCAGACTGGCAACACTGCTTCTCTGCATCTTCGTCGGTGCTTTAGGAATCCATAGATTCTACGTAGGAAAGATAGGAACAGGAATCCTCTGGCTCCTCACATGCGGCATATTCGGCATCGGTTCATTGGTTGATCTTATTATGATTTGCACCGGTTCATTCACCGATTCAGAAGGTAAAAAAGTCACCAATTGGGACGTTGATTAATATTCATAAAAGCCTCTTTAAGCAAAATCAAAGAGGCTTTTTTCATGCAAAAAATTAAATATTTGTATAAGAAAAATAGAGAAGCCAAGCGGTTTCAAAAAATTTTTTTATGATTGAAAATCCGTCAAAGTCAAAGTGTTTGGCCAAGCAAAAGCAAAGCTGAATTTCCTGGGGATATCCGGTTAAGAACTCCTAAATTTCTTTGTGGTTAAATAAAGGCTGTTGTTGATAACTTTTATGGGTTATCAACCACTTATCCACCGGAAATGTTGTTATCAACATGGTGTTGATAAGCTAGTTTTAGGCTGTTGATAACATATAAAAAAGCCCGTAACTATCGAATTTTTTCGTTGTGGATAATCAATTTGAATGTTGATAGTTGTCCACATATCAACATTTGCGTTATCCACCACGTATTTAGCCACATTTTATCCACTATTTACCAGTTGTGGATAAGTGGATAACTCTATTATCTACTTTAGTAGATATAGTTGCCGATTTCTTCCCCCTCATTGCTTCTGCTGCGGACAACTGCTCTTTTCACTTGCTCATGAGATAGCTATAATGGTTAAGCTAAAAGAGGATTACGATATGAAAACAATAGCTTCCGAAAGACAAATCTCCGACATTTCAAAAGCTGTGCTAGAAAAAATAAGCGAGAACATGAATGCACGACAGTTCGAATCGCTGTTCGGTTCGAACTTCGAACTTAAAAGTTTGGCAAACGGAAGAGCAATCTTCGTTGCCGATTCCGAAAGCTATGCCATCATGATCAAGGCGGCCTACCTCCCCAGAATCAAACAAGCTCTCTATGATGTAACCGAAAAATCCTATGAGGTGGAAATCTCGGATCTCACATCCTTCAGACAGAAAAAAGAGGCCATCGAAAAAGCCGACGCCTCCTTCTTCAAGAACTGCCATATTTCCAGTTCATTCACCTTCGACAATTTCGTCATCGGGGATTCCAACCGCATGGCTACCCAAGCTGCTTGGGCTGCCGTGAACAATCCGGCCCAATACAATCCAATCTTCATTTATTCAAAATCCGGACTCGGAAAAACCCATCTGCTTCAAAGCATCGGAAACGAATACCTCAATCAACACCCGGACAGCAATGTCCTCTACATCTCTGCCGATGATTTCATCGAAGAATTCGTAAAATACATCAAAGGAAGAAAAGATAGCGAAAACCTTAAAGATTTCTTCTCAACCATCGATGTTCTACTCGTCGATGATGTCCAGCTATTAAAGGACAAAGAAGACACTCAGCTGATGTTTTTCAACGTTTTCAACCTTTTAACCCAAAATAACAAGCAGATTGTCCTCACTTCCGATAAAGCCCCGGATGACCTAAAAGGTCTCCAGGACCGTCTTGTCTCCCGCTTCGATGGTGGACTTACCGTCGATATCAAATCTCCGGACCAAGAAACACTCGTCGAAATCCTCAAGATGAAAATCAAAGTCAACAATCTCTCCTTAGACATGTTCGAACCAGAAGTGCTTGATTACCTTGCACTGAACTATTCCAATAATGTCCGAGTACTCAATGGTGCCTTCACTCGACTCATCTTCGGAATCACAAACCAAAAGCCAGAAGGAAAAATCACGCTACTATTCACCAAACAGGTCTTCCAGGATGACGAAGTAAGAAAAGCCAAGAAAGGCAAAGTAGACGTCGATCACATCATTGATACGGTCAGCGAATACTATAATCTCACACCAAGTCAGCTCAAATCGAAGGTGCGAACCTCGCAGATTGCCCTGGCAAGACAGATTGCCATGTACCTGAGCCGTCAGATTCTGACTATGCCTTATCAGGAAATCGGGAAAGCCTTTGGCAAGGATCACTCTACCGTACTTGCCAACGTCCAGAAGATTTCCGGACTATACAAAGCAGACGGACTAGTCAAGAAAGCCGTAGACGAACTGACCAAAAGAATCATGAATTCCGTCAAATGACTTCACCCTGCCATCAGGCAGGGTCTTTTTTATGCCTTTTCCTCCTATCCGATAAACAAAGATAAGACTCCACAAAAAGAAGCGAACAAAGTTATCCACATGGATAACTACATCTATCCATAGTCTAATAACAGAAAAACACTGGATTTGTGAATAAGTCTTTTTCAACATCAAAATAAATATCCCACGAATTGATTTTGAAAAAAGCCGATGACTATCGGAAAATTTTAAAAAGTCAAAATAAACATGATTTTCATTTTGCCCGCGTTTCCCACAATCCACAGCCCCTTATTATTACTATTATTATTTCTTTCTTTAAATTATTTTAATTTTTATCTTCTTTTCGACTTACAAAACTGAAGCTTGAAATCCTCATCCGTTTTCCCCAATT
>DHKM01000046.1:13148-13295 GCA_002404835.1 Caryophanales bacterium UBA4694 | reverse complement strand
AAAAGAAGATGTCAGGATGCGATAGACAGGACGCTTGAACTCATCAACCAAGGGTATGAATGGATAGTTGACTTAGACTTGGAAAAATTCTTCGACAATGTTCCCCAAGACAAGCTCATAAGAATCGTTGACAATGTGGCGAAAGAC
>DHKM01000046.1:12813-13018 GCA_002404835.1 Caryophanales bacterium UBA4694 | reverse complement strand
GGAACGCCACAAGGCGGAAACCTTTCGCCCTTGCTGAGCAACATTTACCTGAATGAGCTCGACAAGGAGCTGGAAAGGAGACAGCTGCATTTTGCAAGATATGCGGATGACTGCGTCATCTTCGTCAAAACCAAGTTTTCAGCTGAAAGAGTGATGAAGAACATTGTCACATTCATCGAGACGAAGCTGAAACTGAAGGTCAATG
>DHKM01000046.1:0-12654 GCA_002404835.1 Caryophanales bacterium UBA4694 | reverse complement strand
CGCTCCTGGAGTGTGGAAAACGACTATCGAATTGAAAGGATAAACCAGGTGCTGAGAGGCTGGATCAACTACTATCGCAAGTCTAGTATGAAAACCAAAATCGCTAGGCTAGGAGAATGGCTGAGAAATGCAATGCGTGCTGTGATTTGGAAACAATGGAAGAAACCCCATGCTAGGGAACAGGCTTTAGTCAAGCTCGGACTTAGTAAGAATGAAGCAAAATGTGTTGCGGACTCTAGAAAAGGATATCAACACCTTTGTCATTGCTGGAGTATAACCAAAGCAATCTCAAATTCACGACTGAAGAAAAGAGGGCTTTTAGACCCTCTTGAATACTATCTCAAGGAGATGGCATAGATGTTTGTTCAAACCGCCGTATGCGGAAGACCGCACGTACGGTGGTGTGAGAGGGAGCGGAGAAGCTATCGCTTCTCACTCTCTACTCGATTGACAGAGAATAAGGAGATATTATTTTCCGAAAAGATTCATCACCCCTCGAATAATAATGAAGGCTCCGCAAATATAGAAGAAGACGTTGACGAACTGCCAGGCAAAATGATTTCCAAAAGAAATCAGTATAAGCAAGA
Source organism: Caryophanales bacterium UBA4694 (assembly GCA_002404835.1). Taxonomy (GTDB): domain Bacteria; phylum Bacillota_I; class Bacilli_A; order RFN20; family CAG-288; genus Enterosoma. The sequence goes on along the minus strand of DHKM01000046.1, from coordinate 12,067 downwards.
CCCCAATGATACAAGTAAAAACGGAGGAAAACGGGAAAATCTTTAATGTGACAAAGGTATAGAGAGATAAAATGAGCAAGTAGATACCAAGAAGCAAAGTGGAAATCCAGGCTATATTGGTCCACCCCAAACAAAGAAGAACCACCCCGCAGAGGATATCGATGATTCCAGTTGTAAAAAGCTTTTTTAATACCAATAAGATACCTATTACCAAAAGGTAGACTGCATAGACTGTTACAATAATTGACATCATCTTATTGAAGGAACTGGCGCCCCCGATCAAGAGCAGGATTCCGATGACGATATCAAAAACTGCTGTGAGAATTTGTTTCGTTTTTTGATTTTTCATGATTATGATCCTTTCATAGGAATATTTTAGCGGTTTTACTTGAGATGTTAATACTAATGTACTTTTTTAATGATTGACCTTTTATTTGAAAGGGGTTACAATTTAAAAGTATGAATTTTTTGAAAATTAAATGTTTTGATTCTTCAGATAAAGAGAGTCTTATTGATCCTATGACGCATGTCCTTAGAAAGGATGCGATGATACTTTATGTTAAGGATTTGATTGAGAGAAAAATACCATTTTCTTATTTTTTTATTGATTTTGATTATTTTAAAAAAGTAAATGACAAACTCGGTCATCAAATAGGAGACAAAGCTCTTCAAAAATGTGTTTCCCTTATCCAAGAAGCAGTGCCTAGTGAATCAATTATGGGTAGATATGGTGGTGATGAGTTTGTATTGGTCATTGAAAACAAGGTTAGATATCAAGATGTTTGGCAGATAGCTCGAACGTTTTGTCAACATTTGAGACATCATCCCCAGGATTTTCTAAAAAATGTATATCAGGATGGTAAAATAACAGTCACCGTTGGTATTTCACGTTATCCTATTGATGGAAAGGATTTTGAGACAATCAATCTCTCTGCCGATCATGCCTTATACCGAGGAAAGACAAAAGGTAGGGACTGTTTCATCATTTTTGACAAAGCAAAATACTCATCTTCTGAAAATGAAATGAATATATCTTTACCTGAAATCATTTCTCGACTTTTTTCTTATTTCCGGGAAGAGAAAGATTCATTTTTGGCATTAAAGAAAGGTGCTGCATTGATTGGGGAAGTTTATCATCCTCGTTACATCTCTTTTCTTTCGGAAAAAAAGGATTCTCTCCTTTATTCTAAGGAAGGAATCGATGATACATCCTATATTCCTTTTCCTTATAATGATCTAGTTAGGGTTTCTCAATCTGGAAATCGAGTTGTTTTTTTAAGTAAAATCCTAAATCCAACTTATTGCCAACTAAACCAAAAAATGGCTAAGGCCAATATCCATTCCTTTGTTTTACTTGCCATGAAGCGAAAAGGAGAAACTTCTTTTTTGATCCTACAATCAAGAAGAGAAAGGGTTTATCCTGAAGATGAAAATGTTTGCCTCCAAGTTCTTTCCGAACTTTATGGCTTCGAATAAAAACAGTCTGAACAAAACCAGACTGTTTTCTTTTTTAATTTTGATTTTGGAATTTGTGATAGAGCATCAGAAGTGATATGACAATCAATACCATCGTTAATCCGGTATCCGCTATGACGGAAATTATCATTGGAAATGTTTCTAGTGTTAGGGCCAAAAACATGATAGTAAGCTTAACAAGAAGTGATATTGCAATGTTGAAAATGACATGCTTTCTGACCAGGGAAGCTATTCTCAAGCTTAGCAGAACTTTACTTGGATTATCATTCATTATGATTAGATCTGCATTATCGATGGCCAAATCGCTTCCTGCTCCGCCCATTGCAATACCGATATCACTTAAGGCAATGCTTGCTGCATCGTTGATTCCATCGCCCATATAGGCGACAGCTTTTTCTTTTTTGCTTATTTTATCCTTCAAAATTTCTGTCTTCTCCTGTGGCAACAATTGGCTGTGATATTCATCCAACCCTAATGCCTGGCTTGTCTTTTTTGCACTTTCTTCTTTATCTCCGGTTAACATAACTACTTTAATGTTCTTTTTGTGAAGGCCGTCTATAAGTGTTTTGGATTCTTTTCGGATGGAATCGGATAGAATCAGGTAACCCTGATAATCGTTATTCAAAGCAAGATAAACTATAGTTCCATCTTCATCAATTGGTTCATAATTGACATTTTCCTTTTGGAATAATTTCGCATTACCGCAAAGCAATTCCTTTCCGTCGACTTTACATTTGATTCCTGAACCAGCTATTTCTTCATAATTTTCGGGGTCTTGAAGTACTTTTCCCCTTTCTGAACGAGAAATAGCAATGGCTATTGGATGGTTACTCTTACTTTCACATGTTTTCACGTAACTCATGAAGTCGTCTTCCGAAAGACTTGATTTGATTTTCGTTACCTTGAAATCCCCATGCGTAAGAGTTCCTGTTTTGTCTGTTACAAGCATGCCTAATTCAGATAGAGAATCGAAAATACCTGCTCCTTTGATTACGATTCCGTTTTTAGAAGCAAGTCCGATGCCCGCAAAATAGGTTAGAGGTACAGAAATGACGATTGCGCATGGACAGGATATAATCAATAGATTCAATGAACGGTATACCCACTTTTCCCAAATCAAAGGATTGTTATATTGGATGATCAAAGGCGGAAGTATGGCAAGAATAATAGCTAAAATTACGACAATCGGAGTATAGAATTTTGCAAATTTATCTACGAATCGAGTGGCTTTGGATTTACTGTTGTTTCCCTCTTCGATGAGGTTCAGGATTTTTGAAACGGTATTATCTTTAAATTCTTTGCTGACTTTAATTGCGATGGATCCTTCTTTTAGTATGGTTCCTGCATTGACAGACTGGCCATTGGATTTTTTTACCGGAACAGGTTCCCCTGTTAAAGATGACATATCCAGGAACCCGCTTCCTTCGATGATGGTACCATCTGCAGGAAGAATTTCTCCGACTCTTACGGAAACAATGTCTCCGATTTTTAGTTCTTCGGGGACTATGTCGATATATCTATTTTCTTCTTTTTTGTGTGCGACTGTCGCTCTCAACCCGACAGCTTCTTGTATTGCCTTATGGGAACGATAGTCCGCAATATCTTCGAAGGTCTCACCAATCTGGAAGAGAAGCATAACCATAACACCTTCGATGAATTCGTTTGTTTCCGGACCGAATGCTCTGATGGAAAATGCCCCTATAGAAGCGATGATCATTAAAAAATCTTCATTGAAGATCTCATGTTCATAGATGATATCTTTTATAGCATCAATCAGTACATCATATGCAAGGATAATCCAACTAAGAAGCATGACAGTAAGATTGACGGCAAGAGAGAAATTGTTTTCGTTTAAGTAGAATTGGCCCAACAAAGCCAAAGTCAATCCCACAATGAGACGTGCGATTTTGATGATGAATTCTTTTCCGAATATCGATTCTTCTTGTTCCATACATTGCCTCCATATCATATGAACAAGTGTTCATATGAATGAATATATTATATGAATAGTGATTCATATTTGTCAACAAAAAGAAAAACTCCTTTTTCAGGAGTTTTCGGATTTATGGAATTTCTTCTTGATTGTGTACATATTCTCGTCTGCGGCATTGACTAGTTTTTCAAAATTCAGGGATGGATAATCCGTATGTTTTGCATAACCGATTGACATGGAGAATCCATGAATATTTGCTCCGTTGTATTTGGATGTTTCTTCGTTGATTTCTCGGATCAGCTCTTTCTCTTTTCCATTTTTTAGATTTGCAATGATGACGAATTCGTCTCCTCCTGTTCGGAAACATTTTCCATATGGTGAGAAAACAGATAAGAGAATTTTTCCTCCGGCAATAATCAATTCATCTCCTGCCTCATGTCCTAATGAGTCATTGACTTTTTTTAGATAATTGATGTCACAAACGAAGATGATCAGTTCGTCATTAAGACTGGTTAGTCTGTTGTTCTTGTTGAGTTCAATATTATAGGAATAACGATTGTCAAGACCCGTCAATGGGTCTTCTTTGAGCATTTTTTCCTTTTCGTTCAGTTCCTCTTGTTTCTTTTCGGAAGTGAAGAAAACATAATGGATGAAGAGAAGGAATGACCCAAGCGTCAGTCCAAGCATTACAGTCTTTACATCGCTAGATGGTAGGAATTCCTGGAGGAGAATTCCAGCGAATGTGAAGGTTGTTATTAAAATAAGAGAGAAGAGATTTCCTCTGCGATGGCTTTTGATAAAATAATAGAAACTGGCAGCAACATATAAGATAGATATGGTACAAATAATCAAATAAATGACGTAGGAAGGACCATGTTGATAGACACCATCTGTGATAGTGAAGTTCCACCCGAAGAATATAGATAAAAACTCATATATCATATTGAACATCAACAGGATGAATAAAGCCTTTTCGATTCGCTTCATTTCGATTACCTGGCGGACAAACAAGATGGATATCAAGGGCGTCAGGGAATAGTCCAGGAATTTCAAAAATTTAAGGAAACCGCCTGTTTTTGGATTGCCATTAAGTATATTTCCGAGATATTCGATCAAAAATATGACTATCATATAAACATATGTCACGTAGAAAGATCGTTTTTCTCTTTTTGTCAAACAATTGGTTCCTTGGATCATTATTATAAGAATAAGAAAAGAAGAGATGCAGAAAATCAAGGAAAAGGTGTAAAAATTCATCCAGTTCATGACAGATAGGCCTTTCTTCTAATTTGGAAAAGATTGCTGTTAACGACAGAATTATTTTATCATGTTTTCTTCCATTTAAGAAAGTAGGGGAAGAGAAATAGCAGTTCCTTTCCCGATAATCAGAATACCAAGGTAAAAGTAGAACCGATATCCAAAATAGAATCGACACTGATTTTTATAGAATAGCTCAGACAAATATGTTTTACGATTGAAAGACCAAGCCCGGTACCTCCCAATTTTCGGCTACGTGCTTTATCAACTCGGTAAAATCTTTCGAATATTCGGCCGACATCTGTTTTAGGAATGCCGATGCCGGTGTCTTTGATGGAACAAATTTTTTGGGTTTTGTCCAGTGTGATGACGATTTTTCCGGAAGGTCGATTGTATCTAACTGCATTTTCGATGAGATTCTTAGTTAATAGGCTAAGGTCTTCCTTGTCCATATTGACGTTAAAGTCCTCACCATGGATTTCGACATCAATTTTATTGGATTCAATCTCTTGTTCAAAAAGACCAAGGCTCATTCGAATATTTCCTATCAAGGATAAAGATTCTATATTTTTCTTATAATCTTCACTTTCGAGTCTGGATAGATCCAACATACCTTTGACGATTTCGTTCATTCGCTTTGCTTCGCTCAATATTCTTTCTTCTGCATCCTTTATTTCATTGGGAGTAGATAAAAATCCATTCTTGATCATTTCTGTGTAGCCAATTATGGACGTCAAAGGTGACTTCAGTTCATGAGATGCGTTGGCAAAAAAGTCTTTCTTTGCATCTTCGAGTTTTTTCTTTTCGCTGATATCTACAAATGTCATCATGACACCTTTGATATCTTTGCTTGACGGAATCCAATCTTCTTCGATTGGAGAAACATTGATAAAGTATTCTCTGTTATTTATATTGATGTCAAATGAGGAAATGTTGTTATTCAAGGCATCATGATAAGAATCGAATATTTCCGGCAAAATAGTCAAAGAGGTTAGTGAATCATTTTCTTTTATTTTATTTTTGAAGATGTTTATTATTGCATTATTGAACAATTGAATGTTTTTTTCTGAATCTATAATGAGTAGACCTTGATTCATTGAATTTAGGATAAATTGCAGTTTTTCTTTTTCGCAAGTCAAAGATTTAATCTTATTATCGATGAGGTCTTTGGTTTTATCAATTTGGTAGGATATTGAGACTAAATCATCGTCTTTAGTTTCAATATAGTCAGAATTGATGATTGATGAAAGTCTTTTTGTGTCTTCTTTTAGCGGTTTTAATGATTTGTCAATGACGTAGATATCTATGATGATTGAAAGGATAAGTACAACAATCAGGGTGATGACTGAGACAAGAATCGTTACTTTTAAAATTTCATAAATGTTCCCGAGTGGAATGGAGACTCGAATATAATATCTGTTTGAATTATCCTTTCCTGCCAAGTACATCATTTTTTTGCTCAATGTTGTAGAGTATCGATAAACGATTTTCCCAGGATTCTTGATTTCTTCCCTGTCCAGGTGAGATGTTGTAATGTCACTTTTATCGCTGTCTTCGATAACGTTTCCTTGTAAATCGATGATTGTGATTCTTAATCCCTGTTCCGAAGAAGAAAGCGTGTTTACAGTATCTTTGATTGCCGCCTGTTCCTCTTTGGATTCATCTTCTTCGAGATGGAGAACATCTCTTGTCAAAGTTAGATAACTATGAAGTTGTGTCTCATAGTTCTTTCTGTTAACAAAGGAAAGAGCAAGACACGAGGTAACGACGAGAAGAACTAAGGAGACAAAAACAATCAACGCATGATAAAAAGTAAGTTTTTTCCTCATGATTTTTACCCAATCAAATATCCGATACCATAGATAGTTCTTATAGTGTTCTTGTTATCGATTTTCTTTCTCAGAGATGCGACATGCATATCAATCGACCTTGATTCAATTTCTTCTTTGGATTGATAAACTTCTCGGAAGATATCTTCTCTAGATACAACTTTTCCGATATTGCTGAGAAGTAATTTAAGAATTTCATATTCAGTATTGGTTAAGGCGATTTCTTTATTATCTTCGTAAACGGTATGCTTATCCAGATTCATCCTTAGACTTTGATAACAAAGATCTGTGTTTTCTTCACGGAATCTAGCATTGACCCTTGAAATCAATTCTAGGATATCAAAGGGTTTTTCTATATAATCGTCAGCCCCGTTGTCTAGTCCTTCAACTTTGTCCATTGTCAATCGTTTTGCAGAAATAATAATGGCTTTGACATTCTTATTCGATTGGTTTCCACGGATTTTTTTCAATACGTCCATTCCGGAAGCATCTGGAAGCATAAGGTCAAGAAGCACCATGTTTGGTTTTTTCTCTTCAAAAGCCTGAAGAAAATCGTGGCAGTTGTCAAATGTTTTCACTTCATAACCGGCTTTTGACAATGAAACAGAAATGATTTTGGCAATATCTAGGTCGTCTTCTAATGAATATATGAGTCTCATATTCAATCCTTAGATGATCTGAAGGTCTTTATAGTATCCGGTAAGAATATAAATAGCCCATTCCGCGACATTTGTCGCGTGATCACCAATCCTTTCAAGATATTTTACAACCAAAGCCGAATATATGGCATAGCTGGATGTGATTTCTCCTTTATTTTCTTTATCGATGAGTTCTTGAATGATACTGGAATATTCTTGATCGACATAATCATCATCCAAAATGACTTGCTTAGCCATGCCTACATCCCTTTTTAGGTACGACTGAATGCTTCTTTCTACCATTGAATAGACATGTTCTGTCAAATCATAAATCCGATTGTCTCTTCGAAACGGATTTTTAAGGCGCAATGCAAATTCTAGAATATCTTTTGCATGGTCTCCCAGTCTTTCTAGATCCTGAACCATGCTCATAATTCCAGTGACTTGTCTCAGGTCTTCAGAGAAAAGGCGTTCTTTAAGCATTAAGTGAAGACAATCTTTTTCAATCATCCGTTCCTGCATGTTGACTTTTTTGTCGTCAACTTGTTGGTATTTTTTCAATTCATCATAATTTAGATAAACGTCAATTGCATAGCTCAGGTTTTTTTCAACCTGACCTGCCATTTCAAGAATTTGTCCGTCTAACTCTTTGATTTCTTTTTCAATTCCCATAGTATTATTGTCCTTTTAACTAAATCTTCCCGTGATATAATCGTTCGATTTCTTTTCCTTCGGATGAGAAAAGAATTCCTCCGTTTGACTGAACTCTACTAAATCCCCCATCATGAAGAAAGCTGTATAATCACTTATTCTCGTGGCTTGTTGCATATTGTGCGTAACGATGATGATGGTGTAGTCTTTTTTTAGTTCGTGAATAAGGTCTTCTATTTTGCTTGTGGCAATAGGGTCAAGAGCAGATGTGGGTTCGTCCATTAAAAGAATATCTGGTCTCATTGCTAAAGCCCTTGCAATACAAAGCCTTTGTTGTTGACCACCTGATAATGCAAGTCCATTTGTTTTCGTCCGATCTTTGACTTCTTCAAATAAAGCTGCATTTTTTAATGATTGTTCAACGATTTTATTCAAAGTGGCTTTATCTTTGATTCCTTGGCAACGTGGCCCATAAGCTACATTATCATAGATACTCATCGGAAAAGGATTAGGTTGCTGGAAAACCATACCGACTTGAGTCCTAAGTTGGATGGTATTCATTTCCATGATATTTTTATCTCGAAAAAAGATTTCTCCTTCTATTTTACAATCGCTTACTAAATCGTTCATACGGTTGAGACAACGAAGGAATGTGGATTTTCCACAACCGCTGGGACCAATTAAAGCTGTGACTTTGTTCTTATAAATTGGCAGAGAAATATTTTTCAATGCCTGTTTTTTTCCATAGAACAAATTCAAATTTTTAACTTCGATGATTTTTTCACATGTTTCTTCCATATTTCACCTACCTTTTTGTTTACGATCTATTCTTAGACTGATTAACTTTATAACAAGGTTTAAGAAAAAGACGAGAATCAGTATCATAATTGCGACAGAACAAGCAGCCGCAAAATTTGGCGTTTCCCCTTGCATCAAAGTCCAAATATGAACTGCTAGGGATGCTGAACCTTTGGTTGGTACTATGAAGTCTTGAATCGCAGCACCAGCTGTATAAATTAATGCAGCACTTTCACCTATCACTCTTCCGATTCCAAGTAGGGACGACGTCAAAATTCCTGGCAAAGCATTTGGGATAATGATTTTGAAGGTTGTTTCAGTTTCACTTGCTCCCAAAGCCAGAGAAGCTTGTTTCAGTGAATTTGGTATGTTTTTGATACTTTCTTCCGTGGTCTTGATGATTACAGGGAGAATCATACAAGCCAAAGTGAATCCGCCTGCAAGTAGGGAATATTGTCCTCCGAATATTGGAATAAAAATCAAAGCACCTGCAAGTCCAAAAATTATCGAAGGAATTCCTGAAATCATATCAATGGAATTTCTTAGAAAAGATGTCATTTTATTGTTTTTGGCATAGACCCCAAGATAGATAGCACCTCCGATGCCTAAGGGAAGAGCAATGATCATTGAAATCAAGATCAACCATAATGTCGATATAAAAGAACCGCGCATGCCTAGCCCTCCACTTTGGACGGTCATTGTGACAAGGTAGTTTCCTTTATCGAATGCATTGCATACTTCTTTTGCATTTTTTCCGTTTACGATATATACTTCGGTATCATCTGATGCAATCAAAGAACTCCAAAGTTGAAGGGAAGTAATCTGATATCCTTCTTTTAGTTCAATTTTTTGGCCACTCGATGAGTCTACCCAGTTGTTGATGTTTGCATTCGGATCTATATAGCTGATGAATGTTGCCGGCTTTCCTTCTTGATCATTTCCTTGTTTGAAAGCAAGCCCCCATTTAGATGAAAAATATTCATCTTTTGATGGGGTGTAATTTGTTTCATTCTTGCTCTGAGTTATGGAAGTATCCGTTCTAATTGTCAAAACATCGGTTGCGTAGTCCCCTGTGATATAAGACCAGCTAAAGTTTTTGTAACCCTTGAAAAAAATGAAACATATGATTGCAATCAAACCGATAAGAGAAAAAGAAGAGAAAAGATAAGTTAAAAAAGAAAGCATAATATCCTTTATTTTTCTTTTTTTCTGTTTCTGATTGGAGATGATCATTTTTCTAGTTTCCTTTCTGGAATATGTTTTTTTCTTACAATCAGGGTTTTAACTTTATTCACAAGTGAAGTAATGAATAAAGGTTTCTTGTCTATGGAAGAAATATGATTTTTGACATCGTTAAGGATAAGATTTGTTAACAAGATAAGAATCATCAGCAGAATACCAGCCGAGAATCGCGCATCATAATTCAAAGATCCATAGGCGGCTTCACCAAAAGCCAAAAGGATTTGACTTGAAAGAGTTGTTGTGGAGTCAAGGGGATTGATTGTTATTCCTCGCAATGTTGAACCGCAAACCATAGAAACAGCGGTAGCTTCACCCAAGCTTCTTCCTAGTCCTAAAATTATTCCCGCAAAGATACCTGATTTAGCACCTTGTAACACGATTTTAAAGTCTGTCTGAGTCTTACTTGCACCTAAAGCTAATGAGGCCTGGATTTGCTGATCGTTTACTGATTTAATAGCTGTGATGGAAACCGAGACGATGGTAGGGATAATCATCAAGGATAGTACTATGGCTCCGGAGAGCATGGAAATTCCAGTGGCTGATTTATATCCGATGCTATTTGAAAAGGATTTTATTATCGGAACTATTACTCCTAGACCGAAAATACCAAAAATGACTGAAGGAATAGCCGCTAAAAGATCAACTCCTGTTTCGATTATCTTTCCAAGAGGCTTTGGAGCTATTCTTGTTATGAAAAGAGAAGTCAATATACCTGTAGGTATAGAAAATAATGCAGTAAGAACATTAAGAAGAACGGTATTTACGAACAAAAAACCAGCTCCATAATGGTATGTATTTGAAACTGCATCATAACCGCCGTTGAAAATGTCTCCAAATAAAAGAAACGAAAAACTAGCGCTTGCTTTTGGGTTGCCATTTTCCGAATATTTTTTTAAAAAAGGAGTCAAACCTTTAAAAAGAATAAATCCAAGGACGATGAAAATTATTGATGCGCAAAAAAAGGTCAGCAAAAGGAAAATGAATCGAACGATCTTATCTGTTTTTTTCTTTCGGATTGCTCTCTTTTCTGAACTGAAGATGAAATTGTCGTTTATTGATTTTTTGTTTTCCATAGATAAAAGCAAATCTGCCACGATATTTACGTGGCAGAATCCTTTTTTTGATTGAAATTTATTTTATGATGTCAGCCCAAGTATTTAAGGTAGAATCATCTACAGCATAAATGGCTTTAGCCTGACTTGCGGAAATATTGGACAATGGGTTTTTATCACTGACACCAACAACGATTCCATCAACGCAAATTTTTCCGTAAGTACCTTCTTTGAACTTTTCATCGGAATCTGTGTGGAATCCACGGCTTGCAAAACCAATATCCAAAGTGCCTTTTTCACTACCTTGAGTTTTTTTAAATGCATCCCCTGATCCTGTATGATTATGATTTGCATTGAAATTTCCAGCTAAAGCTTTGAATTGAGCACTAAGAGCTTTTGCAATTTTTTCTACGGAAGTTGAACCTCCGAAATTGATGGTAACGGAAGAATGATCTTCTTCGATTCCAGGGAAGTTTCCTTTTATATCGTTCCAAGTCTTTGTTGAAGTTGTGATTTTGCAAACACCGCCGTTTGATTTTATAGTTGTAAGTCCCTCGCTTGTAGACATAAAGGCAACGAAAGCCTCGACAATCAGTTTCTTTGTTTCATCGCTTTCTTCTGCTATGCAATAGTTAAAATCTCTTGCAAGTTTATATGTTCCATTTAAAATGGAATCTTCTGTAGGTTCAACATTTTCAAAATTTAGTAATTTCACACCATTCTTTTCGGCTTCCTCTTTACTGTCGAATGAAAAATAACCGATACCATATTCAGATTGTTCTAATGCATTTAGCATATCTCCGTTACTTGCAACGGGCTTCACTCTCTTATTTAATTTGGTGTCGTCCTTAGCGGCTTCTTTGTAATTGATTTTTTCCATGAAGCCTTCTCTGGTTCCTGAATTGGTGTCCCTTGTGTAGGCTGTAATGGCTTGATTCTTGTCGAATTCCTGATTCCCACAACTAGCAAGCATCATAGTGCTCGCTGCAAACATGATTGATAAGCTGATAATTTTCTTTTTCATTTTTTTACCTCTTTTATGTACGAATAAAGTTTATTTTTTCTCTATAACCTTCTCTATCCTGACCTTGTAAAAGAATGTAAAGAAAATGTAAAATCACCCTCTTTGCATTTACAATTCGTTTTGTTTTGCAAAGACAGTCTGCCAAACTTCCTTTTTTTCTATATAAT